>JBKJTJ010000109.1:0-6035 GCA_046590855.1 Actinomycetota bacterium
AGCGCCGTCGCCGTCGCCACTGGCAGAGACAAGGCCGGCATTTGGGCAGATCGGCCCCTAGGGTGTCGTGGTGCCAACCGACGACCAGCTCGCCCAGCTCATCGCCGACCTCGCCTCGCCCGACCCCGCAGTGCGAGACGCCGGTGCGTACAGCCAGGTGGCGACGATGGTCAACGAAGGACGTCTCAGCGCCGAGCAAGCCCAGCGGCTCGGCGACATCTGCGCCCAGCGGCTGGACGACCCCCAGGTTCAGGCGCGCACCTTCGCGCCGCTGGTCCTGGCCGTCCTGGCCAGTGCCGGTGTCACACACCAGTCATGGACCGACGCCGTGCTTCGGTGGTACCCCCGCGAGAGCGACCTGCGCGGGCACGACCCGCAGCTGGGCTGGCTCCACGCCGCCGCCCACGGCGCAGACGCCCTCGGTGAGCTCGGCCGCGCCGGAGCCGCTGCTTCGACGGTGCTGCTCGACGTGCTCGCACTGCGGCTGGTCACCCCGACCCAGACGGTGTTCCGCGACCAAGAGGACGACCGCATCGCCCACGCCATCGCCCTGGTCCTGACCGACACCCGGCTCACCCCGGACGAGGCGACCGGCTGGCTCTCCCACATCACCACGCTGTTCGCCGCCGGTGAGCACGGGCCCATCCCCGCCCCGGTGAGCAACACGCTGCGGACCCTGCGCAGCCTGAGCATCGCCCTTGAGCACGACGTGCTCGCCGACGGTCTCCCAGTCCTTGTTCCGCACGCGGCAGCGGTTCGCGCCGCCATCGCTGCTGCCCTGCAGCCACCCACCGCGTGGATGTGGTCCTGAACCCCATATGCCCCCCGCAAATGCCGTGGGACACACCCGACGCTGCGCTGAAAAGCCATACAACTCCCCGCGCCGCCGTCGCCAAATCAGGCCCACCTCGGCCCCAGCGTCTGGGCGAATCGACAAGGCCTGCCACGAGCGCAGGCGATCCGCGGCGGACTATGGCAACCAGCCGCGAGGCCTAATAGCGGTGAGATGACGCACGTCCTCATCCGGGCTTGGCCTTCCGTCGTGCAGGTCTGTCAGTCGAAGGCCACCGAGACCATCTTGACCGAAACAACCAGCACCGGGTCCCCCCGACGTACAGGCCCAGCTGGTCACCGGGCCCCCACGCCGGCTCGGCACCACCGACGATGTCGCCAGGGCCGTACTGTTCCTGGCCAGCCCGCAGTCCCCATGGGTCACCGGCATCGTCATGGATTTAGCCGGCGGCGGGGTACTGCGCTCAGTGGCGACCAGCCCTACGTCGAACCGTGCCGCTGGCTCGGTGCCCCGCCGAACCTGTCGTGGTCCGCGATTGCCCCACGGTCACGGTGACTGCGCCCGCGTCAGCAGGGACAGGCTCACCGCCACGTCGTACATCTTACTGGACTCACCTCGCCGTAGCGGCTGCTCATTGCAGATCCGGGGCGGGTGGTCGATGCGGCCCGTCAGACCGTCGCGGCAGGAACCCGGTGGTGCGCGTCGCGAACCAGTCCCGCCTACCTCAACCGTCCGATCCCTCGATAGGCATCGTCTGCGCGGCGTGCTCGCGTCGCAGGTGCAGGAGGGGGAACGGGCGGCCCTGGCCGTCGGTGTCTGAGCGGCCTACCGTGATGAAGCCCCGTGCCGAGTAGAACGCGCGTGCCGTCGGGTTTTGTTCGTTGACGTCAAGGCGGAGCGCGCCGAAACCGGAGGCAACGTCCTCGAGCAGGGCCGTTCCGACGCCTCTGCGCTGAGCCGCAGGGTCGACGAAGAGCATGTGGATCTCTCCAGCATCCTGGGCGAGGAATCCCACCACTTCCTCGGTTTAGTGGATAGCGACCCGCAAATCCCTCATCTGCGGCAGGTACCCGGCCACCACCGTCTCGTACCACTTCACGTCATTCGCGGTGAGGAACGAGTGGCTCGCCTCGACCGCCGCTCGCCATACCTGAAGCAGCCGCTCGTGGTCCTGCGCATTTCCGGGGCGGATACGGGTGGACATCAGGAAAGCCTGCCAGTGAGCACCTTGCGTACGCATCCCAGTTTCAGTCCTGCAGACCCGCACCGCGATCACGGCCGCCCATGAGCACGTAGCCGATGTCGCCGCCGGGCGCCTGGAGCACCAGGCTAAGTCAGGACTTGTTCATCGGCCGGCTCAGCACGGGCGTACCACCTGTGCCCGGTCAGCCCTGGCCCAGCCGCCCGGAGAACCGCGGGCGGTTAGGCAGCCAAGAACGCCCCCACGAACGTGTTCAGACCCAGGACGACGGCGACGACATTGCATAGCCACCCGACCGCGCCGACTCGATCAGGGTCGGTGTTATGCGGAGTCCAGTGTCGAGCGGGGGGATGACGCGCAGGGCCGCGGCGGAGTCGCCGGCCGGCCGTGGTGCGCATCTCCGGTCCGCGCCGACCTTTGGTGCGGGAAGGCGGTCGCACGAGGTCACGCCGTTGGGCATCGTCGGTTAGATGAGCGGTGCGCCTTCGGCTGGGTAGACGCCGTATCGTTCGTTGATCTGCAGGATCACGTTTGGGTCGGGCTGTCCGCCGGTCGACGCGACGTATTCGGACACCTCGGCAAAGAAGTGCTCGAAGCCGCTGGGGTTGATCAGCCCGAGGCCGCGTGCTGGCTCGTCGCCGAGGTTGGCGAAGGTGTGGGGCAGACCTCGGGGCATCCACAGGAACGCCCCCGCCCCGACGTCGAAGCGCTGCGTGCCGACCTCGGCGGTAAGCACCCCGTCAATGACGTAGGCGGCCTCATCCTCGAGGGTGTGCACGTGCCGTGAGGGACCGGGTGTCCGTGGTGGGAGCACGAAATCGCCCAAGCTCATCCCGCCGCTGCGCTGCCCGTCGACCACCAGCCGCCAAGGCGTCGTGCGCTCGGACGGTGGCGGGACCAGAAACGGTGTGGCTGCCTCCATGGGAAACCCTCCGTACTTGACTAGAGTCAATCACTAGTGACTGACACCGGTTAGTGTGTGAGCATCAGGAGGTGTCCGTCAAGTGGTTACCGTCAAGAAGCCCACCCGACGCGAGCGCGCCGAGCTCACGCGGCTAGCGATAATCCGCGGTGCGCATGCGGTGTTCGTCGAGCGCGGCTACACAGGCACTCGCATGACTGACGTCGCCAAGGCTGCCGGTGTAGCGGTGCAGACGGTCTACCTGGTCTTCCATACCAAGGCCGAGCTGCTGGGGGCCTGTTACGACCATGCTGTCCTTGGTGCAGACGATCCCAAGCCTCCCCCCGAACAGCCGTGGTACGCCGCAGTCTTGGCCGCCACCTCGGTCGAGGAGTCCGCGGCCCACTTCGTCATGGGCAACACCGCGATCTGCGAGCGGGTAGCCGTCCTCGACGACACCGTGCGGGCCGCGGCCCACGAACCCGAAGCCACCAAAGTGCACCAACGCAGCCAGCGTCTGCGCCGCGAGGGCTACGCAGTGCTGATCGCCCACTGGGGCACGACGTTCGGGTTACGGCCGGAGCTGACCCAGGCCAAAGCCAACGACCTGCTCCTGATGCTCTCGGGGCCGGCGATCTACCGCGAGCTCGTCGTCGAGAACGGGTGGAGCTCCGACGAATACCGCACCTGGCTGCATAGCGAGCTACTCGCACTCTTGGTGGCGTGATCGAGGTGACCGATCTCTCCCTCGCGGCGAGGTCGCCCTCCTCGCGGCCCGATGTGCGCTCATCGCCCGCCCAGAGCCGGATTGGAGCAGGGCTCGGCGCTGGGTCGATGACACAATTGACGGAAAACAGTCACGTTCCCGACATCAACGCGGGATCGCATCGCCGGGCTGCAGGCTGCTCTGCCCACCCATTCCTTGAAGCCGACTCGCGGGGAGGTGACGCACTTGAGTCCGCGCTGGCAAGCATGGCGATACGGGTCAAAATGGGCCGCCCCGAATCGAGGCGAGGTACGGGCGCAAAGGGCTCCTTGCCCCTCCTGCGCTGATTCCTTGCAGCCCGCGGGCTGATTGACATGAACGTGGTGTTCCTTGCCCTGAAGGGAGTGCCCGCGCGAGCTGCCCGTACGGTCGAGTGATGAAGACTGCCCTCGGACTCCTGTCCCTCCTCCTCGCTTTCGTAGTGACCGGCTGCTCCGGCGATGTCTCGCCAGGATCAGGCGGCGATTCCTCCGGCGCCGAGATCGAGATCGGCGGGAGTGCGGCCCTCCAGTGGGGCGACGGTGACTACGGCGTAGTGCTGGCACACGGTGCCGCGTTCGACGCGGCCAGCTGGGAGGAGCAGGCCACAGCGATTGCTGAACAGGGCGCCACCGTCATCGCAGTAGAGGACATCACCCAGGAGTCGATCCAAGCCGCGGTCGAACGCCTCAAGGCAGGCGGACACGAGGCCGTCGCCCTCGTCGGTGGAAGCGCCGGTTCCGACGCGATCCTCCAGCTCGCCTCGGCTCAGCCCGATCTGCCCGACCAGCTGGTGCTTCTCTCACCCAACACCGTCGTCGACGGCCTGGGCGAAGAGCCCAAGCTCTTCATCGCCAGCGAGGACGAGCCGGTCGCCGATGTGTCGCAGCAGCTCGCCGACGCCGGCCCCGGCGACGACAACGAGGTGATCATGCTCTCGGGCGCCGACCACGCCCAGAACATCTTCGACGGCAAGAACGCCGACGAGGCGATGAACGCGATCCTGGAGCGCCTGGACCAGGGCTGAGTCGTCTGGATAGACGAATTGAAGCGCCGTCCCGCAGTGTCGACGACGCTCGAAAATGAGGCCATAACGACGGCGTTCAGACTGTTCAGTTTTCGAACGGGTGGTTTCTAGCCGTCGTCGCAACACTTCCTTGATCATGGAGGTTGTGTTGTCCTCGATTCGGCGTGTGAAGAAGGGCCCGGGCCGGCGCCCGCAGTCGGCCAAACGGGCGCGGTTCATGGAGCTGCGTGCTCGTGGCTGGGGCATCCGGGCCGCGGCGCGTGAGGTCGGTGTCTCAGCGACGGCGGGCAGCAACTGGGCGCGTGGTTATAAGACCTACCGCAAGGGCGGGGTCGTGGGCTTCGTGCCGCCGTTGGACCGGCTCGTGGTCCGTCAGGTCAGCGACCGGTTCCTGTCTCAGGATGAGCGGATCCAGATCGCCGACCTGCGCCAGAGCGGGGTGAGCGTCCGGCAGATCGCCCAGCGGTTGGGCCGGGCGCCCTCGACGATCTCGCGTGAGCTGCGGCGAAACGCGACCAGCGGCCGCCACGGCCCGTACCGCCCCTTCGATGCCCACCGTCGCGCGGTCGCTCGCCGGGCCCGCGAGCACCCCCGGCGCGTGGAGAAGAACGAGCAGCTGCGGGAGGTGGTCGGTGAGCTCCTGGGCCAGCGGTGGAGCCCGCAGCAGATCAGCCGTCACCTCCGGGCCCGCTTCCCCCTGGACCCGGCGATGCGGCTGTGCCACGAGAGCATCTACCAGGCCGTCTACCAGCCTGGATCGGTCCTGGTCCGCGGCTCCACGCTCGCCCCGCACCACCGCTCACCGCTGCGCACCGGGCGTGACCACCGCCGCGCTCACCAGCACGTGGACCGCCGGCGCCCCCGGTTCGAGCAGCCGATGCTGACGATCCATCAGCGCCCCTTCCGTCCCCAGGATCGCTCCCAGGCCGGGCACTGGGAAGGGGACCTCATCATCGGCAAGGGCCAGGGGTCGGCGATCGGCACGCTGGTCGAGCGGCAGACCCGGCTGGTTCGGCTGCTGCACCTTCCGCTGCGTGATGGCCAGGCACTGCATGAGGCACTGCTGGCCCGGATGAGGGACCTGCCGCCGGGGTTGCTGCGCTCGATCACCTGGGACCAGGGCACCGAGATGGCCAGGCACACCACCATTACGAAGACCCTCGGCGCGCCGGTCTACTTCTGCGACTCGCACTCACCATGGCAGCGCGGTTCCAACGAGAACACCAACGGGCTTCTCCGCGACTACTTCCCCAAGGGCACCGACCTCAAAGCGCACCCCCAACGACACCTGCTCGCCGTGGAGAACGAGCTCAACACCCGCCCCAGACTCGTCCTGAACGACTGCACTCCGGCCGACCTGTTCGAGGC
>JBKJTJ010000126.1:0-7792 GCA_046590855.1 Actinomycetota bacterium
GGCTGCGGGTTGGGGTGCTGAGAGGGACTGCAGGACTCCGATCAGGGCGTGCCCGGCGGTCTTGGTGAGCAGGCCCGCCGCGTGGCACATGCCGCTGGGGAGCGGGGTGATGGTGAATGCCCGCTGGGCGTACTGGGCGTCCTCGTCCTTGGTGAGGCGGTCCCCGTGGCCGGGGTCCAGGGTCGCGGTCAGCGCCTGGGCGGCCTTGGCGAGCTGGGTCGGGTCCAGCGGTGCGTGCGGGGTGCCGTCCGGCCCGCCGCCCGTCGCGCAGCTGAGCAGCAGGGTCTGGGCCTCGGCCCGGGTCGCCTCGTCAATCAGCCCAGCAGGAGTGTGTGGTGGGGACAGCTGGCGGACGGCGTCGAGGATGTGGGCCGCGTGGGCGGTGCTCACCTGGCCGGCCCGCACGGCGTCGCGGGTCGGTGCCAGCTCGGTGGCACCTGGGCCGGGGCCGGTGCTGGTGAACAGGGCGTCGGCTAGGTCCGCCCGCCGAGCCGCGTCACCGGGGTTGACCGGGATCAGGGACCGAACCCACCGCCCGGGCGCGGCCCGGCCCGTCCCGGCCCCCGCGGTCAGGGGCAGACCCCGGGTGACACCTTCGGCAATGGCCGCCAGCTGCACCCCCGCCAGGGCGCGGGTGGCGACCTCGACCGCGACGATGAGCTCGGCGACCTCGGCGTCGCAGGCCTGCCACGGGCCGACCTCGCGCATCGTGGACACCGCAGTGGTCAGTGCCGCGAGTGCGCCGCCTCCTGACCCTGGTTATCGTCCACGTGTTCGATTCTAGACGACGGCACCGACAGCCACCAGAGCTCAGAGCACATCTGTGGACAACACCTTCGGTGACGCCGCGAGCACGTCCAGGTAGGTTGCCGAGGGTGGCGACCAGCGCGAGCAAGTCCCCCGCAGTGCTGCTGCCCGTGGGTGACCGCGAGGTCCGGATCTCCAACCCCGACCGCGTCTACTTCGAGCAGGGGGGCCACACCAAGCTCGACCTGGCGAAGTACTACGTGAGCGTGGGAGACGGCATCGTCAACGCCCTGCGCGAGCGGCCGTGCATGATGCACCGCTTCCCCGACGGGGTCAGCGGCGAGAAGGTGCACCAGAAGCGCCTGCCGAACGGCGCGCCGCCGTGGGTCGAGACGGTTCGGGTGCACTTCCCTCGGTTCGACCGGCACGCGGACGAGCTGTGCGTCACCGAGCTGGCCAGCGTCATCTGGGCGGTGCAGATGTCGACCGTGGAGTTCCACCCCTGGAACTCGCGCCGGGCCGACACCGAGCGTCCCGACGAGTGGCGGATCGACCTGGATCCCATGCCGCAGTGCGGTTTCGACCGGGTGCGACGGGTCGCGCACGTCGCCCACGAGGTGCTGGACGAGCTCGGCGCGGTCGGCTGGCCGAAGACCTCAGGCGGCGCTGGGCTGCACGTGTACGTGCGGATCGAGCCGCGGTGGGGGTTCGCCGACGTCCGTCGGGCCGCGCTGGCCTTCGCCCGCGAGGTCGAGCGCCGCGCACCCACCGAGGTCACGACCACGTGGTGGCGCAAGGACCGCGACCCGACCGCGCTGTTCGTCGACTACAACCAGAACGCCCGCGACCACACGATCGCGAGCGCCTACTCGGTGCGCGGTGCGCCCGAAGCCACCGTGTCGACGCCGATCGGCTGGGACGAGATCGACGACGTCCAGCCGCAGGAGTGCACGATCGCGACCGTTCCCGCGCGGTACGCCCAGCGCGGTGACCTGCATGCGGGCATCGACGAGGCGGTGTTCTCGCTCGACACCCTGCTCGAGTGGGCCGACCGCGACGAGCGCGACGGCGCCGCTCCCCCGCCACCCACCGACGACTGAGTCAGGCTGCACCCAGCGCGAGACGAGCACGGAACCGTTGCAGAACATCGGGATCACCCGACCACTCGACCGGTGAGTCGGTGGGCCGGTTCCACAGCGTTCGGAAGACGTCGGACGCCGAGCCCACCACCGCAGCATCGGCACCCGTCCCGGGGGCTGACGGCGCGACGCGCTGCCCGTCGTCCGTCATCGTGACCAGCAGCGCGCTGTCGCCGCTGCTCACGAGCACCGTCCCGGGGACGCCGGACCCCGCCTCGGCAGCCGACAGGACGGACTGCTCACCGGCGAGCCCCACCAGCTCGGCGATCCCGTCGACCGCCTGCTCGTCCTCGTGCGGCCACGGCGCGCGCCCGGCGGTCAGCTCGGCGTCGACCCGGTGGATCGCCGTCTCGTGGGCCATCCGGCGCCACCAGAAGCCGACCGTCTGGTCACCGGCCGCGAAGGTCCAGGCCGGGTCGGTGGACGCTCGAGAGTCCAGCTCGTCGACCAGCTCGGCCAGGTGGGCGTCGAACCAGGCGAACACCGTGTCGTCGTCCGGCGCCCACGGCCACTCGCCCTCGACCGGGCGCCGTCCGAGGCGCAGCACCGCGGTCTTGTGGGCGTAGACCTCGCCGACGTGGTCGACCAGGTCACGACCGACCCACCCCGGGCAGGTCGGCACCGGCTGCTGCGCCGCGTCTCGGGCGGCCGAGCGCAGCCGTGCCGCGTCGTCCAGCAGCCAGTCCCGATAGCGCACCGCTCAGCCCACCCCGATGGCGTTCTTGATCGGGTCGATGGCGAAGTACACGACGAACAGCACCGCGGTGACCCACAGCAGCGGGTGCACCTGCCCGGCCTTGCCGCGCGCCACCTTGATGACCGCGTACGAGACGAAGCCCGCGCCGATCCCGGCGGTGATCGAGTAGGTGAACGGCATCAGCACGATCGTCAGGAACGCCGGGATCGCGATCTCGAGGTCGTCCCAGTCGATCCCCTTGACCTGCTGCATCATCAGGAACCCGACGACGACCAGCGCGGGCGTCGCGGCCTCGTACGGGACTACTGAGACCAGCGGTGCGAGGAACGTCGCGAGCAGGAACAGCACCCCGGTGACGACCGAGGCGAGCCCGGTGCGCGCGCCCTCGCCGACCCCCGACGCCGACTCGATGTACGACGTGTTGCTCGACACGCTGGCCGCGCCACCGGCCGCGGCCGCGATGGAGTCGACGACGAGGATTCGCTGGGCGTTCGGCGGGTTGCCCTCGGCGTCGAGCAGGCCGGCCTCGGCACCGATCGCGACCATCGTGCCCATCGTGTCGAAGAAGTCGGCGAGCAGCAGCGTGAAGACGAGCAGTCCCGCGCTGACCACCCCGATGGCGGAGAACGAACCCAGCAGGCTGAAGTGGCCGAGCAGGCCGAAGTCCGGCTTGTCGACGACGCTGGTCGGCAGCGCCGGGACGTTCAGTCCCCAGCCCTGCGGGTTGACGACCTTGCCGGTGGCGTCGGTCTGCGACCCGATGCCCACGACGGCCTCGACGATCACGGCGAGCACCGTCGCGGCGACGATCCCGATCAGGATGGCCCCGCGCACGTGCTTGACCATCATCACGATGATCGCGAGCAGCCCCAGGACGAAGACCAGCGTCGGCCACCCGGCGAGGAACCCGCCGATCCCCAGCTCGACCGGCGTCGGGCCGGCCGGCTTGCGCACGAAGCCCGCGTCGACCAGCCCGATGATCGTGATGAACAGGCCGATGCCGACGCTGATCGCCGTCTTCAGCTGGCGCGGCACGGCGCGGAACACCGCGGCGCGGAAGCCGGTGAGCACCAGCACCAGGATGATCAGCCCCTCGAGGACCACCAGGCCCATCGCGTCGGCCCACGTCATCCCCGGCAGCTTGGCGATGCCGAAGGCCACGAAGGCGTTGAGCCCCAACCCGGTCGCGAGCGCGAGGGGGTAGTTGGCGACGACGCCCATCAGGATCGTCATCACCCCCGCGACCAGGGCGGTCACGGCGGCGACCTTCGGCAGGTCGGGCGCCGGACCGCCGCCGAGGAACGCCCCGGTGCTGTCGGTCTGCGTGCCGATGATCAGCGGGTTGAGCACCACGATGTAGGCCATGGTGAAGAACGTCGCGACCCCGCCGCGGATCTCCTGCGCCACGGACGAACCGCGCTCCGCGATGCGGAAGTACCGCTGCACCGCACCTTCGTGACGCGTCGACGTCGTGGCCATGGGTCGCCTCCCGGCTGATGGATCTGGACTGGTCCGCCGGCCGGTGGGGCCGTCCGTGCAGCGCACATGCTGTCAGACCCAGCGGCCCCCGAACGACCTCGAGACGCACCTAAACTGGCTGCCGTGACCCCGTCCCCGAGCCCCGCGCCGCCGCGCACCGTCGAGCCGCTCGGTGTCGACGTGCCGCGCGTCGTGCTGGCCGGGATCGTCGTGTGGGCCATCGCGCTGGCGGTCACGCTGCTGGTTCCCGCGCTGCACACCGGACGGCGCGACTGGTGGCCCTGGGCGTGCGTGGCCGGGGTGGTGATCGGCGCGCTGGGCCTGGCCTACGTGCGTCGCGGCCGGGGCAACGCCGCCGCCGCCCGCCGCAGCAGGTCCTAGCCCGCGGCGTCCTCGACGACCAGTCGGACGACGTCACCAGGCTCGGCCAGCACCCGCGCCAGTGCGTGCCGGGCCGGCCACCGCCCCGCCGCGATGGCGAGGCCGCGCGCGAGACCGTCGGTGGTGGCGGCGTGCACACCGCCGGCGTCGACCCACCACTGCACCTCGACGTCGTCCACCAGCAGGCGGTCGTGCTCGCACCACTGCCTCGGCGCCTGCGGCAGCAGCGTCGCCACCTCGGTCGGGACGTCGGCCGCCACGCCGTCGTCACGGACGCGCCCGTCGGCCACCTCGCTCGCCAGCGCGACGTCGAGCAGGTCGGCCAGCGCCGGCGCCAGAGCGGGCGTCACGACCACCAGACCCCCGAGATCGCTGCGCTGCAACCACTTCGGGTCGTCGGCCACCACCGCCTCCGACGACGCGACCACCCGACTTCCGGCACCGTCCAGCACCCGGGTCGACTCGCTCACCGGGGCGTCCAGGTCGGCGGCGCACTCGCCGAGCAGAGCCCAGGCCCGCAGGCAGGTCGCCGCGTCCACGTCTCGATCCGGGTCGGCCAGTCGCGCCAGCACGACCGCGGCGAGGGAGACGTCGGACGAGTCGAGGTCGCCGACCAGGCCCAGAGCACGCCGGACGTCGCCGTCCAGGTCGGCCACCCACTGCGGCGCCCGGTCGAGCAGACCCCCCAGACCGGTGCCCGCTGCTGGGTCGAGCAGCCCGACGGTGCCGAGCTCGCGGCGCAGCCACCAGGCCGTGTACGACGGCACCGACCTCGACCCGTCACCGCCGGCCACCCGCACCCGCTCGACCAGAGCCCGACGCAGCACCGGCTCAGAAGCCAGGTGCCGCAACACCTCTGGCCAGCACTGCGACCGGACGATGTCGAGGTCCCGGACCCCCACCAGCTCGGCCACCGTGCCGCTACCGGTCTCGTCGGCCCACTCGTCGACGTCGGCGAGCCCGGCGAGGTGCTCCGGCAGGTCGTCCAGGTCGACCTCGTCCGCACGCACCGCCGCGAGGCCGTCCAGCACCCCGACCGCGCGCAGCACGTCGGGCCCCCAGACCCGCACCAGGTCCGAGTCGACGACCCCCACCTCTCGCGGTTCGAGCACCGCCGCCGCCGTGGACCCGGGCAGCACGACGGCGCCTGCGGGGGTGACCTCGTCCTCGGCGTCGGTGAGCGCCAGGTCGGCGAGCCAGTGCACCTCGCCGTCGGCCCAGGCTCCAGGCACCGGCGCGGCCTCCTGCAGCGCCGCCCGCACGAGCGCCAGGACCGCGTCAGCGACGTCCTCGGGCTCGTCGGTGTCCGGGCTCTGCTCGACCGCGAGGCGCACCGCCGACTCCTGCAGCACCGCCCGCGCGGTCGCCGTCGTCGCGCCCAGCCGGGCCAGCAGCGGGTGGGCGGCGTCGGGGTGCACGACGCGCAACCCGTACGGCGACAACGTCGCGAGAGCCGAGACGGGCAGTCGGTCATCGGTCGGCAGCAGCACCCCGCGGGCGCCGCGGACGACCCGGCCGTCCGCGAGCGGCACCGGCAGCGCGGCCAGCACCTCGCGGGCGTTGGCGTCGTCGGCCAGACCCGCCAGGCCGGCGTACCTGGTGCGCCACACGGACGGCGTCCCCGACGTCGGCAGCGCGTCGACCACGTCCGAGAGCGCGAGACGCCCGACCCCGAGAGCCGCGTGCGCCGCCGCTGCGGACCGCGGCGAGGCCACCAGCCCGGCGACCAGGGGGGCGAGGACGGCGAGCGCGGCGGGGTCGTCTCCCCCGACGTCCAGGGCCACCGCGTCGCGCGGACGCACCCGCTCGTCGGGGTCCTCGACCAGACGCAGCAGCGGTGTGGTCGGCAGCCGGGCCAGCACCGCGGCGCGCAGCGAGCCGTCCAGGGCGCCCGCGGCCAGGCCGACCGGCACCAGGGCCAGCACGTCGTCACCCGCCTCGGCGCGCTCGACCAGCAGGTCGGCGTACGCGTGAGCCGCTTCGGTGACCAGCCGGTCGGTGAGCAGTCCGGGGGCGACGTGTCGTCGCGTCGGGTCGAGCGCGAACCCGGCCATCAGCAGCGCCGGCAGCGACAGCGGCTCGTCCGTCGTCGTCGGGGCGTGGACGAACTGCGGTACCGCCACAGATGCGGTGCGCGACAACGCCCACAGCACCTGCCAGCCCGGCTGGCGACGCTCCTCGGTGGGGCGGTCGGCGAGCAGCCGGGCGCGCTCGGCGTCCGTCCAGGCGCCCGACCGGCGCAGGACGTGCCACCGGGACGCGGCGTCCTCGAGCACCCGTCGGTCGCCGTCGACGTCGATCTCGACGGACCCCGTCGCGGGCAGCGCGAGCAGCAGCGCGTCGTCGAGCTCGGTCAGCTGACGCCGCACCGCGTCGGCGGCGGACGCGTCGCGCAGGGTCAGCACGACGGCGGTGTCGAACCCTTCGGGCGGCGCACCATCGGCCTCGAACGGCAGGCGCAGCACCGGCACGTGCCCGTCCCGGCGGCCCACCTCGGCCGACAGGGCGGGGTCGTCCTGGGCGGCGACCGCCTCGGCGGTGTCGATGCGCGAGAACCGGACCCCGCCGGACCGGGAGAGCACGGCGGGCTCGTCGGTGACCGCCAGCACAGCGGCGAAGCCCACCCCGAAACGGCCGATGCTCTGGCCGTCGGCGGCCTTGGCCGAGGCGCGCAGGGTCGCGAGCGAGGCCACACCCTCTGACGTCAGCGGTGCCCCGGTGTTGGCGGCGACCAGCACCGCGGGTCCGTCGGCCGGTTCGTGCAGGGTCAGTCGCAGGCGACCTGGCACGCCCGTGCGCGCCGCGGCGTCGGCGGCGTTCTGGGCCAGCTCGACCACGAGGCGGTCGCGGTAGCCGCCGAGCGCGAGGTCCTCCTCGGCGTTGGCGTCCTCGCGCAGCCGCACCGGTGCTGCGACCCAGCCGGCCAGCACCCGCGTCCGGACACCGGCCGTGCCGAAGGGGTCGGTCACGTCCGCGGCGGGTCCTCAGCCTCAGCATCGGCCTCGACCTCGGCATGGACCTGAGCCTCGACCTCGGCATCGACCTGGACGTCGTCGCGCACGATCTCGACGTCACCGATCTCGTCCAGCACCGGGGTGTCGACCTGCTCGGCCCGGGCCTCGACGTCGGTCTCGCTGTGCGCCCCACAGCCGTGGTCGAGGCTGACGACCTGCCCGTCCGACGGCGACCACTCGTTAGCGCACACGCCGAAGACACTGCGCAGCGCGCCCGACATCGGCAGGAAGAACCCGCAGGTCGTGCACGCGGCGGGGGCCTGCTCGGCGAACGGGTCGCGCGGGCCGTGCGCCCCGGCGTACCAGCGCTGCGCTGCCTCGTCGCGTCCGGCCAG
>JBKJTJ010000306.1:0-7768 GCA_046590855.1 Actinomycetota bacterium
CCTGGCGGTGCTCGACCACAGCGACGGGTCGCTGCTGCTGGTCGCCAACGCGATCAACTACGACGCGACCGACGAGCGGGTCGACGAGGCCTGGGTCGACGCCGTCGCGCGACTGGACCGGATGACCGCCGAGCTGTCGGCGGGGGCCGAGAGCACCGTGGCGGTGCTGCAGGGGCCCGAGCCGAGCGTCAGACCCCAGCTGCCGCCAGGGAGGTACGAGGCGAACGTCGAGCGGGCCAAGGAGGCTATCCGCGCCGGCGACGTCTTCCAGGTCGTGCCCTCGCAGCGGTACGAGATCGACTGCCCGGTCGACGCCCTCGACGTCTACCGGGTGCTGCGGGCCTCGAACCCCAGCCCCTACATGTACCTGCTCCGGCTGCCGCTGCCCGGTGGCGGCACCTACGACGTCGTCGGCTCCAGCCCGGAGGCCCTGGTCAAGGTCGACGGCGACCGCGTGATGACCCACCCGATCGCCGGCACCCGCCCCCGCGGCGCCACCCCCGAGCAGGACGCCGAGCACGCCCGCAGCCTGCTCGCCGACGACAAGGAGCGGGCCGAGCACCTGATGCTCGTCGACCTCGCGCGCAACGACCTCGGTCGGGTGTGCGAGGCGGGCAGCGTGGAGGTGCTCGACTTCATGTCGGTCGAGCGGTACAGCCACGTCATGCACATCGTGTCGACGGTGGTGGGCCGGTTGCGCCCCGACCGCACGGCCTACGACGCGCTCGTGGCGACCTTCCCCGCCGGCACCCTCTCGGGGGCCCCGAAGGTGCGCGCGATGGAGCTGATCGACGAGATGGAGGTCACCCGGCGCGGCCTGTACGGCGGCACCGTCGGCTACCTGGACTTCGGCGGCGACCTCGACATGGCCATCGCCATCCGCACCGCGGTGATCCGCGACGGCGTTGCCTACGTGCAAGCCGGCGGGGGAGTGGTGGCCGACTCCGACCCCGCAGCCGAGCACGCCGAGTCGGTGAGCAAGTCGATGGCGGTGCTGCGGGCGGTGGCCGGCGCTGCCACCCTGCGGCCCGCCACGTGAGCGTCCGGCGGCAGAAGGCGGTGTTCGCCGCCCTGGTGCTGGTCGGTGCGGTGCTCGGGTTCGTGTCGGCGTCCCGGCCCTGGGTGCGGGTCGTGGTCACCGACCTGGCGGCGTCCGGCACCCTGCGCGTCACGGGGCGGCAGGCCGCGGGTGCGGTGCCCGCGGTGGCCCTGGTGGCGCTGGCGGGAGCGGTCGCCGTCCTCACCACCCGGCGGGTGGGACAGGTCGTCGCCGGGGCGCTGCTCGCGCTGGCCGGCGCGGCCGCCGCGACGGTGTCCTTGGGCGTGCTGCGCTCCCCGACGTCCGCCGTGACGACGGCCGTGACGGCGGCGACCGGGCGGACCGGCGCGCAGGTGCGGACGGTGGTCACGACCTGGCCGGTCGCCGGCCTGGTCAGCGGGGTGCTCATCGCGCTCGCGGGCTGCCTCGCGGTGGTGCGGGCGCGGTGGTGGGGCGGGCTGTCGTCCCGCTACGACACGCCCGTCGCCCCCTCGCCTGCGGCATCGCACCGAGCGGCCTGCGACGACGGTGACCTCGACCCCGGGCTCGTGTGGGACCGGCTCACGCGGGGTGAGGACCCGACCGACCGGGACGTCCTGCCAGAATGAGGCCCGCACACCCGACCCCGTCCGAAGGAGCCGACATGGCCGAGCACGCACCCAGCAGCCACGGGGCGACCGCGGTGTCGTCGCCCTCCGCGGGCAGCGGTCACGCCCACCACGGCAAGACCCCCCACCACGGCAACACCACGGCTGCGTGGACGGCCGTCGGCCTGCTGATGCTGGCCGCCCTGGTCATGTGCCTGGCCGTGGTCTTCGCCGTCATCTGGCTGTTCGCGGTCGGCGTCGTTTTGGTGGTCGTCGCCCTGGTGGCGGGCAAGCTGCTGGCCCTGGCGGGGTACGGCATGCCGCGGCCGGACGACGACCGGGTCACCCGCGGCGTGCGCTGACCCCTCGCCGTGCCGGCCCTCGCCGCAGCGCGGCGCGCGACCCGGGAGCCGCTGGCGGTGCTCGCCGTCGCGGCAGCGGCCCTTGCGTACGTCGGGGTGGTCGACCCTGAGCGGCCGGGGCACTACCCGGGCTGCCCGTTCCTGGCGGTGACCGGGTGGTTCTGCCCCGGTTGCGGGACGCTGCGCGCCCTGCACGCCCTCGCCCACGGTGACCTGACGACGGCGCTCTCGCGCAACCCGCTCGCAGTCTGCGCGGTGGCGGTGCTGCCCTGGGTATGGCTGCAGTGGTTGCGGCACAGGCGTTCTGGCCGAACGGTCCCGCCCGTGGTGCCGATCTGGGTGGTGTGGAGCGTGGTGGCGACGGTGTGCCTGTTCGGGGTGCTGCGCAACGTGCCGGCGCTGCACCTGCTGGCGCCCTGAGCCGCCCCGGGGTGGGTGGTGGCGGCGGAGCAGCGCTCGACGCCTAGCATCGTGGGAGACGACCTGAGGGGGGCTCGCATCGTGACCGTGCTCGACGACATCATCGTGGGCGTGCGCGAGGACCTCGCGGCGCGCCAGGCGGCGACGTCCATCGACGTGCTGCGTGACCGGGCCGGTCGCCTCCCGACCCCCCAGGACGCCCACGGCGCCCTGGCCGCGCCCGGTGGGGTCAAGGTCATCGCCGAGGTCAAGCGCTCGAGTCCCAGCAAGGGCGCCCTCGCCGAGATCGCCGACCCCGCCGGGCTCGCAGCCGACTACGCGGCCGGTGGGGCCTGCGTCATCAGCGTGCTCACCGAGCGCCGGGCGTTCGGCGGCAGCCTCGAGGACCTTGACGCCGTGCGCTCCAGGGTCGAGACCCCGTTGCTGCGCAAGGACTTCGTGGTGTCGAGCTACCAGCTGTGGGAGGCCCGCGCCCACGGCGCCGACGTCGTCCTGCTGATCGTCGCGGCGCTGGAGCAGCCGGCCCTGGTGTCGCTGCGCGAGCGCGCCGAGTCGCTCGGCATGACGGCGCTGGTCGAGGTGCACGACGAGGAGGAGGTGGCGCGCGCGGTCGACGCGGGCGCCCGCGTCATCGGCGTCAACGCCCGAGACCTGCGCACCCTGCAGGTCGACCGCACGACGTTCGCCCGGCTGGCACCGCGGATCCCCGACGAGGTGGTGAAGATCGCCGAGTCCGGCGTCCGGGGGCCGCACGACGTCATCGAGTACGCCCGCCACGGCGCGGACGCCGTGCTCGTCGGCGAGAGCCTGGTGATCGGTGGCGACCCCCGGGCGGCCGTCGCCGACCTGGTGGCCGCCGGCGCGCACCCGGCAACGCGCCCGGGACGCCGCTGACCTCGCGGGCCTGCGACGATGAGGGCATGCAGACCAGTGCTGACGTCCCCACCGCGCCGCCGGTTCTGACCCGCGACGAGAGCATCGGCCGGTTCGGCCCGTACGGCGGCCGGTTCGTGCCCGAGGCGCTGGTCGCCGCCCTGGACGAGCTGGACGCCGCCTTCCGCACCGCGCAGGCCGACCCGGCGTTCCTCGAGCAGCTCGCCGCGCTGCACCGCACGTACACCGGCCGGCCGAGCATCCTGACCGAGGTGCAGCGGTTCGCGCAGCACGCCGGCGGGGCCCGGGTGCTGCTCAAGCGCGAGGACCTGAACCACACCGGCTCACACAAGATCAACAACGTCCTCGGCCAGGCGCTGCTGACCCAGCGGATGGGCAAGACCCGGGTGATCGCCGAGACCGGCGCAGGCCAGCACGGTGTCGCAACCGCCACTGCCGCAGCGCTGTTCGGACTCGAGTGCGTGGTCTACATGGGCGAGGAGGACACCCGCCGCCAGGCGCTCAACGTCGCGCGGATGCGGCTGCTCGGCGCCGAGGTCGTGCCGGTCACCACCGGCTCGCGCACCCTCAAGGACGCCATCAACGAGGCGATGCGCGACTGGGTCACCAACGTGGACTCCACCCACTACCTGCTGGGCACCGTGGCCGGCCCCCACCCGTTCCCGGTGATGGTCCGCGACTTCCACCGGGTCATCGGTGTCGAGGCCCGCGCCCAGGTGCTCGACCTGGTCGGCCGGCTGCCCGACGTCGTCCTGGCCTGCGTGGGCGGCGGGTCGAACGCGATCGGCATCTTCCACCCCTTCCTCGACGACGCCGGCGTCCGCCTCGTGGGCCTCGAGGCCGCCGGCGACGGCGTCGACACCGGTCGGCACGCGGCCACCATCACGGGCGGCTCGCCGGGGGTGCTGCACGGAGCGCGCTCCTACCTGCTGCAGGACGCCGACGGGCAGACCACCTCGAGCCACTCGATCTCGGCCGGACTGGACTACCCCGGCGTCGGCCCCGAGCACGCCTTCCTGCACGACATCGGCCGCGCCGAGTACCGCCCGGTCACCGACGTCGCCGCCATGGACGCGTTCAGCCTGATGTGCCGCACCGAGGGGATCATCCCCGCCATCGAGACCGCCCACGCGCTGGCCGGGGTGCTCGAGGTGGGTCGCGAGCTGGGCCCGGACGCCGTGCTGCTCGTCAACTTCTCGGGCCGAGGCGACAAGGACGTCGACACCGCCGCCCGGTGGTTCGGGCTCGTGTCGGGCGACGAGCTGGTGCACGCCGAGCAGGTCAAGGCGGCCGAGCCGGTCGCCGAGTCCGACGGGAGCGGCTGGTGACCGGCGTCGCCGCCACCCTGGCTGCCGCGGGGGCCGAGGGCCGGGCCGCGCTCGTCGCCTACCTGCCGGTCGGCTTCCCGGACGTCGAGACCTCGGTGGCCGCGATGGTGGCCGTCGTCGAGGCGGGTGTTGACGTGGTCGAGGTCGGCGTCCCGTACTCCGACCCCCTGATGGACGGCCCGGTGATCCAGGCCGCGGTCGACGCCGCGCTGCGTGCCGGCGCGCGCACCACCGACGCCATCGCCGCCGCGGGCGCGGTGGCCCGCGCCGGTGCCCCCGCCCTGGTCATGACCTACTGGAACATCGTCGAGCGGTACGGCGTCGACGCGTTCGCGGCAGACCTGGCCGCGGCCGGTGGCGCCGGTCTGATCACCCCCGACCTGATCCCCGATGAGGCCGGGCAGTGGCTCGCTGCCTCCGACGCGCACGGCCTGGACCGCGTGTTCCTGGTCGCTCCGAGCTCGACCGACGCGCGGCTGCGGGCCACTGCGGAGGCCTGCCGCGGGTTCGTCTACGCCGCCAGCACCATGGGCGTCACCGGTGTGCGTGCCAGCGTGGGTGACGCCGCCGCGGTGCTGGTCGCGCGCACCCGCGAGGTCACCGACCTGCCGGTGTGCGTCGGTCTCGGCGTGTCGAACGGGGCTCAGGCGGCAGAGGTCGCCCGCTACGCCGACGGCGTCATCGTCGGCTCGGCGCTGGTGCGGGCCCTGGGGCAGGCCGGGTCCCCGGCCGAGGGCGTCGCGGCGGTCGCCCGGCTGGCCGCCGAGCTCAGCGACGGCGTCCGGGCCGGGCGAAGGCTTCCGGTGTGATCACCTCGATCCCCAGCCCCGCGCAGGGCGTCTGGCACCTTGGGCCCGTTCCCGTCCGCGCCTACGCCCTGTGCATCCTGGTCGGCATCGTCATCGCCGTGCTCATCGCCGAGCGCCGCTGGGTGCGCCGCGGCGGGCCGCCGGGGGGAGTCGCCGACCTGGCCGGCTGGGCGGTGCCGTTCGGCATCGTCGGCGCGCGGCTCTACCACGTGGTGAGCTCGCCCCAGGCGTACTTCGGGGTGGGCGGGCACCCGCTGGACGCGCTGAAGATCTGGCAGGGCGGGCTCGGCATCTGGGGCGCGGTCGCGGGCGGGGCGCTCGGTGCCTGGATCGCCTGCCGTCGCCGCGGCTGGTCGTTCCTGATGTTCGCCGACAGCGCGGCGCCGGGGGTCGCGGTCGCGCAGGCGGTCGGGCGGCTGGGCAACTGGTTCAACCAGGAGCTGTTCGGCCGGCCCACGACGCTGCCGTGGGGACTGCAGATCGATCCCGAGCACCGACCGGCGGGGTACGCGCAGTTCGCGACGTACCACCCCACGTTCCTGTACGAGGCGCTGTGGTGCCTGCTGGTCGCCGCGCTGGTGGTCGTGCTGGACCGCCGGCTGACGCTCGACCACGGCCGCAGCCTCGCGCTGTACGTCGGTGCGTACACCGTGGGGCGGGCCTACTTCGAGTCACTGCGGATCGATCCGGCCAACCGCCTGCTCAATCTGCGACTCAACGAGTGGACGTCGCTCGTGGTGGGTCTGGGGGCGCTGGCTGGATTCCTTCTCGCCCGTCGCGCCGCCCACCGGACGTCTCACCACGTGGACGCAGTGTCCACGGGCTAAGACCTGTTACCTGCTGGAAACGTCCGATACAGTGCCTCAACCGCAGGCCGATGCCGTCCGCGCGGGGCACTTCCCGAGTCCACTCGGGAAGCGGACCTGGTGAAGGACGGTGTGATGTGAGCATCTCCAGCTTCTCGGCCCGGCCGGCGGCGAGCGGGCTCTACGACGGTCAGCACGAGCACGACGCGTGCGGCGTGGCGTTCGTCGCCACGCTGCGCGGCAGCGCCGGTCACGACATCGTCGAGCACGCCCTCACCGCCCTGCGCAACCTCGACCACCGCGGCGCCACCGGCGCCGACCCCAGCGTCGGGGACGGTGCGGGGATCCTGACCCAGGTGCCCGACGCGTTCCTGCGCGAGGTCGTCGGCGTCCCGCTGCCCCCCGCCGGTTCGTACGCCGTCGGGATCGCCTTCCTGCCCGCGGACGCCGCCGAGCGGGCCGACCTGGTCACCTCCCTGGAGCAGATCGCGGCCGAGGAGCGCCTCACGGTGCTGGCGTGGCGCGACGTCCCGATCAGCGCCGACCTGGTCGGCGAGGTCGCCCGCGAGTGCATGCCGCACTTCGCCCAGCTGGTGGTCGCCGCCGACCACCCGGCGTCCGGGCTCGAGCTCGAGCGGCTCGCGTTCTGCCTGCGCAAGCGCGGCGAGCGCGAGCTCGACGTCTACTTCCCGTCCCTGTCCTGCCGCACCCTGGTCTACAAGGGCATGCTGACGACCGGCCAGCTCGAGCCGTTCTTCCCCGACCTGTCCGACCGCCGGTACGCGAGCGAGCTGGCGCTGGTGCACTCGCGCTTCTCGACCAACACCTTCCCCAGCTGGCCGCTGGCCCACCCGTTCCGGCTGATCGCCCACAACGGTGAGATCAACACGGTCAAGGGCAACCGCAACTGGATGGCGGCGCGCGAGAGCCAGATCAGCAGCGACCTGATCCCCGGCGACCTCGCGCGGCTCACGCCGATCTGCACCCCCGGGGCCAGCGACTCGGCGTCCTTCGACGAGGTGCTCGAGCTGCTGCACCTCGGCGGTCGCTCCCTGCCGCACGCGGTGCTGATGATGATCCCCGAGGCGTGGGAGAACCACACCGACATGGACCCCGCGCGGCGGGCGTTCTACGAGTTCCACTCCACCTTCATGGAGCCGTGGGACGGGCCCGCCTGCGTCACGTTCACCGACGGCAACCAGATCGGGGCGGTGCTCGACCGCAACGGCCTGCGTCCCGGGCGGTTCTGGGTGACCGACGACGGGCTCGTCGTGCTGGCCAGCGAGGTCGGCGTCCTCGACCTCGACCCGGCCCGCGTCGTCCGCAAGGGGCGCCTGCAGCCGGGCCGGATGTTCCTGGTCGACACCGCCGAGCGCCGCATCGTCGAGGACGACGAGATCAAGGCGACGCTCGCGGGCGAGCACCCGTACGACGACTGGCTGCACGCCGGGCTGATCGACCTGGCCGACCTGCCCGAGCGCGAGCACGTCGTGCACACGCCAGCCTCGGTCACCCGGCGCCAG
>JBKJTJ010000069.1:0-9342 GCA_046590855.1 Actinomycetota bacterium
GCACCGAGCCGAGCGGGCCGGGGCGCCGCTCGGCTCGGTGCTGCGCATGCTCGACAAGAAGGGCATGCGTCAGCGCGCCGGTGAGGCGGTCAGCGGGCTCGGGATCGCCACGATCCAGAACATGGCCCAGACGGTCGAGACCCTCTCGGGTGGTCAGCGCCAGGCGGTCGCGGTGGCTCGTGCGGCGGCGTTCGGCAGCAAGGTGGTCGTGCTCGACGAGCCGACGGCGGCCTTGGGCGTCAAGGAGTCGAACATGGTGCTCGACATGATCAAGTCGTTGCGCGAGAGGGGTTTGCCGGTCATCTTGATCAGCCACAACATGCCGCAGGTGTGGGAGGTCGCCGACCGCATCCACATCCAGCGGCTCGGTGGCCGGGCCGGCGTCATCACCCCGCGCAGCCACACCATGACCGAGGGCGTGGGCATCATGACCGGGGCCATGACGCTGAAGGACACCCCCGGCTCGGCGGCCGCCACCGCCTGACAGCAGGGACGACGAGGGGCCCGGTCCACGCGGACCGGGCCCCGCGTCGTCTCATCATCTGGACGCACGATCCGTGCTGGAACACGGTGGACCGTGGGTGGTGTTCTGTAGGCGACGCGGTGCATGCTGTGGCCGCCCGAGTCCCACTACCCCATGAGGTGAACAGCACCGTGCGCATCTACGACGACGTGACCACGCTGGTCGGTAACACCCCGCTGGTCCGGCTCAACCGGATCACCGACGGCGCGGGCGCGACCGTGCTCGCGAAGCTGGAGTTCTACAACCCGGCGAACAGCGTCAAGGACCGCATCGGCGTCGCGATCATCGACGCCGCCGAGGCGTCCGGTCAGCTGAAGCCCGGGGGCACGATCGTCGAGGCCACCAGCGGCAACACCGGGATCGCCCTGGCCATGGTCGGCGCCGCCCGGGGCTACAAGGTCGTCCTCACGATGCCCGAGACGATGAGCAAGGAGCGTCGCGCCCTGCTGCGCGCGTTCGGCGCCGAGCTGATCCTCACCCCGGGCAGCGGTGGCATGTCCGGTGCGGTCGCCAAGGCCAACGAGATCGGTGCCGAGCGCGGCGCCGTCATGGCCCGCCAGTTCGCGAACGAGGCCAACCCCGAGATCCACCGTCGCACCACGGCCGAGGAGATCTGGGCCGACACCGACGGGACGGTCGACGTCCTTGTTGCCGGCATCGGCACCGGGGGCACCATCACCGGCGTCGGGCAGGTGCTGAAGGAGAAGAAGCCGAGCGTCCAGGTGATCGCCGTCGAGCCCGAGGAGTCGCCCATCCTCAACGGTGGACAGCCCGGCCCGCACAAGATCCAGGGCCTGGGCGCGAACTTCGTCCCCGAGATCCTCGACACGTCGATCTACGACGAGGTCATCGACGTCAACGCCGAGGAGTCCGTGAAGTGGGCTCGCCGCGCCGCCGCGGAGGAGGGCCTGCTCGTGGGCCTGTCCGCGGGAACGGCGATCAAGGCCGCGGTCGACGTGGCACAGCGTCCCGAGAACGCCGGCAAGACCATCGTCGTGATCATCCCCAGCTTCGGTGAGCGCTACCTGTCGACCATCCTCTACAGCGACCTCATGGACTGAGGATGGCCCTGCACGTCGCACGTTCGTCGTCCCAGGGTCAGCCGCTGGCCATCCTGCGCCAGCGTCTGCGCGAGGACCTCGACGCCGCCGGACGCCGGGATCCGGCCGCCCGCACCAGGCTCGAGCTCGCGCTGTGCTACCCCGGCCTGCACGCCGTGTGGATCCACCGGGTGGCGCACCGCATGTGGGCCACGCCGGGCCTGCGGCTGCCGGCGCGCGTGCTGTCCCAGCTGAACCGGGCGCTGACCGGCATCGAGATCCACCCTGGTGCGGTCATCGGCCGCCGGTTCTTCATCGACCACGGGATGGGCGTGGTCATCGGCGAGACGGCCGAGGTCGGTGACGACGTGATGATCTACCACGGGGTCACGCTCGGCGGCCGCAGCATGCAGCGGGTCAAGCGGCACCCCACCCTGGGTGACGGGGTCACCGTCGGTGCCGGCGCGCGCATCCTGGGGCCGATCACCGTCGGCGCGGGCGCGCAGGTGGGCGCCAACTCGGTCGTCGTCAAGGACGTTCCACCGGGTGCGGTCGTGGTGGGCGTCCCCGGCCAGGTGCGTCGTCCGCCGACGTCCGAGCCGGCCGATCCCTACGACGTATGGGCCGATCCGGCGATCTACATCTAGCCGCCTCACGCCTCGTCATCGACCCTCCCGCGACCAGCAGCACGCGGGAGGGTCGAGGTGTTCGTGGGACGTCGGCGGTCGTCCTGCGGATCGCACCGGCTGACCGCCCGTGCCCGTTTCGTTCCCTGGGATGCCCGTTTGCCCGCGACCCTTGTCCGATGACCGGTGGCTGGGTTGTATCAGCGTCCTGGGCCCCGAAGGCGGAGCCCCACACCAAAGGGGGTGCGACGTGTTCGCTCGGACGTCGTCGCGAGACCCCCGCATCGCCTGCGCGGCAACCACATCGCACTGCCGTCAGGCGCACCCCGCCGATCTCCTCGGGCGCTCATCGCGCTCGGGCGATGCGGCGCGTCCGTGTGGTCGGGGAGGGCCGCGCTGCATCACCAGCCCGTTGACGGGCTGACTGCTCGACGACCAACTGCACCACCGGGCCATCGTGCCCGTCCGTCTGACCGCGACCCGCGGTTCACGTTCTAGGAGGACAAGTGGCAAGAAACCGCATCAGCTGGCGCCTGGCCGCCCCGGCCGGCCTGATCGCCTCGGTGCTGGTGGCGTCCGGCTGCGCCGGCGCCGGCGGCGGCAGCGGCGCCCCCGTCGCCGGTGGTTCCGGCAAGGGCGGCTCGCTCAACGTCCTGATGGTGGGCAACCCCCAGATGGAGGACATCCAGAAGCCCACCGAGGACGGCTTCACCAAGGACACCGGCATCAAGGTGAACTACACGGTGCTGCCCGAGAACGAGCTGCGCGACAAGGTGACCCAGGACATCGCCACCCAGGCGGGCCAGTACGACGTCGCCACCGTCGGCGCGTACGAGGTGCCGATCTGGGCCAAGAACGACTGGCTGCACGAGGTCGGCAGCTACGCCGACAAGGACGCCGCGTTCGACAAGGCCGACATCCTCAAGCCGATGGTCGACTCACTGACCGGGGCGGACGGCAAGCTGTACGCCGTCCCGTTCTACGGCGAGTCCTCGATGCTGATGTACCGCAAGGACGTCCTGGCGGCCAAGGGCATCACGATGCCCGAGCGTCCGACCTGGCAGGAGGTCGCCGACATCGCGGCCAAGGTCGACGGCGCGCAGCCCGGCATGAAGGGCATCTGTCTGCGCGGCCTGCCGGGCTGGGGCGAGATGTTCGCCCCGCTGACGACGGTGGTGAACACCTTCGGTGGCACCTGGTTCGAGAAGGACTTCACCCCCAAGGTCAACGCACCCGAGTTCACCGAGGCCGTGAAGTTCTACGTCGACCTGGTCAAGGCCCACGGTGAGGCCGGTGCCTCGCAGGCCGGGTTCAGCGAGTGCCTGAACGCGCTCAGCCAGGGCAAGGTGGCGATGTGGTACGACGCGACGTCGGCCGCCGGCTCGCTCGAGGACCCCGCCGTCAGCAAGGCGGCCGGCAAGATCGGCTACGCCTTCGCCCCGGTCAACAAGACCAAGAGCTCGGGCTGGCTGTGGACGTGGGCCTGGGCCATGCCCAAGACCACCAAGAAGGCTGACGACGCCGCGAAGTTCATGCTGTGGGCCTCGAGCAAGGACTACGAGAAGCTGGTCGGCGAGAAGCTCGGCTGGTCCCGTGTCCCGGCCGGCAAGCGCGCCAGCACGTACGCGCTGCCCGAGTACATGAAGGCCTCGGCGGCGTTCGGCGACATCACCCTGAAGTCGATCGAGGAGGCGCAGCCCACCAACCCCGGTGTCCAGCCGCGGCCCACGGTCGGCGTCCAGTTCGTCGACATCCCCGAGTTCGCCGACCTCGGCACCAAGGTCTCGCAGGAGATCAGTGCCGTTCTCGCCGGCAAGGGCACCGTCGAGGAGGCTCTGGCCGGTGGCCAGAAGCTCGCCGAGGACGTGGCGACGAAGTACCAGAAGTGAGCTCCGGCACCGGTCAGGGGCCTTCGAGCCCCTGACCGGTGCCGGCCCCATCTGCAGGACCGGCGAGGAGAACCATGGCCACCATCACGCAGGAAGCCCGGCGCAGGACCCAGGACGAGCCCGGCTCGCGGCCTTCACGTCCTGCCGGCCGCTGGAGCCGGCGAGGGCCGCTGCTGCCCGCGCTGATCTTCATGATCGTCATCACCCAGGTGCCCTTCCTGGTGACCATCGCCATCTCGACGCTGAACTGGAACGTGCTGCAGCCCGGCAGCAAGAGCTTCGCCGGGCTCGGCAACTACGACAGCTTCGCCGGGCTCAAGAACTACGTGACGGTGTTCACCGACGTCCGACTGCGCAACGCGGTGCTGAACACCGTGGTGCTCACCGCATCGGTCGTCGTCATCAGCGTGCTGCTCGGCCTCGGGCTGGCGGTGCTGCTCGACCGCAAGTTCGCGGGCCGCGGTCTGGCGCGGACGCTGCTGATCGCCCCGTTCCTCGTCATGCCGGTCGCCTCGGCCCTGCTGTGGAAGCACGCGCTCTACAACCCCGACTACGGCCTGTTCAACGGCACGTTGAACGCCATCTGGCGGTTGTTCGGCGCCGAGCAGGGGCCGGTGATCGACTACGTCTCGTCGACCCCGATGCCCGCCGTCATCGCCGCCCTGGTCTGGCAGTGGACACCGTTCATGATGCTGATCATCCTGTCGGGCCTGCAGGCACAGCCCGGTGACGTGCTGGAGGCCGCACGCGTGGACGGCGCAAGCGGGATGCAGACGTTCCGCTACGTCACGTTCCCCCACCTGCGTCAGTACCTCGAGCTGGCTGCCCTGCTCGGGTCGATCTACATCGTGCAGACGTTCGACGCGATCTTCACGATCACCCAGGGCGGCCCCGGATCGGCGACCACGAACCTGCCGTACGAGATCTACCTGACGATGTTCCGCAAGTACGAGTACGGCCAGGCCGCAGCGGCGGGGGTCGTCACGGTGATCGGCACCATCGCGATCGCGACGTTCGCGCTGCGCGTCGTGTCGTCCCTGTTCGACGAGGAGGCCATCAAGTGAGCACCGTAGCGATCCCGACCCGCCCCACGCGATCGTTCCTACGGCGCAAGCCCAAGGAGGACACCAGCATCCAGGCGGGCCGGTGGTGGGCCGTCAGCGCGTGGGTGTTGACCCTGCTGTTCTTCGCGCCGGTGGCCTGGATGGTGCTGACGTCGTTGCACCGCGAGGCCGACGCCGCCACCAACCCGCCGTCGGTGTTCGCCCCGCTCACCCTGTCGAACTACGGGCTGCTGTTCGACCGCGGCGTCACACCGTTCCTGATCAACTCGGCGACCGCCAGCATCGTGTCGACCCTGCTCGTGCTCGCGCTGTCCATCCCCGCGGCCTACGCGCTGTCGATCAAGCCGGTCGAGAAGTGGACCGACGTGATGTTCTTCTTCCTCTCGACCAAGTTCCTGCCGTCGATCGCCGCACTGCTGCCGATCTACCTGCTGGTCAAGAAGGCCGGCATGCTCGACAACATCTTCACCCTCGTCATCCTCTACACCTCGATGAACCTGCCGATCGCGGTGTGGATGATGCGATCGTTCCTGGCTGAGGTGCCCAAGGAGATCCTCGAGGCAGCCCAGATGGACGGCGCTGGACTGCTGCGGGTGCTGTGGAACGTCATCGCGCCCGTGGCGATGCCCGGCATCGTCGCCACCAGCCTGATCTGCTTCATCTTCAGCTGGAACGAGTTCATGTTCGCGGTCAACCTCACCGCAGTCGTGTCCTCCACCGCCCCGATCTTCCTCGTCGGGTTCATCTCCAGCCAGGGACTGTTCCTCGCCAAGCTCTGTGCCGCCGCCACTCTGGTTTCACTGCCGGTTCTCATCGCCGGGTTCGCGGCCCAGGACAAGCTGGTTCGCGGCCTGTCGCTCGGCGCGGTGAAATGAGCGCTCCGACCATGCGCGCCAGTGTCCTTCGGGGGGTCGGCGACCTGCTCGTCGAGGATCGGCCCGTCCCCCACACCGGGGCGGGTGAGGTGCTGGTGCGCATCGGTTCAGTCGGGGTGTGCGGTTCCGACGTGCACTACTACGAGCGGGGCCGGATCGGTCCGTACGTCGTCGACCACCCGCTGGTGCTGGGCCACGAGGCCGGAGGCACGGTTGCGGACGTCGGCGACGGGGTGACCTCGCTCGAGGTCGGCCAGCGGGTCTCGATCGAGCCGGGCGTCCCCTGCGGCGGGTGCGTCCAGTGCCTCTCGGGCCGCTACAACCTGTGCCCGGGCATGCGGTTCTTCGCGACGCCGCCGTACGACGGGGCGTTCTGCGAGTACGTCGTCATGCCGGCGGCCTTCGTCCACGCCGTGCCCGACACGGTCAGCGACGACGCCGCCGGGCTGATCGAGCCGCTGTCGGTGGGGATCTGGGCCTGCCGACGCGGCGAGGTCGGGCCCGGCGTCCGCGTCCTGGTGACCGGTGCCGGGCCGATCGGACTGGTGTGCGCGCAGGCCGCGCTCGCCTACGGCGCGACCGAGGTGGTCGTCAGCGACGTCAACCCGCACCGGCTGGCCCTCGCCCGCCGGGTCGGTGCGAGGACGTGGGACGTGTCGGTGCAGCCCCTGACGGCCGCGGAGTTCGAGCCGGACGTCCTGCTGGAGTGCTCGGGCCACCCGCAGGCCACGGTCGACGCGATCCGCACCGTCGCGCGGGCCGGCCGCGTCGTGCTGATCGGCATGGGCGGCGACGAGCTGACGCTGCCGCTGCCTTACGTGCAGGACCGCGAGCTCGTGCTGCTGGGCGCCTTCCGCTACGCCAACACCTGGCCCACCGCGATCGCGCTCGTCGCCGCGGGTCGGGTCGACCTGGACGTGCTCGTGACCGGTCACTACGGTCTGGATGACGTGAGCGACGCCCTGACGGCCGGTCGGCGCGATCCCACGACGGTCAAGACGATGGTCCGGCCATGAAGGTCACGACCTTGCAGACCCGCGAACCCTCCACGACCTTGCACGAGACGGGACGACGATGCCGGTTCTGAACGCTGCCAACCTGCCCGCGCTGCGCGCTGAGGTCGCGCGCCCGACGTACGACCGAGCGGGCGTGACGGTCGGCGTCGTGCACATCGGTGTCGGCGGGTTCCACCGCGCGCACCAGGCGATGTACCTCGACCGGCTGATGAACGAGGGGCGGGCGCTGGACTGGGGCATCTGCGGGGTGGGGGTGCTGGAGTCCGACCGGCGGATGGCCGAGGTCATGGCGGCGCAGGACTGCCTCTACACCCTCGTGGTCAAGCACCCCGACGGTCGGCGCGAGCCGCGCGTCATCGGCTCGCTCGTCGAGTACCTGCTGGCACCGGACGACCCGGAGGCCGTGGTCGAGAAGATGGCCGACCCCGCCACCCGGATCGTCTCGCTGACCGTGACCGAGGGCGGCTACAACATCCACGCCGTCACGGCCCAGTTCGACGAGACCAACCCCGACGTCCGCCACGACCTGGCGCCCGGCGCCGCTCCGCGCACGACGTTCGCCCTGGTGACCGAGGCGCTCGTGCGCCGCCGCGACCGCGGCATCGAGCCCTTCACGATCCTGTCCTGCGACAACATCCAGGGCAACGGCGACGTCGCCCGCCGCAGCTTCGCCGCCTTCGCGCGGCTGCGCGACCCCGCGCTCGGTGACTGGGTCGAGCAGAACGTGCGGTTCCCCAACTGCATGGTCGACCGGATCACCCCGGTCACCACGGACGACGACCGCGCTGAGACCGCCGAGCTGCTCGGCGTGCGGGACGACTGGCCCGTGGTCTGCGAGCCCTTCACCCAGTGGGTGCTCGAGGACGCCTTCGCGGCCCGGCCGCCGCTGCAGGACGTCGGCGTCCAGCTGGTGCAGGACGTCGAGCCGTACGAGCTGATGAAGCTGCGGCTGCTCAACGCCAGCCACCAGGCCCTCGCCTACTTCGGTCACCTGGCCGGCTACCGGTTGGTGCACGAGGTCTGCCAGGACCCGCTGTTCGCCCGCTTCCTGCTGGCCTACATGGAGCGCGAGGCCACCCCGACCCTCGAGCCGGTTCCGGGCATCGACCTCGTGGCCTACCAGCACGAGCTGATCGCGCGCTTCAGCAACGACCAGGTGCGCGACACCGTGGCCCGCCTCTGCGCCGAGAGCTCGGACCGCATCCCCAAGTGGCTGCTGCCGGTGATCCGGCACAACCTCGAGCACGACGGCGACGTCGAGCTGGCCACTGCCGTCGTCGCCAGCTGGGCGCGGTACGCCGAGGCCGTCGACGAGCACGGCCAACCGATCGAGGTGGTCGACCGCCTGCACGACCAGCTCGTCGAGGCCGCGCGCGCCCAGCACGTCGACCCGCTGGCGTTCGTCCGCGACCGCGAGCTGTTCGGCGACCTCGTCGACGACGAGCGATTCACCACGACCTACCTCGCGGTGCTGGACTCGTTGCACAGCAAGGGCGCTCGCACCACCCTCGAGGACCTGCTCGGCGGCCGCCCCTGACCGGCGGCGGTGCCGCGTCGTAGGCTTCGCCTGATGGACGCCGACGGACGCCAGCAGCGCATCCTGGGCCTCGCGCGCACCCAGGGCCGGGTCGAGGTCGCCGAGCTGGCCGAGCAGCTGTCGATCTCCCTCGAGACGGTGCGCCGCGACCTGCGCCGGCTCGAGGAGCACGGGGTGCTGCGGCGCGTGCACGGTGGCGCCTACCCGGTCGAGAACGCCGGGTTCGAGACCCAGCTGAGCGCGCGGGTCGGCGCCCGGGTCGACGAGAAGATCCGGATCGCGCGGGCGGCCATCGGCTGCCTCTCGGACGAGTCGAGCGTCTTCTTCGACGAGGGCTACACCCCACAGCTGGTGGCCGAGTCGCTGCCGCGCGACCGCGGGCTCACCGTCCTCACCGCGTCGGTGCCGCTGGCTGCGGCGATCGCCGGCCGCACCGACCTGACCACGATCCTGCTCGGCGGCCGGGTGCGGCCCAACACCCTCGCGACGGTCGGGTCGGCGACCACCGGCATGTTGGGGCGCTACGTGATCGACCTGGCGTTCCTCGGCGCCAACGGGATCTCCCGCGAGCACGGCCTGACCACGCCCGACCCTGCCGTCGCGGCGGTCAAGGCTCAGGTCGTCGCCAGCGCCCGCCGACGGATCTTCGTCGGCGTACACACCAAGTTCGGCGTCTCCAGCTTCTGCCGGTTCGGTGACCTCAAGGACATCGAGACGATCGTCACGGACGAGGGGCTGTCGCTGGCCGAGGCGCGGCGCTACGCCAAGCGCG
>JBKJTJ010000112.1:0-2636 GCA_046590855.1 Actinomycetota bacterium
TCGAGGCAGCCGACCGCCTGGTCGCGAACACCGCCGACGAGGCCCGCCAGCTGATCGACCTCTACGGCGCCGACCCCGGTCGGGTCGCCATCGTGCCGCCGGGCGTCGACCTCGACCGGTTCACCCCGGGTGACGCCGCCGAGCGGGCCGCCGGGCGCGCCGCGCTCGGCCTCGCACCCGACGCCGTGGTGCTGCTGTTCGTCGGCCGGATCCAGCCGCTCAAGGCGCCGGACGTCCTGGTGCGAGCGGTGGCCCACCTGCTCGCCGTCCGGCCCGGGCTGCGCCGGCACCTGGTGGTGCCGATCGTCGGCGGGCCGAGCGGGTCGGGTCTGCGCGAGCCCGAGTCGCTCGTGCGCCTGGCCAAAGAGCTGGGCGTCGACGACGTCGTGCGGTTCGAGCGACCGGTCGGTGGTGACGCACTCGTGCGCTGGTACCGCAGCGCCGACGTCGTCACGGTGCCGTCGTACAACGAGTCGTTCGGCCTGGTCGCCGTCGAGGCCCAGGCCTGCGGCGCGCCCGTCGTCGCCGCCGACGTCGGCGGCCTGCGCGAGGCCGTCGCGGACGACGTCAGCGGGGTGCTGGTCGACGGCCACGACCCGCGCCGCTGGGCGCAGGTCATCGGCGACCTGCTCGACGACCCGGCCCGGCGCGCGCGCCTCGCCGCGGGAGCGGTCGCCCACGCCGGCCGGTACGGCTGGGACCACACGGTCGACCGCCTGCTCGACGTGTACGACCAGGCGCGGCAGCCGCCGTCCGCCGACCTGGACGTGCGCTCGGCGCTCGACCTGCAACCCGTGCGGTGACGGTCTCGCGAGACGACCTGACGGCACAGGTGCGCTCGGTGCTGGACGCAGCCGGGATCGAGTACGAGGACGGCACCCGGCCCGGTGAGGTGATCGCCTCGCTGCCCGGCGACCACAAGCTGCGCACCGCGGTGTCGCTGCTGGTCGGCGACCACTCGCTGTCGGCGTCCGCGTTCGTGATCCGGCGCCCCGACGAGAACACCGACCGGGTGCACGCGTGGATGCTGCGGCGCAACGCCCGCCTTCAGGGGGTCGCCTACGCCATCGACCGCGATGGTGACGTCTTCGTCGTCGGCCGGCTGCCGGTCGCGGCCGTCACGCCGGACGCCCTGGACGCACTGCTCGGCGCCGTGCTGGACGCCAGCGACTCGGCGTTCGACACCCTGCTGGCGATGGGGTTCCTGACCTCGATGCGCCGGGAGTGGGCCTGGCGGGTTTCGCGCAGTGAGTCGACCCGCAACCTGGACGCCTTCCGGCACCTGCTCGAGGATTAGGGTTGGGCGCATGAGCGACGCCGCGCACACCCTGGTCCTGCTGCGCCACGGCGAGAGCGACTGGAACGCCAAGAACCTGTTCACCGGCTGGGTCGACGTCGCGCTCAGCGACAAGGGCCGGGATGAGGCGGTGCGCGGCGGCACCCTGATCCGCGACGCCGGGGTGCTGCCCGACGTCGTCCACACCTCGCTGCTGCGCCGGGCCATCACCACCGCGCACCTGGCGCTGGACGAGGCCGACCGGCACTGGATCCCGGTGCGCCGTAGCTGGCGGCTCAACGAGCGCCACTACGGAGCCCTGCAGGGCAAGGACAAGAAGCAGACCCTCGCCGAGTTCGGCGACGAGCAGTTCATGCTCTGGCGCCGCTCGTACGACGTCCCGCCCCCGCCGCTGGACGACGACAGCGAGTTCTCGCAGTCCGCCGACCCCCGGTACGCCGACCTCGGCCTCGCCGCCCCGCGCACCGAGTGCCTGGCCGACGTCGTCACCCGGCTGCTGCCGTACTGGCAGACCTCGATCGTCCCCGACCTGCGCGAGGGCCGCACCGTGCTGGTCGCTGCGCACGGCAACTCGCTGCGCGCGCTGGTCAAGCATCTGGACGGCATCGACGACGCCACGATCGCCGGGCTGAACATCCCCACCGGCATCCCGCTGGTCTACCGCCTCGACGCCGAGCTGCGTCCCACCGAGCCCGGCGGCGAGTACCTGGACGCCGACGCCGCGGCCGACGCGATCGCCACCGTCGCCAACCAGGGCCGCTAGCCCAGCCGCACCTTCTGGCGAAGGTGCGCGTACGCCGCCACCCAGCCGCACCTTGTGGCGAAGGTGCGCCCAGGGGGGCCGACAACCCGCACCTTGTGGCGAAGGTGCGTCCCTGGGCCCCGATAACACGCACCTTGTGGCGAAGGTGCGCTGCGGTCAGGGGAGCTGGAGGGGGGTGTAGGACTCGTGCCACTCGCCGGTGACCAGGTAGACGACCCGGCGGGCGACGGACACCGCGTGGTCGGCGAAGCGCTCGTAGTAGCGGCCGATCAGCGTGATGTCGATCGCCGCCTCCATCCCGTGGTCCCAGTCCTCGCTGAGCAGCATCGCGAAGACCTGACGGTGCAGGCGGTCCATCTCGTCGTCGTCCTGCTCGAGCTCGACCGCGGTGTGCAGGTCCTTGCTGGCGATGACGCTGCCGGCCTTGGCGACGATCCGCTCGGCGACCTGGCCCATCTCCAGGATCGTGGCGCGCAGCACCGGCGGGACGGCGGAGTCGGGGTAGCGCCGGCGGGCCACCTTGGCGACGTGGCGGGCCAGGTCGCCCATCCGCTCCAGGTCCGCGCTCATCCGCAT
>JBKJTJ010000296.1:0-5538 GCA_046590855.1 Actinomycetota bacterium
AAGACCAGCATCATGACCGAGTACGCGACGCACGAGGGTGACACCGGGTCGCCCGAGGTGCAGGTGGCGATGCTGAGCCGCCGGATCAAGGACCTGACCGAGCACCTGAAGGAGCACAAGCACGACCACCACAGCCGTCGTGGTCTGCTCCTGCTGGTGGGTCAGCGTCGCCGGCTGCTGAACTACCTGAAGAAGACCGACATCAACCGGTACCGCTCGCTGATCGAGCGGCTCGGCCTGCGTCGCTGACGTTCCCGCACGGGGGGAGCGGCCCCGAGATCCTCGGGGCCGCTCCTTTCGTCGTTCGACGCAACCTGCACGACCAGCTCCAACCGCCTGCCCGCGTCGGGTCGGCGGCCCGAGGACGAAACGACGATGAAAGCGAGGGTGACCCCACCATGGAGGGTCCCGACACGCAGTTCGCAGAAGCCACCATCGACAACGGCAGCTTCGGCACCCGCACGATCCGCTTCGAGACCGGTCGGCTGGCCAAGCAGGCCGCCGGATCGGCCGTCGCCTACCTGGACGACGACACGATGCTCCTGTCGGCCACGACGGCCGGCAAGAACCCCAAGGACCACTTCGACTTCTTCCCCCTGACGATCGACGTCGAGGAGCGGATGTACGCCGCGGGCAAGATCCCCGGCTCGTTCTTCCGTCGCGAGGGCCGCCCCAGCACGGACGCGATCCTGACCTGCCGCCTGATCGACCGCCCGCTGCGCCCGTCATTCGTCAAGGGCCTGCGCAACGAGGTCCAGGTCGTCATCACGGTGATGGCGCTGAACCCCGACCACATGTACGACGTCCTCGCGATCAACGCCGCGTCGATGTCGACCCAGCTGTCCGGCCTGCCGTTCAGCGGCCCGATCGGCGGCGTCCGCGTCGCGCTGATCGACGGCCAGTGGGTGGCGTTCCCGAACTTCTCCCAGCTCGAGCGCGCCGTCTTCGACATGGTCGTCGCCGGCCGCGTCGTCGAGACCAGCTCGGGCCCCGACGTCGCGATCATGATGGTCGAGGCCGAGGCCACCGAGAACTCGTGGTCGCTGATCAAGGGTGACGGCGTCACCGCGCCGACCGAGGAGGTCGTCGCCCAGGGTCTGGACGCCGCCAAGCCGTTCATCGCCGAGCTGTGCCGCGCGCAGCGCGAGCTGGCCGCGGTGGCCACCAAGCCCCCGGTCACCTTCCCGACGTTCCCCGACTACCAGGACGACGCGTTCGCGGCCGTCCAGTCCTCGGTGTCCAGCGACCTCGAGCAGGCCCTGCGCATCGCCGGCAAGGCCGAGCGCGAGACCCGCATCGACGAGATCAAGACCGCCGTGCAGGCCGAGCTGGCTGAGCGTTTCGCCGGTCGCGAGAAGGAGATCTCCGCGGCCTACCGCAGCGTGCAGAAGGCGCTGATCCGTCAGCGCATCCTGCGCGACAGCGTCCGCATCGACGGCCGCGGGCTGTCCGACATCCGCCAGCTGTCGGCCGAGGTCGAGGTCGTCCCGCGCGTGCACGGCTCGGCGCTGTTCGAGCGCGGCGAGACCCAGATCCTGGGCATCACCACGCTGAACATGCTGCGCATGGAGCAGCAGCTCGACACGCTCTCGCCCGAGACGCGCAAGCGCTACATGCACAACTACAACTTCCCGCCGTTCAGCACCGGTGAGACCGGCCGCGTGGGCTCGCCCAAGCGCCGCGAGATCGGCCACGGCGCCCTGGCCGAGCGGGCCCTGATGCCCGTGCTGCCCAGCCGCGAGGAGTTCCCCTACGCGATCCGCCAGGTCAGCGAGGCCCTGTCGTCCAACGGCTCGACCTCGATGGGCTCGGTCTGCGCCTCGACCCTGTCGCTGCTGAACGCCGGTGTGCCGCTGCGCGCGCCGGTCGCCGGCATCGCGATGGGCCTGGTGTCCGACACCGTCGACGGCGAGACGCGGTACGCCGCGCTCACCGACATCCTCGGCGCCGAGGACGCGTTCGGCGACATGGACTTCAAGGTCGCCGGCACCAAGGAGTTCGTCACCGCCATCCAGCTCGACACCAAGCTCGACGGCATCCCCGCGTCGGTGCTCGGCGGCGCGCTGACCCAGGCCCGCGAGGCCCGGCTGCACATCCTGGACGTCATGGCCGAGGCCATCGACACCCCCGACGAGATGTCGCCGTTCGCCCCCCGGGTCATCTCGGTGAAGGTCCCCGTCGACAAGATCGGCGAGGTCATCGGCCCGAAGGGCAAGATGATCAACCAGATCCAGGACGAGACCGGCGCCCAGATCTCGATCGAGGACGACGGCACCGTCTACATCGGCGCGACCGACGGCCCCTCGGCCGACGCCGCGCGCTCGATGATCAACGCCATCGCCAACCCGACGATGCCCGAGGTCGGCGAGCGCTTCCTCGGCACCGTCGTCAAGACGACGACCTTCGGTGCGTTCGTCAGCCTGCTGCCCGGCAAGGACGGCCTGCTGCACATCTCCGAGATCCGCAAGCTCGTCGGCGGCAAGCGGATCGACAACGTCGAGGACGTCCTCGGCGTGGGCCAGAAGGTGCAGGTCGAGCTCAAGGAGATCGACCCGCGCGGCAAGCTCAGCCTCGGCGCGGTCCTGCCGGACGACGGCAACGGGCCGGCCGCCGACGTGGTCGACGTCGACGCCGACGCGGCAGCGAGCGTCTGAGGTGGCTGGGGTCCCGCTGCCGCTGACCCGCGGGACCACCACCACCGTCCACGGGCAGGTCGGTGACGCCGTCGTACGGCGCACCGTCCTGCCCGGGGGCGTCCGGGTGCTGACCGAGCACACCCCCGGGGTGCGCTCGGCCACCCTCGGGTGCTGGGTGGGGGTCGGCAGCCGCGACGAGGCGCCCGGCTACCACGGCGCCACCCACTTCCTCGAGCACCTGCTGTTCAAGGGCACGGCCCGGCGCAGCGCGCTCGAGATCGCCGTCGCGTTCGACGCGGTCGGCGGCGAGGCCAACGCGGTCACCGGCAAGGAGCACACCTGCTACTACGCCCGGGTGCTCGACGAGGACCTGCCGCTGGCGGCTGACGTCATCACCGACATGGTCACCTCGGCGACCCTGGCGCGCGCCGACGTCGACTCCGAGCGCGGTGTGATCCTCGAAGAGCTCGCGATGAACGACGACGACCCGGCCGACGTCGTCCACGAGCGGATCGCCGAGGCGGTGCTCGGTGACCACCCGCTGGGCCGCCCGATCGGCGGCACCCCGGCCTCGATCGAGGCGATCGACGCCGACCACGTGCTCGGCCACTTCCGCCAGCACTACACCAGCGACACGCTGGTCTTCACCGCCGCCGGCTCGGTCGACCACGACGCGCTGTGCGCGCTGCTGCAGAGCGAGCTGGACCGCACCGGGCTGGTCCGCGACCCAGCGACCACACCCGCGCCCCGACGGGTCGGCACCGCGGTGACCGCGGGGCATGGCGCCGGCCGCACGGTCGTCGTCCGACGTCCGACCGAGCAGGCCAACGTCGTCATCGGCACCACCGGGTTGACCGCCACCGACGAGCGCCGGTACGCGCTGTCGGTGCTCAACGCCGTCCTCGGCGGGGGCATGAGCAGCCGGCTGTTCCAGCAGGTGCGCGAGAAGCGCGGGCTGGCGTACTCGGTCTACTCCTTCGCCAGCGGCTACTCCGACTCGGGCTACTTCGGCCTCTACGCCGGGTGCACCCCGGCCAAGACCGACCAGGTCATCTCGCTGATGGGCGCCGAGCTCGAGCGACTGGCCACCGACGGTCTGGACGACGGTGAGCTGGCCCGCGGGATCGGCCAGCTGCGCGGCGGGCTGGTGCTGGGCATGGAGGACTCGGGCTCGCGGATGACCCGCCTGGGCAAGGCCGAGCTGGTCTACGGCGAGTACACCAGCCTGGACGAGGCACTGGTGCGCATCAACGCGGTCACCGCGGACGACGTCCGCGACCTGGCCGCCGACCTGGCCGGCCGCCCCCGCTCGCTGGCCGTCGTCGGCCCCTTCGACGAGGACCGCACCTTCACCGCCTGACCCGCCTCACCCTTCCTCCCCCCGACCGGCTTTCCTCCCTCCGACCTGGGACGAATCGGGCGTATCGGCCAGCCGACGCCGGTTCGGGGGAGGAAAGCGGGGTGGGGGGAGGAACTAGGGTGGGAGGCGTGGTCACCACCGTCGCCGTGATCGGCGCTGCCGGCCGGATGGGCACCGCGGTGTGCGCCGCGGTCGAGGGGGCGGACGACCTCGAGCTGGTCGGCCGCTACGACGAGGGTGACGACCTGGGCGACCTCGGCGGCGCCGGCGTCGTCGTCGAGTTCTCGGTGCCGAGCGCCAGCCCGGCGAACGTCGCGCACTGCGTCGCGCGCGGGGTGCACGTCGTGGTCGGCACCACCGGCTGGGACGACGAGCGGCTGGCCCGGCTGCGCAGCCTGCTCGACCAGCACCCGGGCGTGGGCGTCCTGGTCGCCCCCAACTTCGCGATCGGCGCCGTGCTGATGATGCGGTTCGCCCAGATGGCGGCCCGATTCTACGAGTCCGTCGAGGTCATCGAGCTGCACCACCCCGACAAGGTCGACGCGCCCAGCGGTACGGCGGTGCGCACCGCGTCGCTGGTGGCCGCGGCCCGGCGCGAGGCGGGCCTGGGCCCGGCACCCGACGCGACGACGTCCGGGCTGCCCGAGGCGCGCGGCGCCCAGGTGGACGGCGTGCGGGTGCACTCGGTGCGCCTGCGCGGGCTCGTGGCCCACCAGGAGGTGCTGCTCGGTGGCACCGGCGAGCAGCTGACCCTGAGGCACGACTCCTACGACCGGTCCTCGTTCATGCCCGGGGTGCTCGTTGGGGTGCGCGCGGTCGCGACGACGCCCGGGCTGACGGTGGGCCTCGAGCACGTCCTCGGGTTGGCGTGAGCGGGCAGTGAGGACGAAGGTCACGGTCGCCGTCCTCGTCGTGGTGTTCGGGTTCTACGCGGTCACGATCGGCTGGCGCGGCCTGGTGCTGATCGGCGACGGCCGGCCGGCCGCGGTGCTGCTCGGTGTCGGCGTCCTGATCCTGCCGATCGTCTCGGCCTGGGCGGTGTGGCGCGAGGTGCGGTTCGGCCTGGCCAGCGAGCGGCTCGGGCGCGAGCTGGACGCCGAGGGCGGGCTGGTCGTCGACGACCTGCCGCGTCGGCCCAGCGGACGGATCGACCGCACCGCAGCGGATGCGGCCTTCGAGCCGCTGCGCGAGGCGGCCGAGCGCGCGCCGGGGGACTGGCGGGCCTGGTTCCGCCTCGCGACCGCGTACGACGCCGCGGGCGACCGGCGTCGGGCCAGGACCGCCACCCGCACGGCACTGGCCCTTCGCGAGGGACGGACCGCCGTCCCGTGATCGCCGTCTAGCCTCGGTCAGGATCTGCCCGGGGTTGAGCGCACGTGTCGAAATCGTTACCTGTAAGCGGTTGCACAGCCATTGTCGGCGGCCGATGACAGCGCTTATATTCGGCGGGCGGCACCCCCGGAAGCTGACGCGATGGCGCGTCACACGGGCAGAACCATGGAGGCGGCCCCAGATGGCCCTTCGGAACACCTCACCGCGCCG
>JBKJTJ010000001.1:0-7470 GCA_046590855.1 Actinomycetota bacterium
GGTGAGGGCGACCAGGCCCGTCGCCAGGGCCAGCGCGCCCAGCCACAGGGCGCGCTCGCCCGGCCCCCGGGTGAACGGCTCGAGCTCGGCGGCCAGACCCGACACCCAGGCGAGCGCCGCCGTGCCGCCGAGCGACAGGTGGGATCGGCGCCCGCGGACGGCGACCGCCGCGAGCACGAGCGACGCGGCGACCGAGACCGACACGAGCGCGATCGGGCCGCTGTGGTGCGCCACCGCGGCCACCGTGGCCACGACCACCGCTGCGAGCCCGACGCGGGCCACCCGGCGAACCGAGCGCGACAAGCGCATCGCGCGCGCCGTGAGCAGCAGCCCGGCGGCGACACCGGCCACGGGCAGCAGCGCGAGCGCCCCGCCGTCCGCGAGCGGCCGGCTGTAGGCCTGGGCCACCCCTGCCCGTGCGCCCACGAGCGACCACACGGCGGTCGCCAGCAGGAGCACCGCCCGGGTCGACACGGGTGCCGGACGCCGCTCGCGGTGGGCCAGCAGCGTCGCAGCGGCGCCGACCAGCGCCGCCGCCGCGGCGACGACCGCGGTCCGCGCCCGCCCGCCCTCCACCAGCTCGAGGACGGCGGCCGGGACGGTGCCCCCGGCCAGGACGGCGGCCACGGGGTACGCCGTCGACAGGGGCACCAGCCGCGCGGCTGCGGCAGCGAGCCCGCACAGCAGCGCGAGCGCCGCGACCGCATACGGCTCGGCACCGACGTCGACCAGTCCGAGCCGCTGGGCGGCGTCCAGGTCGAGGGTGGCCAACCCCACGGCGAGCACCGCGACCGCCTCGGTCGAGGCCCGCAGCGCGCGGCGGGCGAGGGCGTGCGAGACGGCGACGGCGCCCCCGGTCGCCGCCAGCAGCAGGGCGCACTGCCCACCCACGCCGAACCGGGTCCAGCCGATCGCGACGAACACGACCGCCGCGGTCATCAGCAGGACCACACCGGCGGCGAGCAGCACCTGCTGCGGCGACCAGCGCCCGCTCAGCGCCGGGACCCGGGTCGCCGGTGCTGGACGGTGCGCGGCGACGTCGGTGGGGCCGGTCACCGCACCGGCCGGCGCACCGGTCGGGCGCTCACCGGCGCGCAGCGCCGCGATGAGGTCGATGCGCTCGGCGCGCAGGGCCGTGAGGTCCTGGTCGACCTGCCACAGGCGCGCAGCGGCCGGCCCGCGCAGCGGCAGACCGCACGCCGGGCAACCCGCGCCGACCACCGGTGGCAGCGGTGCGGCGCAGTCGGGGCAGCTGACGCTCACTGTGGTCTCCCTCCGACGCTGGCTCGTGCCCGTGGTGTCGAGGATGGCCCCCGGCCGCTGCCCCTCGCTCGGCTTTGGCGGCGATGCCGGCCACCGTGGAGGATCGGTCCGGCTAGGGCAGGCCGGATCCTTCACGCTGCGGTCACCGGTGACCTGCCTAGGCTGGGTGCATGCGCGAGGCGGTGCGGCTGGGGACGGCGGGGGTGTCGCTCTCGACCGCCTCGGCGTACCCGCAGTCGTGCGCCGGCGCGTTCGAGACCGCGAGCCGGCTCGGGTACGACGGCATCGAGGTCATGGTGTGGACCGACCCTGTGAGCCAGGATCCCGTTGCGCTGCAACGACTGTCGGATCACTACTCCCTGCCGATCGTGGCAATCCACGCGCCGACGCTGCTGCTGACCCAGCTGGTGTGGGGGTCCGACCCGTGGCCCAAGCTCGAGCGCTCGTGCGAGGTCGCGGCCCAGGTGGGTGCCGGGACGGTGGTGGTGCACCCACCGTTCCGCTGGCAGCGCGACTACGCCCGTGACTTCGTGACGGGGGTGCGCGAGCTGGAGGACCGCACGGGCGTCGAGGTGGCGGTCGAGAACATGTTCCCCTGGCGGGCACGGGGGCGCGAGATCGTCGCGTACCTGCCCGGGTGGGACCCCGTCGACCACGACTACCGGCACGTGACGCTCGACCTGTCGCACACCGCGACCGCGGGCAGCGACGCCCTGGCGATGGCCCGTGAGCTGGGCGACCGGCTGACCCACGTGCACCTGGCGGACGGCCTGGGCTCGAACAAGGACGAGCACCTGGTGCCCGGTCGCGGCGGCCAGCCGTGCGCCGAGCTGCTCGAGCACCTCGCCGCGACCGGGTGGTCGGGCAACGTCGTGGTCGAGGTGAACCTGCGGCGCTCGCCGTCACCCGAGGACCGCGAGGCCGACCTGGCTGAGGCCCTGGCGTTCGCGCGACTGAACCTCGTGGCGGCCCGAGAACCGCGATGACCCCGTCGTCGTCGTCCTCCACCACCGCCGGCCCGCCGGCGGTGGAGGTCGAGCGGCTGCGGGTCGTGCGCGGTGGCGACGTCGTCCTGCCTGGTCTGACGCTGACGGTGCCGACCGGCCAGGTCGTCGGCCTGCTCGGGCCCAGCGGGTGCGGCAAGTCGACGCTGCTGCGGTCGGTCGTCGGCGTCCAGCGGATCGCGTCCGGGCGGGTGAGCGTGCTCGGCGTCCCCGCGGGGTCGCCGGGCCTGCGCCGCCGGGTCGGCTACGTCACGCAGGCTCCCAGCGTCTACACCGACCTGACCGTCGCCGAGAACCTGCGCTACCTCGCGCGGGTGCTCTCGGCGCCGAGCGGGGACGTCGAGCGGGTGCTCGACCTGGTCGACCTGACCGACCGCGCCAACGCCCTGACCGCCCGCTTGTCCGGCGGCCAGCTCTCGAGGGTCAGCCTGGCCGCGGCGCTGCTCGGGCGGCCCGAGCTGCTCGTGCTGGACGAGCCGACCGTCGGCCTCGACCCGGTGCTGCGCGCCGAGCTGTGGGGGCTGTTCGCGCGGCTGTCGGCAGACGGCGTCACGCTGCTCGTCAGCAGTCACGTCATGGACGAGGCAGGCCGCTGCGACCGGCTGCTGCTCATGCGCGAGGGCCGGCTGCTCGCCGACGACACCGTCCCGGCGCTGCTCGCCCGCACCGGCGCCAGGGACGTCGACGGCGCGTTCCTGGCCCTGGTGCGCGAGGGGGTGTCGTCGTGAGCGCCGCACTGACGCTCGCCACCGCGGGCCGGGTGCTGCGTCAGCTGCGCCACGACCCGCGCACGCTGGCGCTGCTGCTCGTCGTCCCGTGCGCCCTGACCGGTCTGCTCGCCTGGGTGCTCTCGGGCACACCGGTCTTCGACCGGGTCGGGGCCGCGCTGCTCGGGGTCTTCCCGTTCGTGGTCATGTTCCTGGTGACCAGCGTCGCGACGCTGCGCGAGCGCCAGTCCGGCACCCTCGAGCGGCTGCTCACCACCCCGCTCGGCAAGGGCGACCTCGTTGGCGGCTACGCCCTCGCCTTCGGTGCCGTCGCGGTCGTGCAGGCGCTGATCGCCGCCGGCTTCGCGGTCACCGTCGCCGGCCTGGACGTCGCCGGGCCGCTGTGGCTGCTCGTGGTCGTCGCGGTCGTCGACGCGGTGCTCGGCACCACCGTCGGCCTGCTCGTCAGCGCCTTCGCAGCCACCGAGTTCCAGGCGGTGCAGTTCATGCCAGCGGTGGTGCTGCCCCAGTTCCTGCTGTGCGGCCTGCTGGTGCCCCGCGACCAGATGCCGACGGCGCTGTCGTGGCTGTCCGACGTCCTGCCGCTGTCGTACGCGGTGGACGCGATGCACACGGTGACCACGCGGCCGGACGCCACGACCCCGGCGCTGGGGTCTGTCGGGGTGGTGCTCGCATTCGCGGCGGTCGCCGTGGTCCTCGGGTCGGTCACGTTGCGGCGCCGCACTCCCTGAGCCGCACTCCCCGACCTGCGAGGCCGTAGCCTGACGCCATGCTCCGCCAGGTGTTGCTGCAGATGTCCAAGAGCACCCGCGTGCGCCACCTCGTCGAGTCGGCGCCGGTCTCGCGCGACGTCGTGCGCCGCTTCGTGGCCGGCGACGCCACGGCCGACGCGATCCGCACCGCAGCCGAGATCACCGCCTCGCACCGCCTGGTCACGCTCGACCACCTCGGCGAGGACACCACCGACATCGCGCAGGCGCGCGCCATCCGGGACGCCTACACCACGCTGCTCACCGGCCTGGCCGCCGGGGGGCTCACCGCGGGCGGCCGCAGCGAGGTCTCGCTGAAGCTGTCGGCGGTCGGCCAGGCGCTGCCCGGCGACGGCGAGAAGATCGCCCTCGAGCACGCCTGGGACGTCTGCCAGGCCGCCAGCGAGGCGGGCACGACGGTGACCCTCGACATGGAGGACCACACCACGACCGACTCGACCCTGTCGGTGCTGCGCGAGCTGCGCGGCGACTTCCCGTGGGTCGGGGCGGTGCTGCAGTCCTATCTGCGCCGCACCGAGTCCGACTGCAAGGACCTGTCCGGCGCAGGGTCGCGGGTGCGGCTGTGCAAGGGCGCGTACGACGAGCCCGGGGCCGTCGCGTTCACCGACAAGGCCGAGGTCGACCGCTCGTACGTCCGCTGCCTGCGCACGCTGATGGCCGGCGAGGGGTTCCCGATGGTCGCCACCCACGACCCCCGCCTGGTCGACATCGCCGGCGCGCTCGCGGTGCAGCACGGCCGCAGCCAGGGCAGCTACGAGTTCCAGATGCTGTTCGGCGTGCGGCCCCAGGAGCAGCAGCGGCTGGCCGACGCGGGGGAGCGGATGCGGGTCTACGTCCCGTACGGCGACCAGTGGTACGGGTACCTGGTGCGGCGGATGGCCGAGCGGCCCGCGAACAGCGCCTTCTTCCTCCGCTCGCTCGTGACGAGGAGCTGAAAGGCATTGTCCGACAACGGGATCGTCGCAGTGCTCGGTGCAGGCGTGATGGGTGAGACGCTGCTGAGCGGACTCCTGCGCGCCGGACGACCGGTCGACCGGCTGGTCGTCAGCGAGCGCCGGCCCGACCGGGTGGCCGAGCTGCGCGAGAAGTACGGGGTGCAGGTGCTCGACAACGCCGCGGCTGCCGCGGCCGCCGACGTGGTGGTGCTCGTCGTGAAGCCACAGGACATGACCGCGGTGCTGGACGACGTCCGCGACAGCCTCACCCCCGGCACGCTCGTGGTGTCGCTGGCCGCAGGCATCACCACCTCGTTCCTCGAGCAGCGGCTGCCGCCGGGCACCCCGGTCGTGCGCGTCATGCCGAACACCCCCGCGCTGGTCGACCAGGGCATGGCCGCGATCAGCCCCGGCGCGCACTGCGACGAGGCCCACCTGGGCCAGGCAGAGGCGCTGCTGCGCTCGTGCGGGCGCGTCGTCCGGCTGGCCGAGCAGCACCAGGACGCCGTCACCGCGGTCAGCGGCTCGGGCCCGGCGTACGTGTTCTACGTCGTCGAGGCGATGATCGAGGCCGGCGTGCTGCTGGGCCTGCCGCGCACGACGTCGACCGAGCTCGTGGTGCAGACGCTGTACGGCGCCGCGACGATGCTGCGCGAGACCGGCGTCCACCCGACGGTGCTGCGCGAGCAGGTGTCCAGCCCTGCCGGGACGACGATCGCCGCGCTGCGCGAGCTGGACGACCACCGGGTGCGCGCGGCGTTCCTGACCGCGATGGAGGCCGCCCGCGACCGCAGCCGCGAGCTCGCCACCGGTGCGGGCTGAGCCGGCGTGAGAGCGTGATCCCATGACCGACGTGACCGTGCGGGCCCTGGGGCCGCAGGACTGGCAGGCCTATCGCGAGCTGCGCCTGAAGGCGCTCGCCGAGGCGCCGACCGCCTTCACCAACACCGTCGAGCAGGAGCAGGGCTTCGACGAGGCGCTGTGGCGGGCGCGCATGGCGCGATCGACGCGGCTGCTGGCGTCGGTGGACGACGCTGCCGGGGGCAGCACCGACGTCGGCATCGTCTCGGTAGGCCAGGCCGAGCCGGACGTCGCCGAGCTGTTCGGCATGTGGGTCGTCCCCAGCTCGCGCGGTGCCGGCGTGGCGTGGCGGCTGATGGAGGCCGCGACCGAGCAGGCGCGCGCCGAGGGACGGCGGGCGCTGCAGGCCTGGGTGTCGACCGAGAACGGGCGCGCCGTGGCGTTCTTCAGCAGCTACGGGTTCCGGCCCAGCGACCAGCGTCGGCCGATGACGACCGACGCGAGCGTCGAGGAGCTCGCGATGATCCTGCCCCTCGGGGACGACTCCGGCTGGGTGCCCGTCGTTCGGTGAGCGCCGGCCGGCAGAGGTAGCGTCGCGGCCATGGTGGCGCAGGCGCGGGTGATCTGGGACGACGAGTTCGCCCGGTACGACTTCGGCCCCACCCACCCGATGGCGCCGCTGCGGCTTGCCCTGACGGCCCGGCTCTGCGACGACCTCGGGCTGTTCGACGCCGAGGGCGTCGAGGTGCGGGGGGCCGCGGTGGCCGACGACGACCTGCTCGCGACCGTGCACGATCGCGCGTACATCGCGGCGGTGCGCGCCGCGTCGTTGGATCCCTCGTCGGCAGACGCCTCGCGCGGCCTGGGCACCACCGACGACCCCGCCTTCCTCGGCATGCACGAGGCCGGCGCCCGCATCGTCCAGGGCACCGTCGACCTGGCGCGCTCCGTCTGGGCCGGCGAGGTGCGCCACGGGGTGAACTTCTGCGGTGGGCTGCACCACGCCATGCCCGGACACGCGAGCGGCTTCTGCGTCTACAACGACGTCGCGGCGGGGATCCGCTGGCTGCTCGACAACGGCGCCGAGCGGGTCGCGTACGTGGACGTCGACGTGCACCACGGCGACGGCGTCCAGTCGATCTTCTGGGACGACCCGCGGGTGCTGACGATCTCGGTCCACGAGAGCGGGCGCGCTCTCTTCCCGGGCAGCGGGGACGCCAGCGAGATCGGTGGCCCGGCCGCCGAGGGGTCGGCGGTCAACGTCGCCCTGCCCCCGGGGACCTCGGACGCCGCCTGGTTGCGCGCGATCCACTCGGTCGTCCCCCAGCTGGTGCGGGCGTTCGACCCGCAGGTGCTGGTGACCCAGCACGGCTGCGACAGCCACTTCCTGGACCCTCTGGCACACCTGGCGGTCTCGGTGGACGCCCAGCGGGTGGTCCAGGAGTCACTGCACGAGCTGGCCCACCAGGTCTGCGAGGGGAGGTGGCTCGCGACCGGCGGCGGCGGCTACGAGATCATCGACGTCGTCCCGCGCTCGTGGGCGCACCTGGTGGCGATCGCGGCGCACCGCCCGGTGGCGACGTCCGAGCAGGTGCCGGCGGCGTGGCTGCAGCACGTCGAGAGCACCTTCGGCCGGCACGCGCCGCCGCGGATGGGCGACGACCGGCAGACCTGGTGGCGCTCGTGGGAGGTCGGCCACGACCCCGACGACCCGGTCGACCGGGCGGTGATGGCGACCCGCAAGGCGGTGTTCCCGCTGCACGGCCTGGACCCCTGGTTCGACTGACCGACTGGCATCAACGCGACAAAAGACCCGGACACGCGGGTCGAGGTGCTTGACGTGGGGCCACAAGAGTGATCTCGACTTCCCCAGCAGTCCCACCTGCCCCTATCGTGAGCCTTCGCGCGGATGCGGTCGTGCGCCGGTGGGGAAGCCGGCGACGCGTCGTGCCAGGACGAAACGGTGACG
>JBKJTJ010000014.1:0-7717 GCA_046590855.1 Actinomycetota bacterium
CGCCGCGCTCGGTGACTTCGCCCGCCTCAGTCAGCGTGAGGGTGAGGTCCTGGCGGCGCTGTGCGACGGCTCGAGCGTCGAGCTGATCGCCGCCCAGCGGGTCGTGTCCACCACCACTGTCCGGAGCCAGGTGCGTGCGGTGCTGACCAAGCTCGGCGTGAGCTCACAGCTGGCTGCCGTCGCCCGTGCGAACCGGACCGGTTGGCGACTGCCACCGCGCGACTGAGGGACGGCAGGTCGTCTAGTCGGCGACACGGTTCGCCGCGCGGCGCACCAAGTCACGCACCCGCTGTCGCGCAACGGCTTTGGTGCACGCAATGGCGCCCATGCTGGTCTGGTGCTGCACGATCGCGGGCTCGGCGCGCATCAGCCGCCAGCCCCGGCGCACCAGGGTCAGGGGCGGCTTGCGCGCCTCGCGCAGGTCGCGGGCGAGGCGCCGGGCGAACGTGACGGCCGGTCGGTGGGTGAGGGCCAGCGCGTCGGCCAGCACACCCTGGGCACGAAGCCGCGGGACGACGTCCGCGGCGAAGATCCCCTCGACCAGCACGACCGGCGCGTCCCCGACCACCAACCGGGTGCTGCCCGTGGCCCGCGAGGTGGCGATGTCGTACGTCGGAACCGTCGCGGCCCCGTCCGTGACCAGGGCGACGGCGGCCGCTACGGCGGCGTCGGCGTCCCACGACGCCGGGTCGTCCCAGTCGACGAGGCCGTGCGCCCGCGGCAGGGCGGGGTCGTCTCCGTCGCGGTAGAAGTCGTCCAGCCGCATAACCGTCAGCCCGAGCTCGCGAGCGAGCTGACGCGCCAGGTGGGACTTGCCGCTGCCGGACGGGCCGGCGATCACCACCAGGCGTGGCGCGGACGAGGTCACGCTTCATCCTGGCAGACCCGGATCGGCCAAACGTCTGGCGCCGCGGGGATCGCTGGCTCATCCTGAGGGGGTGGGCACCGCAGCCCGGATCCTGTTGCTGCGACGCACCGGCGCTGCACTCCTGGCAGCGCTCGGGGTGCGACGAGCCGAGCCGCCTGCTGCCCCCGACCGGCTGCCGCGGATGTGTGCAGACCTGCGGCGTCTGGACGACGAGGTCGAGCGACTGCTGGCGGCCGACCGGCGTACGCCGGCGCTGAAGCAGCGGCTGGACGCGGCGTCGTGGGCCTACGACCGCGTGCTGCGCGACGCGTGCGTCACCGTCGGTGTGCCGGCGTGCGAGCAGACCCCCTTCGAGCCGCTCGAGCGGCTGCTCGCCGAGGCCGCCCTGGTGGCGGCCGGCGTGCGCTGGTGAGGCCGCGGGTCAGTCCGGCAGTCCGTCCAGGATGGTCTGCGACGCCGAGCAGCCCAGCCTCGTAGCACCGGCGTCGATCATCACGGCCGCGTCCTGGGCGGTGCGGATGCCGCCGCTGGCCTTGACGCCGAGCCGGCCGCCGACCGTGCGCGCCATCAGCCGCACCGCCTCGACGCTCGCCCCGCCGGCGGGGTGGAATCCGGTGGACGTCTTGACGAAGTCGGCGCCGGCCGCCTCGGCGGCCTCGCAGGCCCGCACGATCTCGTCGTCGGTGAGCGCGGCGGACTCGATGATGACCTTGAGCCGGGCGCGGGTCGAGGACGCTCGCACCATGGCCAGCTCGGTGCGCACGTTCGACCAGTCGCCGGCCTTGACCCGGCCGAGGTCGATGACCATGTCGATCTCGTCGGCGCGGTCGAGCACGGCGAGCTGCGCCTCGTGCGCCTTCGCACCGGAGTGCACCGCGCCGGAAGGGAATCCGCAGACGGTGGCGACCTTGACGCCGTTCGGAACGCTGGCCCGGGCCACGGCGGCCATCGACGGTGAGACGCACACGGCGTAGACGCCGAGGTCGCCTGCCTCCTGCGCCAGCGCGCGCACGGCGTCCGGGGTGGCCTCCGGCTTGAGCAGGGTGTGGTCGATCATCGCGGCGACGTCGGTGCGTCGGGGCAGCATGCTCATATCCGCAATGCTCCCATCGGCTGCGGGCTACAGCCCGACGGCGACCGCAACCGCGCCGCGCAGGCGCTGCATCCGAGCCTCCGCGAGCTCCCGCGCCCCGGCGAGGTCGTCCCCGACGACTGGGACGACGACCTCCAGGTACGCCTTCAGCTTCGGCTCGGTGCCGCTGGGGCGCACCACGACCCGGCTGCCGTCGGCCAGGTCGTAGCGCAGGCCGTCGGTGGGCGGCAGGCCGGCGCCGCCGTCCGCCAGGTCGGTGCACGCGGTGACGTCGACGCCGCCCAGCGCGGGCGAGCTCTCGCGCAGGCGGGTCATCGCGTCCGTGATCTGGGTGAGGTCGTCCACCCGGACGGCGTGCTGCCCCGTCAGGTGCACGCCGTGGGCTCGGGCGAGGTCGTCCAGCACGTCGAGCAGCGAACGTCCCTGCTCCTTGGCCCCCGCTGCCATCTCGGCGACGAGCAGCGCGGCGCTGACGCCGTCCTTGTCGCGCACCGACCCGGGGTCGACGCAGTAGCCGATGGCCTCCTCGTACCCGTACCGCAGGCCGGGGACGCGGGCGATCCACTTGAACCCGGTGAGCGTCTCGACGCTGCGAACCCCTGCGGTGCGGGCGATCGCGGCCAGCAGCCGACCCGAGACGATCGAGCGGGCGAACACGGCGTCGTCGTCGACCCCGCGCTCGATCAGGTGGGCGCCGAGCAGCGCGCCGACCTCGTCGCCGGTCAGCATCCGCCAGGCGCCGTCGCGGTCCGCAACCGCGACGGCGCACCGGTCGGCGTCCGGGTCGCTGGCGACCACCAGGTCGGCGCCCCGCTCGGCCGCCACGGCCAGGGCGGCGTCGATGGCGCCGGGCTCCTCGGGGTTGGGGAACGCGACGGTGGGGAAGTCGGGGTCGGGCCGGGCCTGGCTCCCGACCTGCCACGGCGGGGCGAAACCGGCCCGCTCGAAGGCCGCGCGGACGACCTCGCCGCCGACGCCGTGCAGCGAGGTGTGCACGACCACCAGGTCGCGGGGTGAGTGCGGGTCGACGACCCCGGCAGCAGAGCGCAGGTAGGCGTCGAGCACGTCGTCGCCGAGCAGGTGCCAGCCGCTGTCGGCCCGCGGGACGTCGCGAACCCCTGTGACAGCAGCGATGTGTGCAGCGATGTCGCGGTCGGCGGGCGGGACGATCTGGCTGCCGTCGGCGAGGTAGACCTTGTACCCGTTGTCCTGCGGGGGGTTGTGGCTCGCCGTGACCATCACACCGGCGTGCGCGCCGAGGTGGCGGACGGCGAAGGCCAGCACCGGCGTCGGCAGAGCCGAGGGCAGCAGCAGCGCGTCACCGCCCGCCGCGACCACGACGGCCGCGGTGTCGTGGGCGAAGTCCAGGCTGCGGTGGCGCGCGTCGTACCCGATGACCACCCGCGGTGCCGGGTGCTCGCGCTGCAGGTACGCGGTGAGCCCGGCGGCGGCGCGGACGACGACGGCGCGGTTCATCCGGTTGGGGCCGGCGGCGACGGCGCCGCGCAGGCCCGCCGTCCCGAACTCCAGGGGCCCGGCGAATCGGTCGGCGAGGTCGGCGCGGGCCGCGGCATCGCCGTCCTGAACCCGTTGCAGCACAACGGAGAGCTCGTCGCGGGCGGTGGGGTCGGGGTCGTCGTCCAGCCACTCGCGCGCGGCGGCGAGCAGGTCGGCCGTGACCATCACAGCCGGCGGACGACGTCGGCGAGCATGCGGCCGCACCGCTCGGCGGCGGCTCGGCCGGCCTCGAGCACCTCGGCGTGGTCGAGCGGCGTCGCGCTGATGCCTGCGGCCAGGTTCGTGACCAGCGAGATGCCCAGCACCTCCAGCCCGCTCTGGCGGGCGGCGATCGCCTCGAGCGTCGTCGACATGCCGACCAGGTCACCGCCCAGCACGCCCGCCATGCGCACCTCGGCGGGCGTCTCGTAGTGGGGGCCGCGGAACTGCACGTAGACGCCCTCGGCCAGGCCCGGGTCGACCTCGCGGCACAGGTCGCGCAGCCGGCTGCTGTACAGGTCGGTGAGGTCGATGAACGTCGCGCCCTCGACCGGTGAGGCCGCCGTCAGGTTGATGTGGTCGCGGATCAGCACCGGCGTGCCGGGCGCCCAGTCGGGGTTGAGGCCACCGCAGCCGTTGGTCAGCACGACGGTGGAGCAGCCGGCGGCGGCCGCGGTGCGGACCCCGTGGACGACGGCACGCACGCCCCGGCCCTCGTAGAAGTGGGTGCGGGTGCCGAACACCAGGGCCCGGCGGGCGGTGTCGCCGATCCGCACCGAGCGGATCGTGCCGCTGTGGCCGGCCACCGCCGCGGGGAAGAACCCGGGCAGGTCGGTGGTGCGCACCTCAGCCAGGGTCTCGCCGAGCAGGTCACCCGCGGGTCCCCAGCCCGAGCCGAGGACGAGCGCCATGTCGTGCGAGGCTGCGCCCGTCAGCTCGGCCAGTCGTTCTGCGGCGGCGGCAGCGACCTCGAACGGGTCGGTGGCGGGGTCCTCGAGGGTGGTCACGGCGGCTGACGATACGCGACGGCGACGCCGCGGCCAGGCGGGCGGCGAGCTCACCTGCTGGGTCAGGGCGACGCGCTAGCCGATCGGGATCCTCGGCCCCGGGCAGCTCTCGTCCTGGGGTGCCACCGCGGTCGTGTTCCGGCCTGCGTCCTTGGCGGCGTACAGGGCGGCGTCCGCGCGCCGAAGGAGGTCGGCGCCGCGGCTGTCGGTGGACCTCAGCGCGGTGGCCCCGACGCTGGCGGTCACCGGTCCCGACAGCCCCTCGACGCGCATCGCGGCGATGGCGCACCTGATCTTCTCGGCGACGACGTAGGTGCCGTCCGGTGGAGTGTCCGGGAGCAGGACCAGGAACTCCTCGCCACCGACCCTCGCCACGACGTCACTGACTCGGCAGCTGGTGGTCAGTGTCCGGCCGATGCGAGAGAGCACCTCGTCGCCGGTCTCGTGGCCGTGCGTGTCGTTGATGCTCTTGAAGTAGTCGATGTCCAAGGTGATGAGCCCGAGGGGCGTGCCCGAACGCTGGTGCTGCGCGAACAGCTGGTCGAGGGACTCGTACGCGGTGCGGCGGTTCCGCAACCCGGTCAGCGAGTCCACCGCAGCGTGGTGCTCCGCGAACGCTTTGAGGCGTCGGAAGGACCCGAGCATCGCGATCATGACGACGCCCGCGGCGAGCAGGGTCAGGGTGCGGCCGCCGTACCAGCCCAGGCTGAACCTGCTCCGCGAGGAGTAGGTCAGGACCAGGTCGAGCAGGCAGGCCAAGATGGCGACGCTGGCCCATCGCTCGGGGCCGGCCCGGCGGCGGGTGCCACGCACTGCCAGCACCAGGGAGATCGCCACCAGGGGCAGCGCTACCGGAGCAGTGAGCTTGGTCATCCGCGAGGTGTCGAGCCCGATGATCAGCGTCGGCAGGACCGGCGCCAGGCTGACCAGGCCGGCCACCACGGTCGTGCTGGTCAGGACGGCCGACCCGAGGCCGGCGACGATCAGCCAGGGCCGGCGGTGGGGGACCGTCGGGGCGGTCCAGCGAGCCGGCCACGGCCACCAGGCAGCACCCAGCAGGACGGGGAAGCCGACGTGCCAGGCTACGTACAGGTAGGGCGGCATCGAGGGGTTGACGGCCAGCGGGGGGTGCGGCGACACAGCGCCGGGGAACGCCAGCGTGTAGCCGAGCATGACGATCAGGGACCAGGTGTAGGCCGCGGCCATGACCAGCAGCCGAAGGTCACCGCGGTCGCGGTAGTCACCCACGAGGAGGTAGACCGAGATCAGGTCGAAGCACGCCACCACGGAGACCATCGCGGGGACGAAGCTGGACGACACCGGCCCCTGGATGCTGCCCAGGGGGAGCAGTGCCATCGACAGCAAGGTCGCGGCGGCCGCCGTCGCGATGAGCGGGCGTCGGGACACCGCTGACCCCGTGTGCACCAACCCCTCATCGACGCGGCCGGATGCGTTCTGAAGACACCCCGCCTGGTCTTCTGCGCTCAGGCGACGAAGATGCAGAACGGATGGCCCGCGGGGTCGGCGAGGACGTACAGCGGCTCGTCCCCGTCGGCCGAGCGGTCGAGCAGCAGCGTCGCGCCCAGCGACAGCGCGCGGTCGCGGTGGCGACCCAGATCGGCCACGTCGGTCACCGTGAGGTCCAGGTGCAGCTGCATCGGGACGTCGTGTGCCGGCCAGGTGGTCCGCTCCAGCCGATCCACCTGCTGGAACGCCAACCCGCGCGCGCCCGCGGCGTCGACCAGCGCGAGCCAGTCCGCGTCATCCGGGGCGTCCACCGGGGTCTCGTCGCCAGGCCGGTACCGCAGACCCATCAGCTGTCGGTAGAACTCGGCCAGGCCGCGGACGTCCATCGCGTCGAGCACGGTGTGCAGCAGCTCGGGGTACTCGGCCATGGTCGCCTCCGGGTCCGGTGTCATCAGGCGTCAAACCCTGCCACCTCACCTGGGTACGGTGCGCGGGTGCTGATGACCGACGTCCGACGGCTGCTCCTCGGCACCTTTGTGCGACCGGCCGATGAGACCGGCACGGGGGCGCCCCGGGTGGAGGCGGTGTACGGGTACCTGGTGCGCCACGACCGCGGCCTGGTTCTGCTCGACACCGGTCTGGGCCGTGGCGACGACGAGACCGAGGACTGGTACCGGCCCCGCCGGGTCGCACTGCCCGACGCGCTCGCGACGGCCGGTGTGCGGATGGGCGAGATCGACCTGGTGGTCAACTGCCACCTGCACTTCGACCACTGCGGTGGCAACCCGCTGCTGGCCGGGACGCCGGTCGTCGCGCAGCGTCGCGAGCTCGCCGCCGCTCGGGCGGGCGACTACACGATGGAGCACCTGGTCGACTTCGCGGGCAGCAGCTACGAGCTGCTGGACGGCGAGGCGCAGATCCGCGCGGGGGTGCACGTGGTCCCCACGCCGGGCCACGTCGACGGGCATCAGTCGCTGGTGGTGGTCTGCGACGACGGGTCGGTGGTGCTGGCCGGTCAGTCCCACGACGGCGCGTCCGCGTGGAGCGCCGACGCGCTGGCGGTCTCGGCGACCTCGCTCGGCCACGGCGAGCCGCTGCCCGTCGCGCCCGCGTGGATGCAGCGGCTGCTGGCGTTCGACCCCAGACGGGTCGTGTTCGCGCACGACGCCGCGGTGTGGGAGCCGGCCTGACCTGCCTGGGTCGACTCAGTCCCGGACGACCGCGAGCGCCGGCACCGGGCGCAGCGCGAGCGACACCCGGTCGCCGACCTGCAGCAGGCCCGCCTCGCCGGTGGGCACCTGGGCCAGCAGCACGGCGCCGTCGGCGGTGCGCACCCGCACCCGGCCCAGCGAGCCGAGAAAGCTGGCCGCCACGACCTCGGAGTCACCGTCGCGCTGGGTGTGCACCTCGACCGACTCCGGCCGCACCAGGACGCTCACCGGTCCGGTCGTGACCGAGCCCGGCAGCAGCGGGATGCGGGCGCGCATGACCTGGGCGACGCCGTCGGTCGCGACTCCGTCCATGCGGTTGGTGAGCCCGACGAACTCGGCGACGAACGCGGTCGCTGGGCTGGTGTAGATCTCGCTCGGGGCGGCGATCTGCTCGAGCCGTCCGCCGCGCATGACTCCCACCCGGTCGGCGACGGCGAGCGCCTCCTCCTGGTCGTGGGTGACGAGCAGGGTGGTGGCGCCGACGTCCAGCTGGATGCGGCGGATCTCGTCGCGCAGCTGCACGCGCACCTTGGCGTCCAGCGCCGACAACGGCTCGTCCAGCAGCAGCACCTGC
>JBKJTJ010000043.1:0-19432 GCA_046590855.1 Actinomycetota bacterium
AAGGAGAAGCGCAGCTTCAGCATCACCGGGGGCATGTGCCCGCGGTGCGAGGGCCGCGGCGCCGTGAACGACATCGACCTCACCGCGCTGTACGACGACAGCAGGTCGCTCAACGACGGCGCACTGCTCGCCCCCGGCTACAGCGCCGACGGCTGGTTCGGCCGGATCTTCGGCGGCTGCGGCTACTTCGACCCCGACAAGCCGATCAGGGACTTCACCCGAAAGGAGCTCGACGACCTGCTGCACAAGCCCCCGACCAAGATCAAGGTCGACGGCATCAACCTGACGTACGAGGGCCTGATCCCCAAGATCCGCCGGACCCTGCTGGCCAAGGACGTCGAGGCGATGCAGCCGCACGTGCGGGCCTTCGTCGAACGCGCGGTGACCTTCACGACGTGCCCGGACTGCGAAGGCACCCGGTTGAGCGAGGCGGCCCGGGCGTCGAAGGTCGGCGGCATCAGCATCGCCGACGCCTGCGCGCTGCAGGTCAGCGACCTCGCCGCCTGGGTCCGCGGCCTGGCCGAGCCGTCGGTGGCGCCGTTGCTCGAAGGCCTGCTCACGACCCTCGACGCGTTCGTCGAGATCGGCCTGGGCTACCTGTCGCTGGAGCGCACCTCGGGCACCCTGTCGGGCGGGGAGTCGCAGCGGGTCCGGATGGTCCGGCACCTCGGGTCCTCGCTGACCGACGCGACCTACGTCTTCGACGAGCCGACGACGGGGCTGCACCCGCACGACGTGCAGCGCATGAACGAGCTGCTGCTGCGACTGCGCGACAAGGGCAACACGGTGCTGGTCGTGGAGCACGAGCCGGACACGATCGTGATCGCCGACCACGTCGTGGATCTCGGGCCTGCCGCGGGTACGGCGGGCGGCACCGTGTGCTTCGAGGGCACCGTCGACGGCCTGCGCCGCAGCGGCACAGTGACCGGCCGCCACCTCGCCGACCGGGGCGTGCTCAAGCCCGACGTCCGCACCCCCACGGGGTTCCTGCAGGTACGAGGGGCCGCCGCCCACAACCTGCGTGACGTCGACGTCGACGTCCCGCTCGGGGTGCTCGTGGTCGTGACCGGTGTCGCCGGCTCCGGCAAGAGCTCGCTGGTGCGTGCGTCGATCCCGGTCCTGGCCGGCCCCCGGGGGGCCGGGGTGGTGTTCATGGACCAGGGCGCCGTACGCGGCTCGCGGCGCAGCAGCCCGGCGACCTACACCGGGCTGCTCGAGCCGATCCGCAAGGCCTTCGCCAAGGCCAACGGCGTCAAGGCCGCGCTGTTCAGCGCGAACTCCGAGGGCGCCTGCCCGGCCTGTGGCGGCGCCGGGGTCGTGTCGACGGACCTGGCGATGATGGCCGGTGTCGCGGTCGTCTGCGAGGTGTGCGAGGGGCGGCGCTTCCAGGCCTCGGTGCTGGAGCACCACCTCGGGGGCCGGGACATCAGCCAGGTGCTCGCGATGCCGGTGGACGAGGCGCAGGAGTTCTTCGCCGACGGCGAGGCCCGCACGCCGGCGGCCGGCGTGATCCTGGACCGGCTGGTCGACGTCGGCCTGGGCTACCTGGGCCTGGGCCAGCCGCTCACCACCCTGTCCGGCGGTGAGCGCCAGCGGCTCAAGCTCGCCACCCACCTCGGCGACCAGGGCGGCGTCTACGTCCTGGACGAGCCGACGACCGGCCTGCACCTGGCCGACGTCGCCCAGCTGCTCGGGCTGCTCGACCGGCTCGTCGACGCCGGCCGGTCGGTCCTGGTCATCGAGCACCACCAGGCGGTGATGGCCCACGCCGACTGGATCATCGACCTGGGTCCTGGAGCGGGCCAGGACGGCGGCCGGGTGGTCTTCGAGGGACAACCGGCCGAGCTGGTGGCGGCGCGGTCGACGCTGACCGGCGTGCATCTGGCCGCCTACGTCGACGGCTGAGGCCCGGCCGGCTCAGATCACCTCAGGCCTCACCGGCGTGCCGTGCCCGCGCCCTGCCCCGCGCGTCGGCCACGAGCTCGCGGGCGACGATGACCAGCTTGACCTGCCGGGCCTGGCTCTGGACCCGCAGGCGGTCGAAGGCCTCCTCCGAGGTCCCGCCGGTGCGGCCCATGACGATGCCGATGGCGTGGTCGATCTCGGCCCGGCTGGCCAGCGCCTGGGTGAGCTGGCCGACCAGCCGCTCGGCCTGCGCCAGCGCCTGCGCGTTCACCACGCTCACCGCGGCCGGTCCGGCGAAGGCCTCGCCGAGCCGCGGCGCCTCCGGACCGAATCCGTCGCGGGGCCGGGCGTAGACGTTCAGCGCGCCGACGACCACATCGCCCACCAGCAGGGGGATCGACAGCGCGCTGTGCACGCCGAGCCGGCCGACCCGCGGGCCGAAGCGCGGCCAGAGCGGATCGCCGCCGAGATTGCCCGAGGTGAAGGTGCGCCCGAGGGCAACGGCGCTCAGGCAGGGGCCCTCTCCCAGCCCGTACTGCACGTCGTCGACCTCGTGCACGAACGCCTCGGTCGCGACCACCGTCTGCGCCCGGTCGCGCTCCAGCAGCGTCAACCCGGCGCCCTGCGCTCCCGGGATGGCGAGGACCGCGAGCTCGGCGACGCGCACCAGGGTGCGCTCCAGGCTGCGGTCGCCCGTCAACAACCCGGCGAGCTCGTCGAGGCTCAGATGAAGATCGTCTTCGGGCATCGGGTGCTCCAGACGACGTGCGACGCGGGCAGGTCCCGGGCCACAGGGAAAGTGTCTCACGCTCTCCGGCTCCTGGACTGCCCGCATCGATGAGCCTACGATCATGGAGCCCGGTTGAGTCCCAGCCGGCTGGAGAAGCCGCGCCGCGCCCGCTGCACTGCCGAGGTCCAGCACCGCCAGGCTCGTGGAGTCAGGATCGACATGACCCCAGCACCGTCTGCCTCGGCCGATGCGCTCGTCGACCGCCGGACCCCGACCTTGGACCTGCGGGCGCTCCTGGACGCTGCCGAGGCCGCGCCACCTGCCGCCGGCGTCGACGCGCTGGCGGAAGAGCTGGCCCGTCACGTGGGGGCCCACGAGGTGAGCCTGCTCGTGGTGGACCTGACCGGGCAGGCCCTGCTCCGCCTGGAACGGACGGCCGAGCGAGGCAGACCCGGCCCGCTGCGCCCGGCGCTGGAGCGCATCGAGCTGGCCGGCAGCGCTGCCGGCGACGCGATCCGCCTGCAGCGCGTGCAGCTGGTCTCCGAAGGGGGCGACGTGCGGGCGTACGCCCCCGTCAGCGAGCGCGGCGAGGCTCTCGGGGTGCTCACGCTGCTGCTGCCGTCGACCCCCGACGAGGCCGTGATGACCTACCTGGCCGCCGCTGCACGCGCCCTGGCGTACGTCGTGATCGCCGACCGCAGGTACACCGACCTGTACGAGCTCGGCCAGCGCGGGATTCCCCTGACCCTCGAGGCCGAGATCCAACGCCGGCTGCTGCCTGCTTCCTACAGCTGCCAGGGGCCGCAGTTCGCACTGGCCGGCTGGCAGGTGCCTGCCGACTCGGCAGGTGGAGACACCTTCGACTACGTCGTCGGCGAGCACCTGCTGTCGCTGGGCATCACCGACGCCATGGGCCACGGTGTCCCTGCCGCCCAGCTCGCGACCCTCGCCGTCGGCAGCCTCCGCAACAGCCGCCGGGCCGGGTTCGACCTCGCCGAGCAGGCTCGCAAGGCCAGCGCGGCTCTGGCCAGGTACGCCGCCGACGACCAGTTCGTCACGGCCCTGCTGGCCCAGGTGGACCTGGCCACCGGCTCGACGAGGCTGGTGAACGCCGGACACGTCCGGCCGCTGCTGGTCCGCGACGGTCTCGTCGTGCAGATCGAGCTCGACTCCGGCCTCGTGCTGGGCGTCCTGCCGGACGTGGACTACCAGGTGCAGCACCTGCAGCTGCAGGCCGGCGACCGCCTGGTCCTGCTGACCGACGGGATGTTCGAGCGACGCGCCGCCGACGCCGAGGTCCTCGACCTCCTGGTGGAGCTCGGGGCGGTGCACCCGCGTGAGGTCGCGCAGATCCTGACCCATGCCGTTCTCGACGTGACCGACGGTGCGGTCCGCGACGACGCCACGGTCCTGGTGCTGGACTGGTACGGCACCCCTCAGGCGGTCGCCGGATGACGGGTCTGACCCGGCTGACCGGTGGCGTCGGCCTGGAACCGGGCCTGGCCGTGGTGACGGTCGTGGGCCACGTCGAGCACAGTGCGCTGCCGCAGCTGGGCGCCGTGCTCGACGCTGCCGTCCTCGGCGGCGGTGACGTGACCGTCGACCTGTCCCGACTGATGTCCCTCGACGACGAGGGAGTCGCCCTGCTGGTCGCTGCGGCCGCGCTGGTGCGGGGTGACGACCGTCGGCTGACCGTTGTCGGGCCCGGCACCGTGCTCGAGCGGCGCCTGCGGGAGGCCGGCCTCCAGCCACGGCCGGGGTCGCCGTCGCGTCGCGCACTGGTCGGCGACCTCTCCGTCCGGGCCTGGTCGGGACCGACCCGGGAGGTGCTCGACGCCGCCCTCGTGCTCGTCGTCACGATGGCTCAGGCCGTCATCGGCCGCGCCGACGGGGTGAGCATCACCCTGCCGCGCGACGGGGCGTACGGCACGGTCGCGGCCAGCAACGACGTCGTGCTGGCGATGGACCACGACCAGTACGACACCGGGCAGGGCCCGTGCCTGGACGCCGCCCGTTCCGGTGACGCCGTCCACGTGGACGCCCTCGACCGCGAGCAGCGCTGGGCCGACTTCGTCCCGCGGGCGCGAGCGCGCGGGATCGTCGGCATCCTGTCCTCGCCGCTGCGAGACGGTGCCCAGCCGCACGGTGCGCTCAACATCTACGCCCGGACTCCCGGCTCCTTCGCCCCGAAGGACAGGCAGTGGGCCGCGGAGTTCGCCGCCGAGGCCTCGAGCGTGCTCACCACCGCGCACCGGGTGCTGCCGTCGGAGCGCCTGGCCGGCCACCTCGACCAGGCGCTCCGCTCCCGCGCCTGGATCGCCCAGGCGCAGGGCTTCGTCATGCACCGCGACGGGGTGGCTGCCGACCGCGCCTGGTCGACGCTGCAGCAGACCAGCCGCGACAGCAACCGACCGATGGTCGACGTGGCCGAGGAGCTGCTGGCGGCCGACCATGACCGCTGAGCCGGACGACGCGCTCGAGTGGGCCCGGCGCGACAGCGGCCTGACCCGTCGCGAGCTGTGGCTGCGCTACTTCGCCCTCGGCGGGATGACCGAGCCCCTGCAGCTCGAAGCGGTGATGCACGGCGCGCTGCGGGTGGCCGACCACGAGCACGACCAGATCGCCCACGCCCTCAACGAGCGCTTCACCGAGCTCGGTCGCAACCACCCCGTCCCCTACCGCGCCGACGAGCCGCCAGACGACGATCTCACCGGCTGACCGCCGCGCCCGGTCCCGTCCGGCCCAGCGAGGAGGTCTTGGCTGCGCCCCACCCGCCCAGGCGCAGCACCACGGTCTGCAGTCCCGGCGCGTCACGATGCTGCCCGGCCCACAGGTCGTACTCCCCGGTCGTGGTCGGACCGGTGGCGCCCAGCAGGAACCGGGCGACCCAGATCCGCAGCTCCTGGTCGGTCCACCGCCGCGGCGTCCCCGGCGTGGCGGGCCGGTCCGACCGCGGGAGGCCGGCGGCGGCGCAGGCCAGGTCCCAGGAGCGGTAGCGGGCTGCGACCCGGGCTCCGGACGGCAGCAGCTCGGGGTCCCGCCGCGCGTCCCACTGCCGGAGGCTCACGTGGACGGGAGCCGCTGCACCCTGCTCGGCGGCGAGCGTCCGCGAGAGCGCCTGCAGCGCCGCGACGACCGCGTCGTCCTCCACCGGGACCGCCCGGATCCTGGCCGCCCTGTCCTGCGCCGGCGTGGTGCCTGACACGGCCGTCACGATCTGGCGCACCCGCTCCCGGGTGAGCCCCCACTGCTGCCCGATGGCCGCCATCGTCTGCCCCTGCTCACGGGCGGCCACCATCGCGCGGGCCCGCTCGTCGGCCACCCGCTGTCGTGGCGGCAGCTTCTGCCGCAGCAGCAGGAACACCTCGCGCGCCGAGGCGAAGCCGTAGGCCTCGGCCAGCACGTCCGGGGTGTCTCCCGCACGGCGGCGCCGGTGCAGCTCACGCAGCGTGGCGTCATCGAGGTCGGGCACCCGCTCAGCCTGCCACCGCCAGACGTGGCAGGTTGGACGTCAGCAACCCCCACCTGCACCGGAGGACACCGCATGCCTGTCGCGCCCGAGTCGAACGAGGCCTTCGCCGCGTACGCCCACCCCGAGCGCCTGGTCTCGACCGCCTGGCTGGCCGAGCACATCGGCGAGCCGGGCCTGGTCGTCCTGGAGAGCGACGAGGACGTCCTGCTCTACGAGACCGGCCACCTGCGCGGCGCGGTCAAGGTCGACTGGCACACCGAGCTCAACGACCCGGTCACCCGCGACTACGTCGACGGCGCGGGCTTCGCCGCCCTGATGTCGGCCAAGGGCATCGCGCGGGACGACACGGTCGTGATCTACGGCGACAAGTCCAACTGGTGGGCGGCGTACGCCCTGTGGGTCTTCACGCTGTTCGGCCACGAGGACGTGCGCCTGCTCGACGGCGGGCGCGCCAAGTGGATCGCCGAGGGCCGCGAGATCACCCGCGACAAGCCCGCGCCGGCAGCCGTGGACTACCCCGTGGTCGAGCGTGACGACTCCGCGATCAGGGCGTTCAAGGACGACGTGCTGGCCCACATCGGGCGCCCCATGGTCGACGTCCGCTCGCCGGGTGAGTTCTCGGGCGAGCTGCTGCACATGCCCGACTACCCGCAGGAGGGGGCGATGCGCGGCGGGCACGTGCCCGGTGCCCGCAGCGTCCCCTGGGCGCGCGCCGCCGCCGAGGACGCGACCTTCAAGAGCCGCGACGAGCTCGAGGCGATCTACCAGGACGAGAAGGGCCTGCGGCCCGACGACGAGGTGATCGCCTACTGCCGCATCGGTGAGCGCTCGTCGCACACCTGGTTCGTCCTGACCCACCTGCTCGGTTTCGCCGCCGTGCGCAACTACGACGGCTCGTGGACCGAGTGGGGCAACGCGGTGCGGACGCCGATCGAGACCGGGCCCGACACGTGAGCGACGCCGACGCCGGGGTGGTCGTCGACGACCTGCCGCCGGGCATGGCCGAGCTGGTCGAGGACTTCGCCGCGGTGTCGGCGGCGGATCGGCTGCAGCTGCTGCTCGAGCTCAGCGACGAGCTGCCGGCGCTGCCCGTGCGGTACGCCGGCCACCTGGCCGACATGGAGCAGGTGCACGAGTGCCAGTCGCCGCTGTTCCTCGCCGTCGAGGTGCAGGACGACGTCGTGCGGGTCTTCTTCGACGCCCCCCCGGAGTCGCCGACCACGCGCGGATTCGCCGGCATCCTGCACGCCGGCCTGGACGGGCTCAGCCCCGAGGCCGTGCTCGCCGTGCCGGACGACGCCCCCTACCGCTTCGGCCTGGGCGAGGCCGTCAGCCCGCTGCGCCTGCGCGGCATGCTGGCGATGCTCTCGCGGATCAAGCGCCAGGTGCGCGAGCGGTCCTGAGCCCCCCGAGATGACCGCCGCGCTGCGCCCCGACGAGGTCGTCGACGTGATCGGGCAGGCCGGCGTGCGGCGGGGTGACCCGGTCGGCCTCGCGCTGCGGGACGGCGTGGGGCTGGGGCTGGCCGCCCACGGGCGATGCTGGTCGGTCGCCACGGCTCGCCCGGCCGAGGTCGTCACCGACGTCGAGCGCGCGTTGCGGCCCCGGTGGGTGTGGTGGTCGGCCGCCGAGGCCGCGACGAGCGTCGTGGCCACCGGCGGACGGGTGGCCACGTGCTGGGACGTGGCCGCGGCGCACCGGCTGCTGGCCGGGGGCTCGTCGGCCGCTCCCGCCCAGGTGTGGGCCGCGCTGCACCGGCTCGACCCCGACTCGGTCCCCCGCACCGGCCAGCTCGACCTGCTGGCGCCCGCAGCCACGGGCACGGGCGGCGACCCCGAGAGGCCGGTCGACGAGGGGGGCCACCTGCGCGCCGAGTGGGCCGACGGCGGGTGGGCCCGCACCCCCGGGAGGATGGCCGCCTGGGCCGAGGTCGCGCTCCGGGCCCACGACCTGCAGCACATCGCCCTCCGCGGCCTCGAGGTGGGCGGCGACCCGGTCGCCACGGCTCAGGTCGAGTCGGCCGCCGAGCTGCTCTGCGTCGAGCTGGGCCGCACCGGGCTGCCGCTGGACCGCGCGGTGGCCGAGACGCTGCTCACCGACCTGGTCGGCCCGCGACCCACCGACCCGGCGCACGACGGCGCCCTGCGCCGGGCCCGCGACCAGCTGGTGCTGCGGCACGTCGCCTCGACGTCCCACCACGACCACACCGACCTGCGCAACCCTGCGCACGTGCGCACCGCGCTGGCGGGGGTCGGCATCGACCTTCCCGACACCCGCTCGTGGCGGCTCGAGCCCTGGCGGGGTCAGCACCCCCTCGTCGACGCGCTGCTGACCTGGCGCAAGGCCGACCGCCTCGTCACGACCTACGGCTACGCGTGGCTGGACACCCAGGTCGGCCGGGACGGCCGGCTGCGGGGCCGGTGGAGCGGCAGCGACGGCGCCGCAGGGCGGATGAGCGCCCAGGCCGGTCTGCACAACCTGCCGGCCGAGCTGCGGCCGGCGGTGCGGGCCGAGGCCGGGCACGTGCTCGTTCGCGCCGACCTTGGCCAAATCGAGCCGCGCGTGCTGGCCGCCGTCTCGGGCGATCCGGCGCTGGCCGCAGCGACGGCGGACGACGACCTGTACCTGCCGGTCGCCCGCCGGCTCGGCGTCGAGCGGGCCGTGGCCAAGATCGCCGTCCTGGCGGCGATGTACGGCCAGACCTCGGGCACCGCAGGGCAGGCCCTGGCCGGTCTGGAGTCCGCCTACCCGGTCGCGATGGGCTACCTGGGCTCGGCGTACGACGCGGGCCGGGCCGGCCGGCACGTGCGCACCCACGGCGGCCGGCTGGTGCGGATGCCCACCCTGACGTCGGGCGCGGACGAGCAGGCCGTGCGGGCCGCCGTCAACGGCCGCGGCCGGTTCGCCCGCAACGCCGTCGTGCAGGGCGCGGCGGCCGAGCTGTTCAAGGCCTGGGCGGTGACGGTGCGGGCCGGCGCGGTGCCGTTGGGCGCCACCGTGGTCATGTGCCTGCACGACGAGCTGCTCGTGCACAGCCCGACCGACCGGGCCGGCGAGGTCCGAGTCCTGCTGGACGACGCGCTGCAGTCGGTTGGGTCGCGCTGGGCCGCCGGACGCGGCGTGCGGTTCGTCGCCGACGTCAGCGTCGTCGATCGATGGTCGGACGCGAAGTGACTGCGGCAGAGGGACTTCGGGTGACCAGCAGCGTCGTGGTGCCCCTCGGCGAGCTGTCGTGGCGCTTCTCGCGATCCAGCGGCCCCGGCGGTCAGGGCGTGAACACCACGGACTCGCGGGTCGAGCTGACCTTCGACGTGGGGACGAGCACGGCGCTGACCGCGAGCCAGCGCGAGCGGGTGCTGGACCGTCTGGGGGCGCGTGTCGTGGGCGGGTCGGTGACCGTGGTGGCCAGCGAGCACCGCTCGCAGCTGCGCAACCGGGACGCCGCGGCGGCCCGCCTCGCCCAGCTGCTGCGCGAGGCACTGGCCCCGCCGGCCCGGGCCCGGCGGGCGACCCGGCCGACGCTGGGGTCCAAGCGGCGCCGGCTCGACACCAAGAGCCAGCGCGGCCAGGTGAAGCGGCTGCGGCGTCCACCCGCCGACTGACCGGCCGTGCGCCCGAGCCCCGGACGCGACATGATCGGGCCCGCCAGGGCTCGACGACCGGAGGTCATCATGACGCAGCACAGCAACGAGTCGGGCCAGGTCGAGCAGACCGTCCGCAGAGCGGCCAACAGCGACAAGCTCGAGACCGCGGCCCGCGTCGGGTTCGCCGTCAACGGCGTGGTGCACCTGCTGATCGGGTGGATCGCCCTGCAGGTCGCGTGGAGCAGCAGCAGCACGAAGGCCGACCAGTCCGGGGCCCTCGGCACCTTGGCGGGCAACGGCCTCGGCCGGGCGGTGCTGTGGCTCGGCGTCATCGGCTTCGCCGGGCTCGCGCTGTGGCAGCTCACCGAGGCCCTGCTCACCCGGCGCGGCGAGGGCAAGGACCTGGTGCTCGACAAGGTGAAGTCGGTCAGCAAGACCGTGGTGTACGCCGCGCTGGCGGTCACGACCGCGCAGTTCGCCCGTGGGGGTGGGTCGTCCAGCACCAGCCAGAGCCAGGACTTCACGGCCTCGCTGCTCAAGCAGTCCGGGGGCCGCACCCTGGTCGTCCTGATCGGCCTCGTGGTCATCGGCGTCGGGGTCTACCACGTGGTCAAGGGGGTCACGAAGGGGTTCCTGAAGGACCTCGTCGAGCACCCGGGGACCCTGGTCGAGAACCTCGGGCGCGCGGGGTACGTCGCCAAGGGAGTGGCCCTGGCCGTGGTCGGTCTGCTCTTCGTCCTGGCCGGTGTCGCCCGCAGCGCCTCCAAGGCGACCGGCCTGGACGGCGCGCTCAAGACGCTGCGCGACCAGCCGCTCGGCACCACGCTGCTCACGCTCGTCGCGCTGGGGCTGATCGCCTACGGCTGCTACTCCTTCGCCCGGGCCAAGTACGCGCGGCTCTAGCAGTGGGTCACCGCCGCCGAGCGCTCACGGCTCAGATGGTCAGGGCCGACCGAGCCGCCAGGCTGAGTCCCACCACGATCACGACAGTCGCCGTGAGACGAGGTAGGTAACGACCGAGTACGGCGGGCAGGGCTGCCCAGCGTGACGGAGTCGCGCGCAGCGCGGCGCGCCGCGAGCTCCAGGCCTCGACCCGGTCACGCGCCACGACGAGCAGCAGGCCGGTGCCGACGAGGGCGGCGGCCATGCCGATCCCGTACGCGAGCACCAGGAGGGCCCCGAACCAAGCCCGTCCCAGCGCGATGCCACCCAGCAGCACGATGAGCGCCGAGGGGCTCGGGACCATGCCGCCGACCAGACCCACGACAGCCAGCCGCATGGTGGTGCCCGATCGTGAACCGGGCTGGCTGGGCGCTTTGCCAGCACCGTGTCCGTGCCCGTGCCCGTGCCCGTCGCTGTGGCCGGCCTCCCCGAGCGCTCCAGCGGTCGTGGTGGGCCCAGCTGTGGTCAGCGACTCCGACGACGTGCTTTGAGGCGTGGCCGTCGCGTACTCAGGGACCGCAACGTCATGTCCGTGCCCGTGTCCGTGCCCGTGGCCGTGGCCATCTCCGTCCGCCTCGTGGGTGTGCCCGGAGAGCAGTCTCGTCGGTGAGCGCAGCAGGCTCACGCCGATCCCCGCCAGGAAGAGCCCGCTCAGCAGCCCCAGCCAGGGATAGACGGTCTCGGGGGCGACCAGGACGGCAGCCGACAGTGCCGCGCCGAGCACCAGCACCCCGACCGTGTGCGTCACGGTCACCGACAGACCGATCACGGCAGCCTGCCGCCAGGTGCCCTCGCGCCCGACCAGGTAGGCCGCCATCAGCGTCTTCCCATGACCTGGGGCGAAGGCGTGCAAGCCCCCGAGCAGCAAGGAGAGCACCACCGCGAGGAGGGCGAAGCCAGGAGTCAACGTCGTGCGCGACACCAGTGCGGTGTAGGACGAGGTCAGGCGATCCAGGCCGTACAGCGCGCCCGCGGCAACAGATGCGTCCTTGGTGTCCCCGCTGACGACACCGGTACCGGCCACCACCTGCAGCCGAGCCTGCTGCTGGTTCAGTGGGGAGGTCAACAGGTCTGCGGGGTAGAGCCGTAGCTGGCGCGAAGGACTCGTGACCGGCACGTCGCTGCTGGCGAGCTGGACACCGTTACCGCGCGCGGTGACCTCGTGCCACCCGACCCGTCCTGCTGCGGGCGGTCCCCGGAAGGTGATGGTGCTGTCGACCGTCGACACGTCTGCGGTGGTCTGGAGGACGCAGGTCAGCCGGGAGGTGGCCAGACCGGCCGCTCCCGGCAGGAGCTCGAGGTCGGTGCTCTGCACCGTGACCGGCGTGTTGCGTCCCCCGATGCTCAGGCGGACGACCGCCGCCAGCGCCGCGCACTCGCGCTGCCTGAACTCGGCAGCGCCGGACGGAGTCGTCCGGGGACGCGCATCAGGAAAGGACTGCAGGGTCGGGATCTCGGCCCGGTCGACGATCTGATCGATGCGGACGGCCTTGGGCTCGATGACTAGACCGCTGGAGTAGTTCACGGTGAAGTTCCCCAGGGGATGGGCCGACGCCGCTGGAGCGGTGACCAACGCGGCGGTCAGAAACCCCACGCCCAGCGCAAACCCTGCTGTCCACCGGCGGCGACGCCGTCGCGCGTGCCTCATGGACCGACCGGCCCGCCGAGGGCGTCCAGAGCTGCCTTCGCCTTCGGCGCCTGCAGCGGTGAGAAGTATGGGTTGATTCGCAGTGCCGTGCTCAAGGAGTCTCGGGCCTCCGCCTTCATGCCGAGCGAGCGTTCGATCACTCCCCGGTGGTAGGCGAAGAGCGCGTTGCGCATACCCAGCTTCTGGGCTCGTCGGGCGTAGGTGAGGGCTTCAGCGTCACGACCGCTGCTGTGCAGAGCCCACGCATAGGCGTCCAGGACGTGGATGCTCTGCCGGCGGCGGATCTCGGGGCCTGCGGACGCCAACGCCTCGGCCGGGCGCCCGTGGTCTGCGTTGTACAGCGCCAGCTCAAGGTCCACGTTCGCCCCCTGTGCGCGGAACAGCGCGATCGTGGCATCGACGATCTTGTACTGAACGGCGGCTTCGGTGCCACGGCCGAGCGAGGAGAGCAGGTCTGCGTACTCGATCAGGTACGTCGGCTGGGGAAGTCGGTTGGTCACGGTCTGCCAGTCGCGCAGGGCGGCGGCGGTGTCCCCCTTCGCCGCCTCGACACGGGCCCTTCCCGCGAGGAGCGGCACGTATGCGGGGTCACGGGATAGGCCATCGGCGAAGTGTCGGCCGGCTGTCTTCAGGTCGCCGGCATTGAAAGCCAGCTCACCCAGGTACTGGAGAGCGAAAGCCGCGTCTGAGGGGTTCTGTGCGATCTCCAGCGCACTGTCGAGGCCGAACTCAGCGCCCTTGAGGTCACCGCGCAGCTCGTAGGAGTAGGAAACCCGGGTGTAGGAGGGGACGCCGGGTTTCAGGTTGACCATGCGCGTGACGGTGGCAAGCGATTGCTTGTACAGGCCCAGCTCATTCTCTGCATCGGCCATGACACCCAGGTTCGCGGCGCTGTAGGAGTTGAGGGCGTCAGCCCTCTTGCTCAGCTGCAGGGCCCGCGCGAAGTCATGCCTCGCCGCAGCCAGCGTGGCCTGCCCGGTCAAGGCGCCGGCGTTGCCATCCGGGCGGACTCTCAGCGACTGGGCGAAGGCACCGTCGGCCTTGCCGTAGTAGGAGGGGTCGGCTGTCAGACGCGCCTGCTGGGTGTAGGAGAACCCGAGGGAGGCCCACGCCTCCGCGTCGTTGGGGAACCGGCGCAACCGCTGCTGAAGCGCTTCGACGCTGACTGCCGTATCGGCCTTGTTGGCGACCTGCCCCGGCGAGGCGATCCGCTGGACGGCTCCTGCCTGGGCCCCAGGCTGCACGGCGGTCTGGCCGCCACCGGCCAGGGCACCCACTGCGACCACGACGACGGCGACGCCGGCGGCGGACAACGACCCGGCGAGCACGCGGGCGCGGTTCACCCGATGCTCGGGAGCCGCTGGGAGGGGGTGTTCACTGCGGTCACGTCCTTCGTCCTGGTGTCGGCCAACCGACGACGGGGCGGGCGGGATGATCCCGCCCGCCCCGTCACGGTCTTCAATCAGCGAGCAGAGACGCTCGACCGACGCTCACGACGGAACAGCATCGCGCCCATCAGGGCCAGCAGCGCACCGGCGCCAGCGGCGCCGACCGGGACCAGAGCCGAGCTGGAGGCCGAGGCCTTCGGGCTCGAGCTGAGGGCGGCCGGAACAGCGGAACCGGCCTGACCGCTCGGGATCGTCATCGGCGACGTGCTGCCGGGACGCACCCGCGAGCCCGACCACGGCAGCGCGACGTAGGGGAACGTCGAGTTGAACGCGCGGTCGTTCACGTTGACCCCGTCACCGGCGGCGAGGGGCTTGACGATGTTGACCGACTTCGGCGAGCCGTCGGCGTTGACCTTGACTGCACCCTCGACGGCCTGGATGGCGATGTCGACGACGTCGTCGGTCAGACGACGACCGTTCGGGAAGCCGGCGTTGTCGCCACCCAGCACACCCAGACGGTTGGGCTTGGTGGTCGGCTTGATCGCCGTGTTGAGACGCAGCATCTCGGACGGGACCACGTTCTTCGGCTGGTTCAGGCCCTTGAGCCCGGTCAGGAAGATCGCCGCGAGGTCGTTGCGGGGGCTGGCCGGCGCCTTGATGCCGTAGATCGCCTGGATCAGCTTGGGCACCTCGGGGTCGAGCACCTTGTCGACGACCGGCTGGACGGTCCGGTCGACCGACGGCGGGATCGCGTTGAAGGTGTCCTTGAGGTTCGCCGGGACGACGAGCTCGTTGACCAGCGGGTTGCCGAGGCGCGAGACCTGGACGTAGTTGCCCGAGTACTTCGCGCTGCCGTCGGCACCCTGGGTGCGGATGCTCGGACGCTCGGTGGTGCTCCACACGCCGACGACGGTCTCGCCGTTCTGGAAGCCCAGGTCGGACTTGGGGATCTGCAGGGCGATGGTGTTGACGTTGAAGCCGCTCAGGGTGTCAGCACCGGCCTCGGACAGGTTGGCGCCGTAGAGCAGGTCGAAGACGCGCAGGTCGAGGAAGAACGGGTCGTCGTTCTGGCCGACGTAGTTGCGGCCCTTGCCCGAACCGGCCTGGAAGCCGGTGATGGCCTGCTTCTCCAGCTGGAAGTAGTTCGGCATGGACGCCTTGCCGACGTGCGAGGGAGCGACCTTGCCACCCTGGATCAGTGTCTTGGTCTGGCCGCCGCGGATCTCGCTGAGGGTGTAGGTCTGCTTGAACAGCAGGGTCGGGTCGGTGAGGTTCTTCACCACGCCGTTGTTGTAGAGGAAGGTGCCCTTGCCGTCGCCGCGAGCGTCCTGGTTCTGGAACTGCCACCGGTAGGTGACGTCGGCCTCGGAGTCACCGTTGGTGTCCAGCTTGATGTCGTAGTGCGCCTGGGTGGCCCACGGATAGAAGTTCGGGCCGCCGCCCGGCTCCTCGAACGGGATCCAGTTCGAGATGACCGTGACGTAGTCGGGCGTGTTGGGGGCGACGAACGCGTAGAGGTCGGTGTTGTCGGCCTGCGCGTCGTTCGCGATCAGCGGTGCTTCGCGGTGGCTGGAGGCGCTTGCGCCCGGCGCGATGAAGGCGACTGCTCCGCCGAAGGCCAGTGCCGAGCCGGCGATAGCGACCGTGGACGTGCGCAGGAAGGCCGAGCGCCGTCCCCGTCCCTGATCGCAAGAGGTGCTGGGTGAATCCACCATGACGTCCCTGTCTGTAAGTCCGAGGTTGCCCCGGAGCACGTGGACCTGCACGGGCACCCGCGACGAGCGGGAGCGCGAGCCCCCTCCCAAGGGCATCACCACGCCGCGCTAGCGGCGTACCGACCTGCGTTCGCGACGACGAGCGCCGCGGATTGGTGCGTTGGAGCAGAAGTTCGTCACACGTGACGCGAGGACTGGACGTCAGTGTCACTCACCGTGCGTAACCTACCCCCACATGAACGAATTCGCGCGCGACGACACAACCCGGGCGACCGCCCCGCTTCGCGCCGAGGCGGATGCGGTGCTGCGCCGGCTGGTGGGCCGCGACGACGTCGCCTTCCGCGAGGGCCAGTGGGACGCGGTCGAGGCGCTGGTCGAGCACCGGCGGCGCGTGCTGGTGGTGCAGCGCACCGGGTGGGGCAAGTCGGCCGTCTACTTCGTGTCGACGGCGCTGCGTCGGGCCCGCGGGGCCGGGCCCACGCTGATCGTGTCGCCGCTGATCGCCCTGATGCGCGACCAGGTGGCGGCGGCCGGTCGCGCGGGCGTTCGGGCGGTCAGCATGAGCTCGGCCAACGCCGACAGCTGGGGTGAGGTGGCCGCGGCCCTGGCCGCGGACGAGGTCGACGTCCTGCTGGTCAGCCCCGAGCGGCTGAACAACCCGCGCTTTCGCGCCGAGCAGCTGCCCGACCTGGCAGCCCGCTGCGGCCTGCTCGTCGTCGACGAGGCGCACTGCGTCTCGGACTGGGGCCACGACTTCCGCCCGGACTACCGGCGGATCAAGGACCTGCTCGCCCAGCTGCCCGCCGGCACCCCGGTGCTGGCCACCACCGCGACGGCCAACGCCCGCGTGGTGCAGGACGTCGCCGAGCAGCTGGCGGCCTCGGGCGAGCCCGTGCTCACGCTCCGCGGGCCCCTCGCGCGGGCCAGCCTGCGCCTCGGGGTGCTGCGACTGCCGGGCGCCGACCAGCGGCTCGCCTGGCTGGCCGCGCACCTGGACGACCTGGCGGGCAGCGGCATCGTCTACACCCTCACGGTGTCGGCCGCGGACGACCTCGCGGCCCTGCTGCGCGAGGCCGGCCACGAGGTGGTCTCCTACACCGGGCGCACCGACCCCGCCGACCGCGAGGCGACCGAGCAGGCGCTGCGCGAGAACCGGGTCAAGGCGGTCGTGGCGACCAGCGCGCTCGGCATGGGCTTCGACAAGCCCGACCTCGGCTTCGTCGTCCACGTGGGTGCGCCGTCCTCGCCGATCGCCTACTACCAGCAGGTCGGCCGCGCCGGCCGGGCCACCGACAGCGCCGACGTGCTGCTGCTGCCGGGGGCCGAGGACGTCGACATCTGGCGGTACTTCGCCAGCACGTCCATGCCGCGTCAGGAGCAGGCCGACGCCGTGCTCGCGGCGCTCGGCTCGGCCCCGAAGGCGATGTCGACGGCTGCGCTCGAGACCGTCGTCGACGTGCGCCGCACCCGGCTCGAGCTGCTGCTGAAGGTGCTGGACGTCGACGGTGCGCTGACGCGGGTGCCCGGCGGGTGGGTCGCGACGGGCCAGGCGTGGACGTACGACGCCGAGCGCTACGCCCGGGTGAGCCAGTCGCGCGAGCGCGAGCAGCAGCTGATGGTCGACTACGAGGCCACGACCGGGTGCCGGATGGCGTTCCTGCAGACCGCGCTGGACGACGACACCGCCGTCGCGTGCGGGCGCTGCGACCGGTGCGCCGGGCCGTGGTTCAGCACCGCGGTTCCGGACGCCGCGCTGGCCGCGGCCGGTCGTCGCCTGCAGCGGGCGGGCATCGAGATCGAACCGCGCAGCCAGTGGCCGAGCGGCATGAGCCGCCTCGGGGTGCCGGTCTCGGGCCGGATCGGCGAGGACGAGCGCTGCGCCAGCGGCCGGGCGCTCGCCCGGCTCACCGACCTGGGCTGGGGCCAGCGGCTGCGCTCCCTGCTCGCCACGCGGGACGCCACCCCGGACAGCATCGTCGACGACGCACTGCTGCAGGCGTGCGTCGGGGTGCTCCGTGACTGGGGCTGGAGCGAACGGCCGTCGGCCGTCGTGGCGGTGCCGTCCCGCTCCCGACCCGGCCTCGCGACGTCCGTGGCGCAGGGGCTGGCCGACGTCGGTCGGCTGGCGATGCTGGGCACGCTCGACCTGGTCGACGGCGGCCCGGTCGGCGAGGCCGGCGGCAACAGCGCGTTCCGGCTGGCCGGGGTCTGGGAGCGGCTGGACGTCGGCGCCGGGCTGGCCGCGGCGCTGGCCGACGCGCGCGGCCCGGTGCTGCTGGTCGACGACCTCGTCGACTCGCGGTGGACGATGACGATCGCCGGGCGGGCGCTGCGGCGGGCCGGTGCGGATGCCGTCCTGCCGTTCGCGCTGGCTGTGGCGGGCTAGCGGCCCGCCGGCCAGCGGGCCGCGCGGCGCCGGTCGGCCATCGCCTGGCGGATCGGCGGGACGAGCACGCCGGCCTCGGCCATCCGCCGGCGGGCCAGCGTCCGGGTGCGGACGATGGCGACCAGACCGAACGCCCACACCACGTACTGCACCGACCAGGCCAGCTTGAACGCCCCCAGGTCGTACGTGGCCGCGCGTCCCACTCCCCCGCCCGCGCCACCGGCGTCCAGGACGACGCCGATGGCCAGGATGGTCAGCAGCGAGGCGAGGAACCCGCCGACGTTGACGATGCCGGTCGCGCTGCCCAGCCGGTCGGGGGGGTTGAAGGTGCGGGCGAAGTCGAAGCCGATCATCGAGCCCGGGCCGCCGAGGGCCAGCCCCAGCACGAGCAGGACCAGCACCCACAGGGGCGCCCGCCCGGGCCAGGCCAGCACGAGCGTCCAGACGGAGACGGTCACCGACAGGATTCCCAGCACGAGCCACGACCGCCGCAGGGGATGTCGCGACACCAGGTGACCGAACACCGGCCCGAACGCCATGCCGGTGACGACGAAGACAGTGAGCAGGGTGCTGGCCGTGGCGGGCGTGAGGCCCTCGCCGGAGACCAGGAACGGGTAGCCCCAGAGCAGCACGAACACGGTTCCGGAGTACTGCACCGTGAAGTGGGTCCAGAGCCCGAGCCGGGTGCCCGGGTGCAGGAACGCCTGCGACACCTGGGTTCTGACCTCGGTCAGGGTCGAGGACCGGCGCGGCGACACGGCGCCGGGCGGCGCGTCGTGCAGCAGCAGGAGCACCGCGACGAACGCGACCCCGCTCGCGGCGGCGGCGGACAGGTACGTGGTGGTCCAGCCGTAGGCACCCAGCAGGTGCGCGAGGGGCACGGCGGAGGCGATCTGACCGAGCTGGCCGGTCAGCCCGGTGAGCTGGGTCATCAGCGGGTTGCGCCGGGGTGGGAACCATGCGGCCACCAGCCGCAGGACGCAGACGAAGGTCATCGCGTCCCCCGCGCCGACGAGCACGCGAGCCCCGATGGCGCCGACCAGGGAGGTCGTGACGGCCAGCAGGACCTGCCCGGCCCCGGCGGTCAGCGCGCCCAGCAGGATCAGCCGGCGCGCGCCGTACCGGTCGAGCAGCACGCCGACGGGCACCTGCAGGCCGGCGTAGACCAGCAGCTGCAGGACGGCGAAGGTCGCGAGCACGCTGGCCGACGCGCCGAACCGGTCTGCGGCGGCGATGCCCGCCACGCCGAGCGAGGTGCGCTGCAGCACCGCGACGCCGTACGCGAGCAGCCCGACACCCCAGACCAGCAGAGCCCGGCGCCCGACGGTGGTCGGGGGCGCGTTGGTGCCCACCTGGGGGTGCGGCTCAACCGGCCTGACGGGCCAGCTGCTTCTCGCGGTAGGCCGAGCGCTTGTCCTCAAAGCGCGACGCCTGCTCCTCGAGGGTCTCGAGCTGGGCGGCGATGTCGCTGCGCGCCTGCTCGCCCTCGGCGTCCAGACCCTCGCGGTCCCACACCTTCCAGGTCTTCAGCACCGGCACGAGCACCTCGTCGCGGTGGATGCGCAGGTCGTAGATGCCGGCCATCGCGATCTGCACCGAGCGGCGGCCGAAGTCCTGGATCGTGTGGCCGGGCATCTGGAAGTTGGCGACGACGTCGCGGAT
>JBKJTJ010000281.1:0-15856 GCA_046590855.1 Actinomycetota bacterium
CGCGAGGGCCCGGGTGCGCGCGGCGACGTCGCTGCCGGCCGCGTCGACGACCGGCCCGTAGCGCGCCTCGAGGTCGGCGACGCGGCTCTCGGCGAACGCCTCGATGGCCTGCGGCCCGAGCTGCTCGGCGAGGTAGGCCATCGCCGAGCTGGCCAGGTCGTCGTACGCCGACGAGAGCATCGGCAGGTGGTCGTGCCCGGCCGGAGTGAGCACGTAGGCCCGCGCCGGTCGGCCACGTCCGCCCGAGCGCACCGGCTCGCGCACCGCGGCCAGGCCGGCGGCGACGAACGCGTCCAGGTGGCGGCGGACGGCTGCGGTCGTGAGTCCGAGGCGGTGGGCGACGTCGATGGCCGTGATCGGCCCGTCCTGCAGGACGGTGCGCGCCACCCGGTCGCGGGTGCGCGCCTCGGCCTCGTCGGCCACGGGGGCAGGGCTCACCCCCGTCGCTGGGGCCGTCGCGTCGATATGCACCACACCAGTGTGCGCTAAATACCCCGCGACCTCAACCGAGCCCCACCAACCGCGTCACCCAACCCGCCATCTTGTGGCAACGGTGCGCACCACGGGCCTCGGGAACGGCACCTCGTGGCGAAGGTGCCGCCCACTGGCCCTGGGAACGGCACCTTGTGGCGAAGGTGCGCTCACGGGTGGGGAAGAGGGGCGGCGGGGGGCGACCTAGACTTCGCGCCATGCCGCCCGAGCCCGACGCCGCCGTGGTCGTCGAGGGCCTGGTCAAGGCGTACGACGGTCGCCGGGTCGTCGACGGGCTCTCGCTCGCCGCCCGGTTCGGGCAGGTCACCGCGGTGCTGGGCACCAACGGCGCCGGCAAGACCACCACGATCGAGTGCTGCGAGGGTCTGCGCTCCCCCGACGGCGGCAGCGTCCGGGTGCTCGGCGTCGACCCGCTCACCGCCGGCCCCGACCACCGCGCCGCCGTGGGCGTGATGCTGCAGGGCGGCGGGCTGCCCGGCGGCGCGCGACCGCACGAGCTGGTGCGCCACGTGGCCCGGCTGCACGCCCAGCCGCAGGACCCCGTCGCCCTCGCCCGCCGCCTCGGCCTGGACGACTTCGCCCGGACGTCGGTGCGCCGGCTCTCGGGCGGACAGCGCCAGCGGGTGGCGCTGGCCTGCGCTCTGGTGGGCCGGCCGCGGGTGCTCTTCCTGGACGAGCCCAGCGCCGGGCTCGACCCGCAGGCCCGGATCGACGTGTGGGACCTCGTCGCGCAGGTGCGCGCCGAGGGCACGGCGATCGTCCTGACCACGCACCTGATCGACGAGGCCGAGCGGCTGGCCGACCAGGTCGTCGTCCTCGACCGCGGTCAGGTGGTCGCCGAGGGCACCCCTGCCGAGCTGACCCGCGACAGCGCCGAGGCCGTCCGCTTCACCGCCGTGCCCGGTCTCGACCTGGCCACCATGCGCGCCGCCCTGCCCCCTGACGTCGAGGTGTCCGAGCCGACCCCCGGCGCGTACGTCGTCGCCGGGGTGATCGACCCCCTCGTGCTGTCGACCATCACGGCGTGGTGCGCATCCCACCAGGTCATGCCGCAGGGGCTGACGGTCGGACGTCGCAGCCTCGAGGACGTCTTCCTCGACCTCACCGCGCGGAGCGTCCAGTGACGGCCGTGGTCGCAGCGGCCCCGCTGCAGCGACGGGTGCTGGCGCAGGCCCGGCTCGAGGCGCGGCTGATCCTCGGCAACGGCGAGCAGCTGCTCGTCGCGCTCGTGCTGCCCGTGCTGCTGCTCCTCGGGCTCAACTCGGTGACCACCCCCGCCCTCGGCGCGGGACGGCGGATCGACCTGCTGGCGCCGGGTGTGCTGGCCCTCGCGGTCATGTCGACGTCGTTCACCGGCCAGGCCATCGCGACCGGCTTCGACCGGCGGTACGGCGTGCTGCGGATGCTCGGCACCACCCCGCTCGGGCGCACCGGGCTGATCGCCGGCAAGGCGGTGGCCGTGCTGGTGGTGCAGGCGCTGCAGGTGCTCGTCATCGGCGGCCTGGCGCTCGGGCTGGGCTGGCACCCGAGGCTCGGCGGCGTGCCGGCCGCCCTGGTCGCGATCGTCCTGGGCACCGCGGCGTTCGTGTCCCTGGCTCTGCTGCTCGCCGGCACGGTGCGTGCGGAGGCGACCCTGGCCGCAGCGAACCTGATCTGGGTGCTGCTGCTGGCCGGCGGCGGGGTCGTCGTCCCACCGGACCGGCTGCCGTCGGGACTGTCCCGGCTGTCGACCCTGCTGCCGTCGGGCGCCCTGGGCGAGGCGCTGCGCGTCGCCCTGGTGACGGGGCGGCTGGCCGTCGGCCCGTGCCTCGTGCTGCTGGTCTGGGCCGGCGTCGCCGGCGCGGCCGCAGCCCGCTGGTTCAGCTGGGACTGACGCCCACCCGACCGAGCCGGGCCCGCCCCGGTCACGGCCGGTCGCCTACCCTTGACCCGTGGCCCTGTCGACCCAACCCCGTCCGTCCGCCACCCGCGACCTCGCGGCCCCCGGGCTGCCGCGGTGGGCCCGATGGGTGCTCGTCGCCAACCTGGTGACCGAGATCGGCATCGTCGTGACCGGCGGGCTGGTGCGACTGACCGGGTCGGGCCTGGGTTGCCCCACCTGGCCGCAGTGCGTCCCCGGTTCGTACACGCCCGTGGTGCAGCAGCCGCAGGGCATCCACAAGTACATCGAGTTCGGCAACCGCACGCTGACCAGCGTCGTCGGCGTCGTCGCCCTGGCCGCCCTGGTGGCCGTCGTGCTCGACGTGCGCCGGCGGTCGCGCCCGCGCCGGCTGATCACGCTGGCCGCGGTGCCCCTCCTCGGGGTCGTCACCCAGGCGGTGCTCGGGGGCATCACCGTGCTGACCCACCTGAGCCCGGCGACCGTGGCCGCGCACTTCCTGGTGTCGGCCCTGATCGTCGTGGCCTCGACCGTGCTGCTCGTCCGCGCCCAGCAGGGCGACGGCCTCGCACGCCCCGTGGTCCGCAGCGAGCTGGTGCTGATGGGCTGGGCCCTGGCCGCGCTCACCGCCATCGTGGTCGTGCTGGGCACCGTGGTCACCGGCTCGGGCCCGCACTCGGGCGATGCCGACTCCCCCGCCCGGCTCGGCCTGGACCCGCGGGCGATGAGCTGGCTGCACTCGGACTCGGTGCTGGTCTGGTTCGGCCTGCTGCTGGCGCTGCTCGTGGCGCTGCGCCTGACCGACGGGCCGCGGGCCGCGCGCCGCGCCGCGGTCGTGACCCTCGTGGTCGGGCTCGGCCAGGGGGTCATCGGCTACGTGCAGTACGCGACCGGCCTGCCGGTCGTGGCCGTCGCCCTGCACATGCTCGGCGCGTGCCTGCTGGTGGTGGCGGTCACCCGGCTGCTGATGTCGCTGCGCGAGCGCCGTCCGGCTTGAGCTGCTTCGTCGCCTTCGGGCGGCCCGATGTGCCGCTACTGTCACCGGAGCAGTACTGATCCTGATCTCGCCTCCCGAGGTAGGCCACGCGCACCGCAGCGACGTCCGGCGGTACCGAGCCCCTTGATCCGAGAGATCCCCGTGATGCACCCCTTGCGCACTCGCGCCGCCCGACGTCCCCTCTGCCGCGCCGCCTCGCTCGCCCTCGTCGTGGCCGCAGCCACCGGGCTGCTCGTGCTGGACGCCGGCCCCGCCGCCGCCGCGCAGGCTCCGGTCGCGCTGGGAACCACGGCGAGCTTCGCCGTCCTCGGCGGCACGACGGTGACCAACACCGGTCCGTCGGTGATCAACGGCGACCTCGGGGTCAGCCCCGGCACCGCCGTCACCGGCTTCCCGCCCGGCCTGGTCAACGGGGTGACCCATGCCGCGGACGCCGTCGCGGCGCAGGCGCAGGCCGACCTGGTCACGGCGTACGACGACGCCGCCGGGCGAGCCAGCACGGCGACCGTCACCGCCGACCTGGCGTCGCAGACGCTGGTGCCGGGCGTCTACACCGGCGGCGCACTGGCCCTGAACGGCACCCTCACCCTCGACGCCCAGGGCGACCCGGCCGCGGTCTTCGTCCTGCGCGCGGCGAGCACGCTGATCACCGGCCCGGGCAGCGTCGTGGCCCTGGTCAACGGGGCCGACGCGTGCAACGTCTTCTGGCAGGTCACCAGCTCGGCGACGCTGGGCACCAACTCGCTGTTCGCCGGTAACGTCCTCGCCCTGACCTCGATCACGGCCGACACCGGTGCGGTGGTCTCCGGCCGGCTGCTGGCCCGCAACGCCGCCGTGACCCTCGACCGCACCACGGTCACCCGCTCGACCTGCGCGACGCCCGCCACGGCCACCACGACCCCGACGGCGACCGCCACCGTCGTGCCGTCCGCCACCGCGACCACCGTCCCGACGACGACGACGAGCACCCCGCCGACGGTGACGAGCACCCCGCCGACGACCGCCACGAGCACGCCGTCGACGACCGTCTCGCTGAGCCCGAGCAGCACGACCACCACGGCGACCATCGCCTTCACCACCGCGGCCGGGTCGTCCGGCGTGGGCACGAGCGGCGGCGGGTCGCCCCAGCTGCCCCGCACCGGCACCGACGCGGCCGCCATCACGACGGCCGGCCTGCTGGCCATCGCCCTGGGCGGAGGGTTGCTGCTGCTCTCACGCCGCCCGCGCGGACGTCATCACCGGGCCTGACCGATCGTGCAGCTCGCAGGTCAGAAGCGGATGAAGGGGTCCACGGCGACGGCGACGAACAGCAGCGACACGTACGTGATCGAGTAGTGGAACAGCCGCATCGGCCGCAGCGCGGCGCCGACCACACCGGCGTTGGCCCGGCCCAGCAGCCGGTGCGCCTCGAGCAGGAACACGGCACCGAGGACGACGGCCGAGACGGCGTAGACGGGCCCGGTGGGGGCGACCGGCACGAGCAGCAGCGACGCCAGCACCATCGCCCAGGAGTACGCGACGACCCTGCGGGCGACGGCGACGTCGGTGGCGACCACGGGCAGCATCGGCACGCCGGCGGCGGCGTAGTCGTCCTCGAAGCGCATCGACAGCGGCCAGTAGTGCGGCGGCGTCCAGAGGAAGATCACGAGGAACAGCACGAAGGGTGCCCAGGTCAGCGACCCGGTCACGGCCGCCCAGCCGATGAGCACCTGCATGCAGCCAGCCGCACCGCCCCACACGATGTTCTGCGAGGTGCGACGCTTGAGGACCATCGTGTAGACGAGGACGTAGAACGCGATCGCCCCCAGCGCCAGGGACGCTGCGAGCCAGTTGACGACCAGTCCCAGGAACCCGACGGCCACCACACCCAGTGCGAGACCGAACACCAGCGCCTCACGCGGTGACACGGCCCCGGTGACCAGGGGCCGGTTGCGGGTGCGGTGCATCACGACGTCGATGTCGCGGTCGAGATAGCAGTTCAGGGTGTTGGCGCTGCCCGCGGCGAGCGTCCCGCCGACCAGGGTGGCGACCACCAGCCACAGCGGCGGGAGCCCCCGCGCTGCGAGGAACATCGTCGGCACCGTGGTCACCAGCAGCGTCTCGATGATCCGCGGCTTGGTCAGCGCGACGTACGCGCGGACGGTCTCGAGCGGGCTCCGGGACGAGGGGTCGGTGCGCGCCGTCGCCGGCAGGAGCACCGGGTGCGGGTCGGTCGCGGTCACGAGGTCCTCAGGGGCACGAGCGGGGCGCCGGGTGGGGCGCGATGACGGTTCCACTCTACCCGCGGGGCGCGCGCCGGCCCGGGGGCCCGCCCCCGCAGCCAGGACGTGCGCTGCACCCCGGCGGGTCTAGGCTCGGTCGCGGTGCCAGCGGCTGCGACGTCGGAGCCTGCCACCCGCTCCCCGACGAGAGGACCCCCTGTGAGCAACACCACGAGCCGCGACGTGTCGCTGGCCGCCCCGATCGCGTCGACGCTGGGCTGGACGGACGTCGACGTCCGCGCCGTCGACACCGCGCGGGTGCTGGCGGCGGACGCCGTCCAGAAGGTCGGCAACGGTCACCCTGGCACGGCCATGAGCCTCGCGCCGGTGGCCTACGCCCTGTTTCAGGACGTCATGCGGCACGACCCGGCCGACGACCAGTGGCTGGGCCGCGACCGCTTCGTGCTCTCGTGCGGGCACTCGAGCCTCACGCTCTACATCCAGCTGTACCTCGCCGGCTACGGCCTCGAGCTGAACGACCTGCAGGCGCTGCGCACCTGGGGTTCGGCGACCCCGGCCCACCCCGAGCACCGGCACACCCAGGGCGTCGAGATCACCACCGGCCCGCTCGGGCAGGGCCTGGCCAGCGCCGTCGGGATGGCCATGGCCGCCCGCCGCGAGCGCGGCCTGCTCGACCCGGACGCCGCCCCCGGGCAGAGCCCGTTCGACCAACACGTGTTCGTCCTGGCCTCGGACGGTGACCTGATGGAGGGCGTGACCGCCGAGGCGAGCTCGCTCGCCGGTCACCAGCAGCTCGGCAACCTCGTCGTCATCTACGACGAGAACCACATCTCGATCGAGGACGACACCGACGTCTCGTTCAGCGAGGACGTCGCAGCCCGCTACGAGGCCTACCACTGGCACGTGCAGCGGATCGACTGGACCCGCACCGGCGACTACGTCGAGGACGTCGACGCGCTCAAGGCCGCGATCGACGCCGCCAAGGCCGAGACCGACCGGCCCAGCTTCATCGCGCTGCGCACGATCATCGGCTGGCCCGCGCCGACCAAGCAGAACACCGGCAGCGCCCACGGCTCGGCGCTCGGCGCGGACGAGGTGGCCGCCACCAAGACCGTGCTCGGCTTCGACCCCGAGAAGTCGTTCGCGGTCGAACCGGACGTCATCGCCCACACCCGCGCGGCCCGCGACCGCGGTCGCGAGGCCCACGAGCAGTGGCAGACCTCGTTCGAGCAGTGGCGCGGCGCCAACCCCGAGCGGGCCGCCCTGCTCGACCGGCTGAGCCGCCAGCAGCTGCCCGACGGCTGGACCGACGTCCTGCCCGAGTTCCCTGCCGACGCCAAGGGCGTCGCCACCCGCAAGGCCTCCGGTGAGGTCCTGTCCGCGCTCGCACCGGTGCTGCCCGAGCTGTGGGGTGGCTCGGCCGACCTGGCCGAGAGCAACAACACGACCATGGAGGGCGAGCCGTCGTTCGTCCCCACCGACCGGCAGACCGCTGCGTGGAAGGGCGGCCCGTACGGCCGCACCCTGCACTTCGGCATCCGCGAGCACGCCATGGGCTCGGCCATGAACGGCATCGCCCTGCAGAGCCTGACCCGCCCGTACGGCGGCACGTTCCTGGTGTTCAGCGACTACATGCGTCCCGCGGTCCGCCTCGCCGCCCTGATGAAGCTACCCGTCACCTACGTCTGGACCCACGACTCGATCGGCCTCGGCGAGGACGGCCCCACCCACCAGCCGGTCGAGCACCTCGCCTCGCTGCGCGCCATCCCCGGCCTGGACGTCGTCCGGCCCGGTGACGCGAACGAGACCGCGTGGGCGTGGCGCACGATCCTGGAGCACACCGACCGCCCGGCAGGTCTGGTCCTCACCCGGCAGAACCTGCCGGTCTTCGACCGCGCCGGCGGGGAGTTCACGTCGGCCGAGGGCGTCGCCAAGGGCGGGTACGTGCTGGCCGAGGCCGACGGCGGCACGCCCGCGGTGATCCTGGTCGCGACCGGGTCCGAGGTGCAGCTGGCCGTGGAGGCGCGCGCGGCCTTGCAGGCGGACGGCGTCCCCACCCGGGTCGTGTCCATGCCGTGCCGCGAGTGGTTCACCGCGCAGACGCAGGAGTACCGCGACGAGGTGCTTCCGCCCGCCGTCCGGGCCCGCGTCAGCGTCGAGGCCGCGATCGGCCAGGGCTGGCGCGAGGTCGTCGGCGACGCCGGCGAGATCGTCTCGCTCGAGCACTTCGGCGCCTCGGCCGACTACCAGCGCCTGTTCCGCGAGTTCGGCATCACGGCGCAGGCCGTGGCCGACGCGGCCCGCCGCAGCATCGCCACCGCCGCCGGCGGCGTCGACGCCATCCGCCCCGGCGGGACCCAGGCGACCACCGCGCCCGCCCAGTCCGGCACCGGCGACCAGTCCTGAGCGGCAGCACCGCCGCCCACCACCGCACCACCCCCATCGGGAGGACCACATGACCGACGCACTGGCCGAGCTCAGCGAGCAGGGCGTGTCCATCTGGCTCGACGACCTGTCGCGCGAGCTGCTGAACAGCGGCGACCTCGAGCGACTCATCGCCGACAAGCACGTCGTCGGTGTCACGACGAACCCGACGATCTTCGCCGCCGCCCTGGCCAAGGGCGACGCCTACACCGACCAGGTGCGCGAGCTCGTCGACGCCGGCGCGGACGTCGAGGCCGCCGTCTTCGCCATCACCACGGCCGACGTCCAGCGCGCGTGCGACGTCCTTCGTCCCGTGTACGACCGCACCGACGGCATCGACGGCCGGGTCTCGATCGAGGTCGACCCGCGCCTGTCGCACGACACCGCGCGCACCGTCGAGGTGGCCAAGGCGCTGTTCGCCGCCGTCGACCGCCCCAACGTGATGATCAAGATCCCGGCCACCGTCGAGGGCCTGTCGGCGATCTCGCAGACGCTGGCCGAGGGCATCAGCGTCAACGTCACCCTGATCTTCGCGCTGGACCGCTACCGCGGGGTGATGCAGGCGTTCCTCACCGGCCTCGAGCAGGCCCGCGAGGCGGGCAAGGACCTGTCGACCATCCACTCGGTCGCCTCGTTCTTCGTCTCGCGCGTCGACACCGAGGTCAACCGGCGCCTGGACGAGATCGGCAGCGACGAGGCTGCCGCCCTGCGCGGCAAGGCGGCGATCGCCAACGCCCACCTCGCGTTCCAGGCCTTCGAGGAGGTCTTCGCGACCCCCCGCTGGCAGGTGCTGGCCGACGCGGGCGCCCACCCGCAGCGCCCGCTGTGGGCCTCGACCGGGATGAAGGACAAGGCCTACCCCGACACCCTGTACGTCACCGAGCTGGTCGCCCGCCCCACCGTCAACACCATGCCGGGCGCGACGATGGACGCCACCGCCGACCACGGTCAGATCCACGGCGACACGGTCCGCGGCGGGTACGCCGAGGCCGCCGCCGTCCTGGACGCGATCGAGCGCCTCGGCATCTCCTACACCGAGGTCACCGCGCTGCTCGAGCGCGAGGGCCTCGACAAGTTCGAGAAGAGCTGGGGCGAGCTGCTCGCCACGGTCAGCGACGAGCTCGCCCGCGTCGCCTCCGCCGACTCCCCCGAGGAGGCCGGTCAGTGACCGACGGTGGATGGCTGCTGGCGTGGGCCGGCGACGAGGGAGCCGCCCAGCTCGAGGTGACCGCGTCCGGTGCTGCCGCCGACGCTGTGCACGCCCACGTCTCGACGCTGGTCGACGACCGGGTCGCGTCCCGGCTGTTCGCGAAGGACCCCACCCTGTGGGGCCCGGACGCCGAGGCCGAGTCGGCCGTCCGGCTGTCGTGGGTGGCGCTGGCCCGCGGGTCCCGCCACCTCGTCGGCGAGGTCGCTGCGATGCGCGAGGACCTCGGCGCCGACCTCGACCACGTCGTCCTGTGCGGCATGGGCGGGTCGTCGCTGGCACCGGAGGTCATCTGCGCGACCGCAGGTGTGCCGCTCACGGTGCTGGACTCCAGCGACCCGGACGCCGTCCGCGCCGCCCTGGGTGACCGGCTCGAGCGCACCGTCGTCGTCGTGTCGAGCAAGTCCGGCGGCACCCTCGAGACCGACAGCCAGCGCCGCGCCTACGAGCAGGCGTTCACCGACGCCGGCATCGACCCCACCGCGCGCATCGTCGTCGTCACCGACCCCGGCTCGCCGCTGGAGGCCTCGGCCCGGACGGCCGGGTACCGCGTCGTCCTCGCCGACCCCGATGTCGGGGGCCGCTACTCGGCCCTGACCGCGTTCGGCCTGGTGCCGAGCGCTCTGGCCGGTGTCGACGTCGACGCCCTGCTGGACGAGGCCGAGGCCGTCGCCGACCTGCTCGCCGAGGACGCCGAGGGCAACCCCGGCCTGGTGCTCGGCGCCGCGCTGGCCGGGCAGGGCACCGGCCGCGACAAGCTGGTCCTGGCGCAGGACGGGTCGGGCATCCCCGGGTTCGGTGACTGGGCCGAGCAGCTGATCGCCGAGAGCACCGGCAAGTCGGGTCTGGGCCTGCTGCCCGTCGTCGTGGCCTCCACCAGTGCACCTGAGCTCGCGGACCCGGCCGCCGACGTCCTGCCGGTGCGGCTGGTGTCGTCCAGCGACGAGACCGACGAGCCGGACGCGGAAGCAGCCGACGGAGCCGACGCCGAGGCGGCGGCGGTCACCACCGAGGTCACGGTCGCCGGCTCGCTCGGCGCCCAGCTGCTGCTGTGGGAGGTCGCGACCGCCGTCGCCGGCCGGCTGCTCGGCATCAACCCCTTCGACCAGCCCGACGTCGAGAGCGCCAAGAAGGCCGCCCGCGGCCTGCTGGACGCCCCCGCCGGCGAGCCGGCGGCGTTCGTCGCGGACGGCATCGAGGTGCGCGCCACCCCCGGGCTGCTCGACGGCGTCGACGACCTCGAGGGCGCCGTCGCGGCCCTGCTCGCCGCGATCGACCCCGAGCGCGGCTACCTCGCGGTGATGGCCTACCTCGACCGCGGAGCGGACGCCGCGCTGGCCGACGTCCGCGAGCCGCTGGCCCGGCGCACCCACCGACCGACGACGTTCGGCTGGGGCCCGCGGTTCCTGCACTCCACCGGGCAGTACCACAAGGGCGGCCCACGCACCGGCGGCTACCTGCAGGTCACCGCGGCTCCGCAGGCCGACCTCGACGTGCCCGGCCAGCCGTTCACCTTCGGTGAGCTGATCACCGCGCAGGCCGCCGGTGACGCCCAGGTTCTGGCCGACCACGACCGGCCGGTGCTGCGGCTGCACCTGACCGACCGGGCCCGCGGCGTGGCCCGGCTGCTCGAGGTGCTGCGGTGAGCCCTGCGCGCATCGCGGCGGGGCACAACCCGCTGCGCAACCCCCGCGACAAGCGGCTGCAGAAGATCGCGGGGCCCTGCAGCCTGGTCATCTTCGGCGTCACCGGCGACCTGGCCCGCAAGAAGCTGATGCCGGCGGTGTACGACCTGGCCAACCGCGGTCTGCTGCCACCGGGCTTCTCGCTGGTCGGGTTCGCCCGCCGCGACTGGGCCGACCAGGACTTCGGGCAGGTCGTGTACGACGCCGTGCGCGAGCACGCCCGCACCCCGTTCCGTGAGGACGTCTGGCGGCACCTGGCCGAGGGCTTCCGGTTCGTGCCCGGTGACTTCGACGACGACGCCGCGTTCGACCAGCTCAGCGAGACGGTCCGCGCGCTGGACGTCGAGCGCGGCACCGGTGGCAACCACGCGTTCTACCTCTCGATCCCGCCGAAGTTCTTCGCCCAGGTCTGCCAGCAGCTCAAGCGGTCGGGCCTGTCGGCGTCCGAGGGTGACAGCTGGCGGCGGGTGGTCATCGAGAAGCCGTTCGGCCACGACCTGGCCAGCGCCCGCGAGCTGAACGCCATCGTCTCGGAGGTCTTCCCGCACGACTCGGTGTTCCGCATCGACCACTACCTGGGCAAGGAGACGGTGCAGAACGTCCTCGCGCTGCGGTTCGCCAACCAGATGTTCGAGCCGATCTGGAACGCCAACTACGTCGACCACGTGCAGATCACCATGGCCGAGGACATCGGCATCGGTGGCCGCGCCGGCTACTACGACGGCATCGGCGCCGCCCGCGACGTCATCCAGAACCACCTGCTGCAGCTGCTGGCGCTGACGGCCATGGAGGAGCCGGTCTCGTTCGAGGCGGGCGACCTGCGCGCCGAGAAGGAGAAGGTGCTCTCGGCCGTCCGGGTGCCGCACGACATCGACGCGGCGACCGCGCGCGGGCAGTACTCCGCGGGTTGGCAGGGTGGCCAGCCGGTCATCGGCTACCTGCAGGAGGACGGGATCGACAAGCGCACGACGACCGAGACGTACGCGGCCGTCAAGCTCGAGATCGACACCCGGCGCTGGGCAGGGGTGCCGTTCTACCTGCGCACCGGCAAGCGCCTCGGCCGGCGGGTGACCGAGATCGCCATCGTGTTCAAGCAGGCCCCGCACCTGCCGTTCGAGAAGACGGCCACCGAGGAGCTCGGCCGCAACGCCCTGGTGGTGCGCGTGCAGCCGGACGAGGGGATCACCATGCGGTTCGGCTCCAAGGTGCCGGGCACCGCGATGGAGGTGCGCGACGTGACGATGGACTTCGGGTACGGCCACGCCTTCACCGAGTCCTCGCCCGAGGCCTACGAGCGGTTGATCCTCGACGTGCTGCTCGGTGACCCGCCGCTGTTCCCCCGGCACCAGGAGGTCGAGATGTCGTGGCGCATCCTCGACCCGATCGAGAAGCACTGGGCGCGGTCCGGCAGCCCCGACCACTACCCGGCCGGCACCTGGGGACCCGCCAGCGCCGACCAGATGATGGCCCGCGACGGCCGGGCCTGGAGGCTCCCGTGATCATCGACCTGCCGAGCACGACCACCAGCGCGGTCAACAGGAAGCTGGTCGACCTGCGCGACAGCGGGGGCGCGATCGCGCTGGGCCGGGTGCTGACCCTGATCATCGTCACCGACGACGCGGGCGCCGAGGACGCCATCGAGGCCGCCAACAGCGCCAGCCGCGAGCACCCGTGCCGCGTCCTGGTGATCGTCCAGGCCAACCGGCGCGGGCTCGACCGCATCGACGCCCAGGTGCGGATCGGCGGGGACGCCGGCGCCAGCGAGGTCATCGTGCTTCGCCTGTACGGCAAGCTCGCCACCCACGGCGACAGCGTCCTGACCCCGCTGCTGCTGCCCGACTCCCCCGTCGTGGCCTGGTGGCCCGGTGAGGCGCCGGCCGTGCCCAGCGCCGACCCGATCGGGGTGATGGCGCAGCGTCGCATCACCGACGCCGCCACCGCCAAGTCGCCGCGCAAGGAGCTGGACCGCCGACGCGCGGCGTACGCCGCCGGCGACACCGACCTGGCCTGGACCCGCACCACCAAGTGGCGGGGGCTGCTCGCCGCGGCCCTCGACCAGCCGCCGTACCTGCCGATCGAGTCGATCACGGTCACCGGCGCGTCCGACAGCCCCAGCACCGACCTGCTGGCGGCCTGGTTGGCCGAGGCCCTCAAGGCCCCGGTCGTCCGGGCCCGCACCACCGCGGGGGGTGGGCTGGTGAGCGTCCGGCTGCAGCGCCGCAACGGTCCGGTCGACCTGGTGCGCGTCGAGGGCACCATCGCGACGCTCACCCAGCCGGGTCAGCCCGACCGGCGGATCGCCCTGCCGCGCCGCCCGACCGCCGAGTGCCTGTCCGAGGAGCTGCGGCGCCTGGACCCCGACGAGGTGTACGAGACGACGCTGGCCCGTGGTCTGCCCCGCCTGGACGCCGGTCGCGCCCTGACCGCCACGCAGGCAGCCGGCGCCGGGGCCAGCCCCTCGATGGCGCAGGCGAGGAAGGTGGCCAGGTCGGCTGCCCGCAGCGAGGCGGCGACCGCGCGCAAGATCGCCGCCGCCGACCCCGTCGACGTCGCGACGAAGCCCCCACGCAAGGCCGCCACCAAGACAGCCGCGACGAAGACGACGCCCAAGAAGGCAGCCGCCACGAAGACGGCGGCCCCGTCGAAGCGCACCTCGTGAGCCGGTCACCGCTGGTCGTCGTGCATCGCGACGCGACCGTGCTCGCCCAGGCGGCGGCCGCCCGGCTGATCACCCGCGTCGTCGACGCCCAGGCCTCGCGCGGCTGGGCCTCGGTCGTCCTGACCGGTGGCTCGACCGGGATCGCGGTGCTGTCGGCCCTGGCCGCCGCGCCGGCCCGCGACGCCGTCGACTGGCGCCAGGTCGACGTCTGGTGGGGCGACGAGCGGTTCCTGCCCGCCGGCGACCCCGAGCGCAACGAGACGGCCGCCCGGGCGGCGCTGCTCGACCTGCTGCCCTTCGACCCGGCACGCGTGCACGCGATGCCCCCCAGCGACGGGGCGGACGGGCCGGACGCCGGTGCCGCGGCGGCGCGCTACGCCGCCGAGCTGGCCGAGGTGGCCGACCGCAGCGGCGCCGGACGCGGCGGGGTCCCGGTGTTCGACGTCCTGCTGCTGGGGGTGGGGCCCGACGCGCACGTCGCGTCGCTGTTTCCCGAGCACGCGGCGCTGCACGAGACCGAGCGCACCGTGGTCGCCGTCCACGGCTCGCCGAAGCCGCCACCGACCCGGATCACCCTCACCCTGTCGACGATCGACACCGCCGAGGAGGTCTGGCTGGTCACTGCCGGCACCGACAAGGCCCAGGCCGTCGGCCTCGCGCTGTCGGGGGCGGGGCCGATGCAGGCACCGGCCGGCGCCGTCGGCGGACGCCGCGCCACGCTGTGGCTGCTCGACCGTGCCGCCGCGGCCCAGGTGCCGCGCGCGCTGGTGCGCACCGCCAGCCCCTGAGCCATCCGGCCGGCCGTCAGGTCAGCGGATCAGGCCGCGCGACCTCAGCTGCTCGAGGGCCTCGGTGAGGATCGCCTGACCGTCGACGTCGCTGCGACGCTCCTTCACGTACGCGAGGTGCGTCTTGTACGGCTCGACCCGGTGCGGTGAGGGCGGGCTGTTGCGGTCCGGGCCGGCGGGGTACCCGCAGCGCGGGCAGTCCCAGGTCTCGGGCACCTGGACGCCGACCTCGTCGGCGAAGCTGGGCCGGGTCTCGTGACCGTTGGCGCACCAGTACGACAGCACGAGGCGTGGCGCCGCGTCACCGCGCTCGGCCTCGCCCATCGGACCGGCGCCGACTCGGCTGCCTCGGATCGCGTTGCCGCCAGCCATGCGTTGTCTCCCTGGAGTGGTGGTGCCTGGGTGCTGCTCAGTCGGTGGTGCTGCTCAGACGGTGGTGGTTCTCAGACGGTGGTGAAGCGCTCGATCAGACCCAGCCCGATGACGGCGGCGACCCACACGACCGCCACGGCGATGGTGAACCGGTCGAGGTTGCGCTCGGCGACCGAGGACCCGCCGAGGCTCGACGAGACCCCGCCGCCGAACATGTCGGACAGCCCGCCGCCCTTGCCCTTGTGCAGCAGGATGAGCAGCGTCTGGAACAGGCTGGCGATGACGAGCACCACCTGCAGGCTGATGCGGACTGCGGTCACGGGTCCATCCGTTCGGGTCGGGCGCTTCGGTCGTCGTCCCTCTCAGGAGGTGACGTGGTCACGATACCGGCAGATGGCGGCGAACTCCTCCGCCTTCAGGCTGGCACCCCCGACCAGGGTGCCGTCGACGTCCGGCTCGGCCATGATCGCGGCTGCGTTGCCGGCCTTGACCGACCCGCCGTACAGCACGCGCACACCGTCCGCGACGGCAGCCGAGTACAGCTCGGCGAGGCGGGCGCGGATCGCGGCGCAGACCTCCTGCGCGTCGGCGGGCGTGGCGACCTCGCCGGTGCCGATCGCCCACACCGGCTCGTAGGCCACGACGAGACTGGCCGCCTGCTCGGCGGTGACACCCTCGAGCGCGCCGTCCAGCTGGGCAAGGGTGTGCGCGACCTGGTCGCCGCTGCGGCGGACCTCCAGGCCCTCACCGACACACAGGATCGGGGTGAGGCCGTGCGCGTAGGCGGCGCGCACCTTGGCGCCGACGGTGGCGTCGTCCTCGCCGTGCAGCTCACGGCGCTCACTGTGCCCGGCGAGCACGTAGGTGCAGCCGAGCCGGGCGAGCATGGCTCCGCTGATCTCGCCGGTGTACGCGCCGTCGGTGTGGGCGGACAGGTCCTGGGCGCCGTACCGCAGCTCGAGCCGGTCACCCTCGACGAGGGTCTGCACCGTGCGGATCGCGGTGAAGGCGGGGAGCACGACGACCTCGACGGCGGCGTGGTCGTGCTTGCCGTCCTTCAGCGTCCAGTCCAGCTTCTGCACCAGGTGGGCGCCCTGCAGGTGGTCCAGGTTCATCTTCCAGTTGCCGGCC
>JBKJTJ010000078.1:0-5282 GCA_046590855.1 Actinomycetota bacterium
TGCAGCGCCTCGTCCATCGTGATCAGCTGCTCGTCGACCAGCTGGGTCGAGATGCGGAAGGCGGCGGCCGCCGTCCGCTTGCCGACGCGGGTCTGCAGCATCCACAGCTTGCCGCGCTCGACGGTGAACTCGATGTCGCACAGGTCGCGGTAGTGCGTCTCGAGCCGGCGCATGATCTGCCGCAGCTGCTTGTACGACGCGGGGTCGACCTCGGCGAAGTCCTCGAGCGAGAGGGTGTTGCGGATGCCCGACACGACGTCCTCGCCTTGGGCGTTGACCAGGTAGTCGCCATAGACCCCGGGGACGCCGGTTGCGGGGTCGCGGGTGAAGCAGACGCCTGTGCCGCTGGCCTCGCCGAGGTTGCCGAAGACCATCGTGCACACGCTGACCGCGGTGCCCAGGTCGTGCGGGATGCGCTCGCGGCGGCGGTAGAGCCGCGCCCGCGCGGTGTTCCACGAGTCGAACACCGCGCGGGTGGCGAGGTCGAGCTGCAGCCGCGGGTCCTGCGGGAAGTCGCGGCCGGTGTGGTCCTTGACGATGACCTTGAACTCGTCGACGAGGCCCCGCAGGTCGTCGATGTCGAGCTCGACGTCGCTCTTGACGCCCTTGCGGGACTTGGTCGCGTCCAGCGCTTGCGAGAACGCCTCACCGTCGACGCCGAGCACGGTCTTGCCGAACATCTGGATCAGGCGGCGGTAGGAGTCCCACACGAAGCGCTCGTCACCGGAGGCCTCGATCAGCCCCTGCAGCGAGAAGTCGTTCAGCCCGACGTTGAGGACCGTCTCCATCATCCCCGGCATCGAGAACTTGGCCCCCGACCGCACGCTGACGAGCAGCGGGTCGTGCGAGTCGCCGAGCCGGCGTCCGACCTGGTCCTCGAGCGAGCGCAGCGCCATCGTCACCTGCACCCGCAGGTCGTCGGGCTGGCGCCCGGACTTGAGGTAGTGGCGGCACGCCTCGGTCGTGATGATGAACCCCGGCGGCACGGGCAGGCCCAACCGGGTCATCTCCGCCAGGTTGGCGCCCTTGCCGCCGAGCAGGTCCTTCTGGTCCTTGTCGCCCTCGCTGAAGTCGTACACGAGCTTCTTCATGGTCTGCTGCTCTCACGTCGTCGGGAGGTCGCGGCCGGGACCGACAGCCTAGAGTCACCGACACGGTGACACCACGGCGACGAAGGCGGGCCAATGCGGTTGGTGACGTTCACCACGGCGGGTTCGACCGAACCCGCCTGGGCGCTGGACCGTGACGGGGGCACCCGCGTCGGCGTCCAGCTGCCCGACGGGACGATCCACGCGCTCGCACCCGGTCTGCGGCTGGTCGACCTGCTGGGTGACCTGTCAGCTGTTGCCGCGCAGGCGCCTCACGAGGTGCTGGCCACAGACGAGGTGCGGCTGCTCCCGCCGGTGCCGGCGCCGCCGTCCGTGCGCGACTTCATGACGTTCGAGCAGCACGTCGCCGGAGCCGTGCGCAACCGCGACCCCGCGGCCACGGTGGCGCCGGCGTGGTACGAGATCCCGACGTTCTACTTCTCCAACCCCGCGGGCCTGGTCGGCGCCCACGACCCGGTGCCGATGCCCCCGGGCTGCTCGCGGCTCGACCTCGAGCTCGAGGTGGCCGTCGTCATCGGGCGTCCGGGCACCGACATCACGGTCGCGGACGCCCTCTCTCACGTCGCGGGGTACACGCTGCTCAACGACTGGTCGGCGCGCGACCTGCAGTGGCACGAGATGCGCATCGGCCTCGGTCCGGCGAAGGGCAAGGACACCGCCACCACGCTCGGCCCGGCGCTGGTGACGGCGGACGAGCTGGACGGCGTCGACGTGGGCCTTCGGGCGTACGTCAACGACGAGCTGCTTGGCTCGGACTCTTTGTCGCACATGCACTGGAGCTTCGCGCAGATGATCGCGTACGCCTCGCGCGGCACCTGGCTGCGCGCCGGTGACGTGCTCGGGTCGGGTACCTGCGGAGACGGGTGCCTCGCCGAGCTCTGGGGCAACCGCGGCGCCGACGCCCGGCCCAGCCTGCAGGTCGGTGACCGCGTGCGGCTGGAGGCCGACGTCCTCGGTGCGGTCGAGAACGAGGTCGTGGTCGGCGTCCCCCCGACGCCGCTCTGACGCCCCCATCGACCGCACCTTCGCCACAACGTGCCGTCCGGAGGCCCCTCTGACGGCACCTTCGCCGCAAGGTGCGCACGGCGGTACGTAGGCTGGCGTGGTGGTGACCGACGTCCGCACGCGCCGCCTGCTGGGCGCCGAGACCCTCGTCGTCGTCGCCATCGCGGTGGGCCTGAGCGCCGCGAGGTCGGTGCTGGTGTTCGCTTCGGCTGCGCTCGCCCCAGGGCGGCTGGGGTCGCAGCAGGCGACCCTGAACGGCTCGGCCGCCCCGGGCCACCCGTGGCTCGACCTCGGGCTGCAGCTGGCCGGCATCCTGCGGCTGCTGCTACCGGTGGGCGTGGTCCTCGTCGTCGTCGGACTGCGTGGTGAGCGAATCGCGGACGTCGGGCTGCGCACCGACCGCTGGCGGCGCGACGTCGCGCTGGGCGCGGGTGCGGCGGCTCTGGTGGGTGCGGTGGGCCTCGCCGGCTACCTCGTGTCGTACGCCGCCGGCGGCAGTCTCGCGGTGGTGCCGACGACCCTGCCGCCTGTGTGGTGGCGCATCCCGGTGCTGGTGCTGTCGGCCGCGGCCAACGCCGCCCTCGAGGAGGTCGTGCTGGTCGGCTACCTGGTGCGCCGAGGCGAGCAGCTCGGGTGGTCGCCCGCCCGCACGATCGCGACCAGCGGGGTGATCCGCGGCTGCTACCACCTCTACCAGGGGGTGGCGGGACTGCTCGGCAACCTGCTGATGGGTGCGGTGTTCGCACGCTACTTCCAGCGCAGCGGGCGGCTCGTGCCGCTGATCGCGGCCCACACGTTCATCGACGTGGTGGCCTTCTGCGGGTACGTGCTGCTGGCCGGCCACGTCGCGTGGCTGCCGGAGCCTCGCTGAGAGTAGCGGGACGTTGCTCAAAGTTCTTCAAAGTGGTTGTGGGAGAACAGGTCTGAGGGGTCTGGACTGTCGGTGGTGACCTCTAGCGTGTGAGGCATGGACCAGTCGAGTAGGCCGCTGAGCGAATCGCTCACGCTGCTGCACGACGCGGCCGCGGGTCTGCAGTCGAGGACCTGCACGGCGTGGACGGCGGGTCCCTGCTCACCGACGTCGCGGACCTGCGGCGCCTCGCGGACCAGGTGGAGGGGAGCACGTGCATGCAGACCGCGGAGGCGGTGGCCGCGGGCACGATCGGACTAGGTCAGGCGCAGGTGATCGCGAAGGTCATCACCGATCTGCCGTCCGCGTTGCCGGAGGACGTGTGGGTCGCGGGTGAGGCCAAGCTGGTGGCGCACGCGGCAGCGCTGAACCCGGCCGAGCTTGCCAGGGCCGGCAGGTACTTCGCGTGCCACGTGGACCCGCGGGGCGTGGCCAGGGACGACGCCGAGCAACGCTCCCGGTCCGGGATCACCTTCGCATCCACCCTGTACGGCGCAGGGATCGCCCGCGGTGACCTGGACCCCGGGTCGTTGGCGGTCATCAGCGCCGCCCTCGAACCCCTCTACGCCAACAACCCGCCGACATCCGCCGCCCCGGCGCGCACCTGACCGTGGTCACGGGCGCGCGCACCTTGGCCGGTGAGCCCGGTGGGTCGGCCCTGGACTGGGGCGGGGTCATGAGCGGTGAGACGACCCGGCGCCTGGCGTGCGACGCAACGATCACACCCGTCACGATCGGGCCCCTGGGTCAGGTGCTGGACGTCGGGCGGCGCACCCGCACCACGTCGTGAACTGGGCCGACGGCGGCTCGACCAGCCTGGCCAACCTGGTGCTGCTGTGCCGGTACCACCACCAGCGGGTTCTGCACGACGGATGAATCCCGACGACCGGGGCAACAAGGCGTTAGATGTGACGCGCCGTTGCCCCGATCGCGACGGTGCGACCCCGCGTGAGGTGCGCGGGGCGTGTGGGTGTCAGGCGGGCATCCGCTCGAAGGGTGAGGAGTAGGCGTCGTCGTGGGACAGGGCCGCTTCGGCGTCGGTGACGTCGATTCGGTGGGCCTCGGCACGCAGCATCATGCCGAGCAGCCGGACGTCACCCGGCGTCGGGATGCCGGTGATCTCGGGCCGGGCGAGCGCCCACGACACGGCCGCGCGCACCTGCTCGTACTCGTCGAACGGCTCGTACCAGGTGGCGTACGCCTCGTTGTCGGCCGGCTCTCCGGCGCCGACGTTCGGCCAGTTGCGCCGGGCGACGGTCTTGATGGTCATCAGCCCGACGTCGTCAGCGTGGACCCTCGCCACGAGCGCGTCGTAGTCGGCGCGGTAGGCGGGGTCACGGTGCAGCGCGACGTTGATCGGCGTCAGCACCGTCGCGAACGGGAAGCGCCGCAGCGCCTCCAGGTGCGTGGCCGGCGCCTGCGGGCCGTGGCCGGTGATGCCGACGGCCCCGACCAGACCCTCGTCACGGGCCCGGACGGCAGCCTCGAGGGCACCGCCCGCACCGGTCGCGCGGTCGAGGTCGTCGATGTCGCCGATGGCGTGCAGCTGCAGCAGGTCGACGTGGTCGGTCTGCAGTCGCTCGAGCGAGGCGTTGATCTGCGCCCACGCCGCGTCCCGCGCGCGCTCCCCGGTCTTGGTCGACAGGAAGATCCGGTCGCGGATCCGCGGCATCCAGGGCCCGAGGCGCAGCTCGGCGTCGCCGTAGCTGGCTGCGACGTCGAAGTGGGTGATCCCGCCGTCCAGCGCCTCCTGGACGGACGTGTCGGCGGTGTCCTGGTCGACCCCACCGAGGGCGGCCGCGCCGTAGATGATCACCGAGTTGGTCGCGCCGAGCCGCCCGAGCCGTCTGAGTTCCATGCCCAGGACACTAGTCCCGCAGCGGTCGCACCATCGAGTCGAGCAGCCGCCCGAGCTCGCCCGCCGGGTCGAGGCTGAGCCCGGTGTGCACCGGCGACGCCTGGACGACGGTGCTCCGCGCCGCGGTCAGCCACCGGAACCTGGCGCCCGGGGGCATCGCGGCGGTAGCCGGGTGCGTCCCGGCGCAGACCGCGGCGACGACGTCCAGGTGCCGGCGCACTGCGGTGACGTCCAGCCGCGGGTCGAGGGCGAGTGCGCGGACGGCGTCCAGCTCGACACCGGCCACCAGGACGTCGCCCGACCTGCTGTAGACGACGGCGCCGGCGTTGACGAACTCGCAGCGCTCGACGCGCGGCACGACCCGCAGCACGCACCACTCGTAGGCGAGCAGCCCGCCGGC
>JBKJTJ010000090.1:0-21912 GCA_046590855.1 Actinomycetota bacterium
TGTGGACGGCGGGGTTCGCGCCCAGCACCAGCTCGGCCAGCGCCCAGCGCAGCGACGGCGGGACGACGGTGCCGCCGAGCTCGGCGGGGATGTCCAGCCGCCACCACTCGGCGTCCAGGTAGGCCTGGTAGCTGCGCCGGAACGCCGCCGGCAGCGCAACCTCGTGGGTCGCGGGGTCGAACACCGGCGGGGTGCGGTCGGACTCCAGCAGCGAGTCGGCCAGCTCGTGCTCGGCCAGCCGCGCCACCTCGCGCAGCATCTCGCGGGCGGTGTCCTTGTCGACCTCGGCGTAGGGGCCGGTGCCGAGCACACGTTGGCGGCCGAGCAGCTCGAAGAGGTTGAACTCCAGGTCGCGGACGTTGGATCGGTAGTGGCCCATTTCGGGTCGCCTCCAAGGCGGCGGTGCGGACGACGAGGGCGGGGTTACCCGTCAGTAACCATGATGCTACCGATGGGTAACAAGCGCAAGCGCTTGGCGAAACCGGCATCATGGTCAGGTGCACCTGCCCCTGGCGAGAACTCCGTGACAGCGGTGGTCATCGCCACGGTGACCGGAGTCGTTGCAGGGCTGGCCGTCGGGTACGTGCTGCAGCGCTCGCAGCTGTGCTTCCACGCCATGTTCGCCGGGGTGATCCAGCGCCGCTACCTCCTGCTGCGCGGCTGGCTGCTCGCGGTCGCGGTGGCCAGCGTCGGGCTCTCGTTGCTGTTCGCCACGTCCCTGGGCGACGGGCTGAACCGCGGTCTGGCCTTCACGCCGGTCTCGAACGTGGTGGGTGGGCTGGTCGTCGGGGTCGGCATGGCGGTCGCGCGCAGCTGCGTCTCGGGCCTGTTCTACAAGCTCGGGTCGGGGATGCTCGGCGCAGCCGTTGGCGTGGCCGGTTGGGTGGTCGGCGAGCTGGCGGCGCGAGGCGTGCGGCTGCCGGGCCCGACGCTGTTACCGGGCGGTGACCCGGCGACGATTCCCGGCGTTCTGGGGGTCCCGCGGCTCGCGGTGGCGCTGGCGTTCCTCGCGGTGGTGCTCCTCGTCCTGCGGTCCCGGCCCGCGCGGGAGGGCACCGAACATTCGTGGCAGTGGGGCTGGACCCGCACCGGCGTGGCCCTCGGGCTGGTCACGGTGGCGGCCTGGGCGCTGGCTGGCCTCGGGGGGTCTTCCTTCGGGCCCTCGACGGTGGGCGCATCGGCGTCGGTGGCCGCCGGTCGACCCAACTGGTGGTTGTTGGCGTTCCTGGCCGGCATCGTCGGCGGCGCACTGGTCGCGGCTCGCAGCGCGGGGGGGTGGTGGGTACGCGGCGAGGCCGGTCCGCGGTACGTGCAGCTCGCCGCTGGTGGGTTCCTGCTCGGCGCCGGCGGCTGGATCGCCGGGGGCTGCAACCTCGGGCACGGACTGTCCGGTGTGGCGCAGCTGAACGTCTCGTCATTTGTGGTCGTCGCCTCGATCGTCGGTGGGATCGCCGCCGCCCGCAGGCTGCAGCGTTCACCGGCGGTAGCGGCGACCACCTGAGTAGGCTCATCCTCAGGTCTGGGCGATGCCGTGCCGATGAGAGGTGTTGGCGACACCGGGCCGCGAAGCAGAGGTGAGGCGTGCTCGACGAGGACACGCTGGTCGAGGCCGCGCGAGGTGGTAACTCCGCGGCCTTCGGGCAGTTGTGGGAAAGGTTGGCTCCCGCGGTCGGTGGCTACCTGCGCAGCCGCGGTGTCGCCGACGTGGACGACGTGACCAGCGAGGTGTTCATGGCGGCCTTCGCCCGCGTTGGAGACTTCGCCGGTGGGGGAGTGCAGTTCCGGCGGTTCATCTTCACCCTGGCCCACCACAAGTCGGTCGACGACACCCGGCGCCGGTTCGGTCCCCGGGTGCCGCGGCACGAGGTCCTGGACGACGACACGGACCCACGCTCGGCCGCGAGCGCCGAGGACGAGGCGCTGCGCGAGGTGTACGGCGAACAGGTGCAGCAGCTGCTCGCCCTGCTGCCCGACGTACAGCGTGAGGTGCTGCTGCTGCGTGTCGTGGCCGGACTGGACGTCGCTGACGTGGCCTCGGTGCTCGGCCGCAGCGACGGCGCGGTCAAGCAGCTGCAGCATCGCGCGCTGACAACGCTGCGGCGCGGCGTGAACCCAGCTACAGCGCAGGGCGCCCGGACCGTTACCGCAGACGTCGCGTCACCGATAGCAACAACGACATGAAACACAAGGACGAGCTCGACGAGATGCTGCGCCGTGGGTCCACTGGGCCTGACGGTGAGCTCGCCGACCTCTTCATGGCGATGCAAAGCGCCGGACGGACGTCGGCGCCGGTGCCTTCACGCGCGCTCGCAGCCGTGCTGCTGGGCGCCACACCGGTTGACCTGCTCACCCCCGAGGACCTGGCCCGCTCACCTCGGCCGGCCCAGCCGGGTCGACGCGCCAGACTGGCCGGCCGCCTCGCCGCGCTGGCGCCGGCCACCAAGCTGCTGCTTGCCGGGTCGGTCGCCGTTGCCGCCGTCACCGTGTCGGTTGCCGTCAACGAACTGAGCGAGGACCGGCTGCGGGTGGATATCGTGACGCCGGCGACGCCGACCTCAGACTCCACGAGCCCAGATTCGCTGAGCTCAGATGCGCCGAGCTCAGATTCGCCCAGCTCAGACTCCTCAAGTCCGACGCCGAGCTCGCAGTCCACGACGTCGCAGTCCGCGACGCAGCGATCCACCATGACGCAGCCGGATCGTTCCCAGCCGGGCCGCTCGGCATCGAGCACGCGCTCGAGCGAGGGGTTCGCTCCCAGCACGCGGTCCGAGGATCAGTCCGGGACACCGTCACCGCGGGGCACCTCCCGGGACGCCAGCCCGACGTCGAGTTCGACGAGAGAGACCGAGACCACTGACCCAAGCAGCGAGCCGTCGACCCCTGAGGCAACCACGCGTTCCGGCGGCGAGGGATCAGTCAGCTCCGGCGAACTGCGGGCCGAGACGTCGTCCACCGTCGCAGCCGAGTAGTAGCGGTCCATCCGGCAGATCCGTTGAGTAACCCTTGTGCCGGCGCGCTGCCGGCGCCATACTCCACACATGTCGTGCGCCGGTGACCTCCTCGACCCGTTCTGGGTGAGCCGCCGACTCGACCTGTTCGACACCTGCTGTCGATAGGGCTGCTCGCATCCCCTGTCGGGTATCGGCACGCGTCGATCCGCCCCGCTATGTGTGCAGCCCGTGTGTGTGCAGCCCCACCTCCCGGTACACCTGGCAGCAGACGAAGGGCCCCCAATGTCTTTGACCAACATGTCTTTGAACGACACGTCTTTGAACGACACGTCTTTGAGCGACGTCATCGAGGCCACCACGGTTGCGGTTGGCGCTGACCCGACCAGAGCCACCGTCCTGTTTCGCGCCGGGGGGCACGGCATCGGTACGGTCGCGACCAGCATCGCCATCCGCCAGCACAGCGTGCTCGTGGACGAGCCCGCCAGCCTCGGTGGGCAGGACGCCGCCCCCAGCCCGGTCGAGATGGTCCTGGCCGGGCTGGTGTCCTGCCAGGTGGTCACCTACCGGATCTGGGGCGCCAAGCTCGGTGTGCAACTCTACACGATCGACGTCGCGGTCGAGGCCGACCTGGACGTGCGCGGTTTCTTCGGGCTGGACGAGGAGGTCCGGCCGGGATTCGGCGGCGTGAAGGTGTTGGTGACCCTCGGCGGACCCGAGTCTCGCGAGAGCTACGCCGAGCTGGCTCGCGTGGTCGATGAACACTGCCCGGTGCTCGACCTGTTGGTGAACTCCACGGCGGTCAAGACGGAGGTGGCCTACGCGTGAGCGACCGGGCCTGGGGATTTCGTACCCGGGCGCTGCACGCGGGGGGCGCTCCCGACCCGACGACTGGCGCGCGCGCCGTCCCGATCTACCAGACGACGAGCTTCGTGTTCGAAGACACCGCGGACGCCGCAGCCTTGTTCGCGCTGCAGAAGTACGGGTCGATCTACTCTCGGATCGGTAACCCGACGGTGGCTGCGTTGGAAGAGCGCCTGGCCAGCCTGGACGGCGGGATCGGCGCCGTTGCGACGGCGAGCGGTCAGGCAGCGGAGTTTCTCACCTTCGCCGCGCTGGCCGGGGCGGGCGACCACATCGTCGCCTCGTCGTCCCTGTATGGCGGCACCCTGACCCAGCTCGACGTGACGTTACGCCGCTTCGGGGTCGATACGACCTTTGTCCGCAGCGACGAACCCGCCGACTACGCCGCAGCGATCACCGACCGCACCAAGCTCGTGTTTGCCGAGGTCGTGTCGAACCCCAGCGGCGACGTCGCCGACCTGGCCGGCCTCGCCGAGGTGGCCCACGCCGCCGGGGTCCCGCTGATCGTGGACGCCACGACCGCGACGCCGTACCTGTGCCGGCCGATCGAGCATGGCGCCGACGTCGTCATCCACTCGGTGACCAAGTTCCTGGGCGGCCACGGGACGACGCTCGGCGGGGTGATCGTCGAGTCGGGCCGGTTCGACTGGGGGAACGGCCGCTTCCCGACGATGACCGAGCCGACCCCGTCGTACGGGGGGGTGCGCTGGTGGGAGAACTTCGGCGAGTACGGCTTCTTGACCAAGCTGCGCAGCGAGCAGCTGCGCGACGTCGGCGCGAGCCTGTCGCCGCACTCGGCCTTCCTGCTGCTGCAGGGGATCGAGACGCTGCCGCAGCGGATGGACGCCCACCTCGCGAACGCCCACGCCGTCGCCCGGTGGCTGGACGCCGACGCCCGGGTCGCGTGGGTGCGCTGGGCGGGGCTGCCCGACCACCCGCACCACGAACGTGCCGCGCGCTACCTGCCCCTCGGCCCCGGCGCGGTCTTCTCGTTCGGCGTCCGCGGCGGCCGGGCCGCCGCGAGCACCTTCATCGAGTCGCTGCAGCTGTGCAGCCACCTGGCCAACATCGGCGACGCCCGGACTCTGGTGATCCACCCGGGCAGCACCACCCACCAGCAGCTCAGCGACGACCAGCTCGAGGCGGCGGGGGTCCCGCCGGACCTGGTGCGGATCAGCGTCGGCCTCGAGGACGTCGAGGACGTGCTGTGGGACCTCGACCAGGCGCTGACCGCCGCGACCAAGGACCAGTCGTGACGACCCGCACGTGGGAGGGTCCCGGGGCCCGCGAGCGGCTCGGGCTGCTGCGTCGCACCCGCACGGTCGCGATGGTCGGCGCCTCGGCCAACCCCAGCCGGGCGAGCTACTTCGTCGCGACGTACCTGCTGTCCTCCAGCGACTACGACGTCTACTTCGTCAACCCGGCGGCCACCGAGATCCTCGGTCGCCCGGTCTACCCCACCCTGGCGTCGCTGCCGGTCACGCCCGACCTGGTCGACGTCTTCCGCAAGCCGGCCGACCTGCCTGGCGTCCTGGACGAGGCGCTCGAGGTGGCTGCCTCGACCCTGTGGCTGCAGCTGGGGCTGTGGGACGAGGACACGGCGCAGCGCGGCGAGGCGGCCGGCCTGGACGTCGTCATGGACCGGTGCCTGAAGATCGAGCACGCGCGGTTCCACGGCGGGCTGCACCTGGCCGGGTTCGACACCGGCGTCATCAGCTCGCGGCGTCGCCTGGGCTGAGACGACCGCACCTTCGCCACACAGTGGTGGTACGGCTCCCTGCTGGGCCCACCATGTGGCGAAGGTGCGGTTGGACGGTCGGTCAGGCGTGCGCGGTTGCGGCGTTCAGCGAGAGGCCGTCGTGCGAGACGTCGCCGGCCTCGTCCTCGCCCTGGTCGTCGTCGCAGGTCGTGGCCGCGCCGTCGTCGTCGCACTCGTCCGCGCCCTCGCCACCGTCGACCTTGTCAGCGCCGGCGCCGCCCTCGACGACGTCGTCCTGACTGCCGCCCTCGAGGACGTCGTCGTCAGCGCCACCGATCAGGTGGTCGGCGCCGCTGTCCCCGGACAGGTGGTCGTCCCCGGCCTGCCCGTCCTCGACGTCGTTGCCGGTGCCCCCGGTCATGACGTCGTCGCCGCGGCCGCCGACCTCGACGTCGTTGCCGGCCTGGCCGGCCACGTGGTCGTCGCCGTCGTCGCCGTTGATGTGGTCGTTGCCGAGGCCGCCGAGCTCGACGTCCGCGCCGGTGCCGCCGCTCATCACGTCGTCACCCGCCTCGCCGACCTCGACGTCGTTGCCGGCGTCACCGAACACGTGGTCGTTGCCGGCTCCGGCGAGGATCTTGTCGTTGCCGGTGCCCCCGTGGATGACGTCGTCGCCGCTGCCGGCGCAGATCAGGTCGTTGCCGCCGCCGGCGTAGATGGTGTCGGCGCCGCCGAGCGCGACGATGACGTCGGCGCGAGCGGTGCCGCGCAGCACGTCGTGGTGGCTGGTGCCGACGATGGTGGCCCGGTGGCCCATGCAGGTGGGGGTGCTGACGGCCGCAGCAGCGGGGTGGGCACCCAGCAGCAGCAGGACCGGGGTGGAGGCGAGGGCGACTGCGGAACGAACGCGCATGAGAGCTCCTGGTGAGAGGGATCGCGGGCTGCGATGTCGCTGGTGTTATCGGCAGAAGACGGCGCGAAGGTACGGTGCCGCGCGAGATCATCCGTTCGGAGCACTGGGAGCGCCGACCTGAACCATCGGGTCGCCGGGCCCGTGAAGGTCTCGGGACGTGGTGCGATGGTGCTACCAGCCTCGGACGGGAGGTCGAGTGCGCGACGAGGACGCCCTGGTGCGCGCGGCGCGCGCCGCCGACACCGAGGCCTTCGGTGAGCTCTGGCTGCGACTCGCCCCGACGGTGGCGGCGTACGTGCGCAGCCGGGGGGTGCTTGACGTCGACGACGTGACCAGCGAGGTGTTCGCCGCGGCCTTCGCGCGGATCGGGGACTTCGTCGGCGGGGGTGCGCAGTTCCGCCGGTTCGTGTTCACGCTGGCCCACCACAAGGCGGTTGACGACATCCGCCGCCGGTTCGGCCCGCGGGCCATGGCGCTGCGCCCCTTCGAGGAGGACGCCGACCCGCGCCGGGCCGCCAGCGCCGAGGACGACGCGGTCCGCGACCTGTACGGCGAGCAGCTGCAGCGCTGGCTCTCGGCCCTGGCTCCCGCCCAGCGCGAGGTGCTGCTGCTGCGGGTGGTCGCCGGCCTGGACGTCGCGGACGCCGCCGCCGTGCTGGGGCGCAGCCAGGGCGCCGTCAAGCAATTGCAGCACCGGGCGATCACCACGCTGCGCCGGTGCGCGCAGCAGGAGCCCGGCGCTGACTGGGACGCTGCCGCCCCGACCCAGACGCAGCCGACTCAGCCGCCGCCGACCGTGACCTCAGGCCCTGCTGCACCGATAACCAGGACGACATGACCCACCACGACGAGCTGGACGCGCTGCTCGGCGCGGGCCCCAGAGGCCCGGACGCCGAGCTGGGCGCCGCCCTATCGCGCCTGGGTGGCCCCACCGGGGCGCCGGCGCCGCGGCCCACCGCCGCACTGGCCGCCTACCTGCCGCTGGCGATCGCCTCGGGCCGGACCCTGCCTCCCGACCTGACCCCGGCCGGGTCGGGCGATCTGCCGGACCGCCTGCCCGCTCCGCGACGCCTCGTGGTCCCGGCCGCGGTCGGGCGCATCGCGGTGGCCGCCGCTGCGGTCGCGGCGGTGGCGGCGTCCGTCGTGGTCGGCCAGGCCCTGCAGTCCGACTCGACGACCCGCGTCCGCGTCGTCACCCCCGCCAGCACCGAGGACGACCCGGTCGACCAGTCCCCGACCTCGACCTCGACCCCGGCCGCGGGCGTGGTCGAGCCGCCTGCGGCGACCGACCCGGCGCCATCGGCGACCGGACGAGCCGTGCACACGCCCGCCACCGGGGTGTCCAAGTCCGGCCAGGGCTGGGGTGCGGTGCGCCCCACCGACGACGGGACGGCGGGGTCCGAGCACGCGACTCCCCGGCCGTCGACCACCGACCGGACGCCGGCGTCCGCGACGGAAGGCTCCGATCCCTCGACGCCCGAGCCCTCGACGTCCGAGGCCTCTGCGCCCGAGCCGCCCACGTCCGACGACTCGTCCGGCGGCTCGGTGCCCGACACCGGTGGCTCGTCGGGCGCAGGTCATGACGCCCCCTCGGGCGAGACGACCGTGCAGGACACCGGCGGCGGCTGAGCGGGCTCAGCGGGTGGGCAGCGCCCCGGCACCGTAGCGGCCGTACAGCGCGGCCCGGGCGACGCCGGGCCGGAACCCGCCGCAGCCGGAGCCGGAGAAGCGCGGGTTGGCGCGCACCGCGTTGTCGACGCCGATACGGGCGCTGCCGCCCCACGCGAACAGCGTCGAGGACGCCGCGTAGTTGTTGACGAACGTGTTGCCGCCGCCGACCACCTTGTTCAGGTACACGGACGTGGTCGTGCTCAGCTGCGGGAACCGCTGGGTCGAGCTCGACAGCAGGTTGCGCGCCACGGTGTTGTTGCGGACGTCGCCGTGCAGGAAGATCTGCCGCCCGCCCTGGGCGATGGTGTTGTAGGCGACCGTGACGTTCCACGGACCAGGTGCGCGCGGGACGCCACCGTCGCCCAGCTTGATGCCCACCCCGTTGGCGTGGTTGAAGATCACGTTGCGGCTGATGACGCCGCCGGACCCGGCGTCGCCCGCGAAGCTGACGTAGATGTTGTGGTCGGTGCCGTTTCGGGTGCTGCGGCCCGCGTCGTGCACGCAGTTTCCGGTGAACGTGAACCCGCGCGGCGCCCCGGAGCCGTACAGGTCGCTGCCGATGGTCACGTTCGAGAACGCGTTGGTGCGGCTGGCGCCGAAGAACTCGCTGTTGCGGACGACCCAGCCCTGGCCGCCGCCGAGGTACAGCCCGTCGCGGCCTGCGTCGACGGCCTGCACGCGCAGCCCGTCCAGGCGCCAGTACCGCAGGCCCCAGAGCTTGAGCTCCCCGAGGATCAGCGGGCGGTTGCGCGGGTCGGCGGCCCGCACCGTGATGGGTGCTCCGGCCGTCCCCTGGTGCAGCTTGTGGTCGGGCGAGATGCCCAGGGTCGCGGGTGGCGGCGAGATCATCCCGGTGCGGTAGATCCCGGGCCGCAAGGCCAGCGTGTCACCGGCGTGCAGTCCGATCAGGGCGGCCTTGAGGTCGGCGCCCGGCCCCACGGTCACGGTGCGCCCCGCGGCGCTCGCGCGCTCGGTCAGCGGCGCCCCCGGTGCGAGGAAGCTCGACAACGCCACGGCGCTCAGGGCGGTGGCGGCCGCGATCCGGCGGGTCACCACCGCGGCAGCGCTCCTGAGCCGTAGCGGCCGTAGGCCACGGCCTTGGCGTACGTCGGGCGCAGGCCGTCGCAGCCGCCGCCGGCGAAGCGGGGGCTGGTGCGAACGGCGTTGTCGGCGCCGATCGTGGCGGACTTGCCGAACGAGAACAGCGTCGAGGACGCCGCGTAGTTGTTGACGAAGGTGTTGCCGCCGCCGACGACCAGGTTCAGATAGACCGACGTGGTCTTGTCGACCGTGCTGAACCGCTGTGTCGAGGTCGCGAAGATGTTGCGGGCGATCGTGTTGTTCCGCACGTCCCCGTGCAGCAGCACCTGGCGGCCGCCGTACGCGATGGTGTTGTAGGTGACCTTCACCCCCCACGGTCCGACGGCGCCGGGCACACCACCGTCGCCGAGTTTGATGCCGGCACCGTTGGGGTGGTTGAAGATCACGTTGCGGCTGATCAGCCCGCCCGAGGACGGCGTGCCCCTGAAGCTGACGTAGATGTTGTGGTCGGTGGTGCGGCGGGTCGTGTGGCCGGCGTCGTGCACGCAGTTGCCGGTGAACGCGAACCCGCTGGGGGATCCGCTGCCGTAGATGTCGGTGCCGATGGTGACGTTCGAGAACGCGCCGGTGCTGCTGGCGCCGGAGAACTCGCTGTTGCGCACGACCCACCCCTGGCCGCCACCGATGTACAGGGCGTCGCGGGTGGCGTCGACCGCCTGCACCCGCAGGCCGTCCAGCACCCAGTACGACGGCCCCCACAGCTTGATCTCGCCCATGATCAGCGGCCGGGCGGCGGGGTCGGCGGCCCGCACCGTGATGGGCTGGGTCGGCGTCCCGACGCTCATCTTGCGGTCAGCGCCGATGGCCAGGCTCACCGGCGGCGGCGACACCATGCCGCTGGTGTAGGTGCCCGGCAGCAGGGCGAGGGTGTCGCCGGGCTTGAGGGCGATCAGCGCGGCGCGCAGGTTGACGCCGGGGCCGACCGTGGTCGTCGTACCGGCGGCTGCCGCTCGCTCGGTCAGCGGGGCCGAGGGCAGCGCCAGCGAGGCGACGGCCAGCCCCCCGAGGGCGAGGGCGACGCCGAGGCGGCGGGCAGGGGAGGTCAGCGCGGCCATGGGGGTACGTCCCGTCTCGTCCGGTGGTGGATCTGGCTGTGCATCGGCAGTCAGAGCGGTGCACTTGAACGACGACGGCGTCGTTATGTGGCGGTTGGAGCTGGTTTGATCCTGGGCCAACGGGGTAATGATGACCCGTTGTCACGGATCGAGTACTGAGGGTGGCATACCTGCGGGTGGCGCGTCCATCCCCGCAGCCGCCATCCTTCGGCCATGGCCGGGGACCGCGTTGACCCACCGCGGGGGCGGGTGCTGCTCGCCCGCGCGCGGGCGAGCCGAGACCGGTTCGCGGACCGCGTGCGCCGACGGGGCCGGCCGGCCGCGGTGCGGGCGACCCGGCTGACCGTCCCGGCGGTGGTCGCCTACGTGGTCGCGCGACTGCTGTTCCCGCACACCCAGCCGCTCACCGGGCCGCTCACCGCGCTTCTCGTCGTGCAGGTCAGCCTGTTCGCGACGCTCACCACCGGGTTGCGCCGGGTGCTGGCGGTGGTCTCGGGCGTCGTCCTCGCGGTGCTGCTGTCGTCGCTGGTCGACCTGACCTGGTGGAGCCTCGGGACGGTCATCGCCGCGTCGATCGTCATCGGGCAGGCACTGCGCCTCGGGGAGCACCTGCTCGAGGTGCCGATCAGCGCGATGCTCGTGCTCGGGGTGAGCTCGGCCGAGCAGGCCGCCGCGTCCCGGGTGGCCGAGACCCTGGTCGGCGCCGCGGTCGGCGTGCTGTGGAGCGTGGTGCTGCCGCCCTCGGCCCAGACCCGGACCGCCGGTGAGGCCGTCGAGGTGGTCGCCCTGCGGACGGCGGCGGTGCTCGACCAGGTCGCCGAGCAGCTGCCCGCCGCGGACTCGGTCGACCAGACGCGCGCGTGGCTGGACGAGGTGCGCCGGCTCGACCGGTACGTCGTGCGCGCCGACGCCGCCATCGACCAGGCGGGCGAGCTGCGCCGGCTCAACCCCCGCGCCGTCGGCACCCCTGACCGGCTGCCCCTGCTGCGGCACGACCTGGACGCGCTCGAGCACGCCGCGGTCGCGCTGCGGCAGCTGTTCCGCGCGATCACGGACACCGCGGGTGAGGCGGCCCGTCAGCGGGAGGCTCGCGAGCGCGGCGAGTCGGCGCCCGCCGTCCGCACGGTGGCTGACGACCCCGACGTCCGCGAGGTGCTGGCCGAGCTGATGCGCCAGCTGGCGCAGGCGCTGCGGTCGTTCGGGGCCCTGGCGCGCGCCGAGGGTGAGAACGGGGTGGGTGCGGTGGACGAGCTCGTGCAGGCGCTGGAGGCGCTCGGTGGCACGCGCGCCCTGGTGACCGAGCTGCTGCTCGTCGACCCGCGCGCCGACGCCACCCAGTGGCAGCTGCACGGCGCCCTGCTCGGGGGCCTGGGGCGGGTGCTCGCTGAGCTCGACCTGGACGAGCGCCAGCGTCGCCGCGAGCAGTGGCAGCGCAGCGCCCCACGTCGCTCGCGGGCCAGCGAGACGGTCAGCCGCTGGCGGGGGGTCTCGGCTAGAGCGGGCCGACCTCGGTCACGGTGACCACCGCGGTGCCCGCGGCGTCGCTCGCGGCCAGGTCGACGTTCGCGAGGATCGCCCAGTCGTGGTCGCCCGCCGGGTCGTCGAGGGTCTGGCGCACCACCCAGCGGTCCGGCTCGGTCGTGATGGTCAGCAGCAGCGGGCCGCGAGCGTCCGGCCCGGTGCCGAGGTCGTCGTGCTGGTGGAAGTACGCGCGGATCCCGGCCTCCCAGGCGTCCTGGCCGAACGCGGGGTCGAGCTCGGCGAGGTCGATCCAGCGCCGCAGCGCCATCAGCTCGACGCGGCGGAACATCGCGTTGCGCACCAGCACCCGGAACGCCCGGACGTTGGCGGTGAGCGGCGGGGGGCGCTCGTCGACCGGCACGGACGTCGGCGCCTCGCCAGGCTCGCTGAGCGCCTGCCACTCCTCGAGCAGCGAGGAGTCGACCTGGCGCACCAGCTCTCCCAGCCAGCTGAGCAGGTCGTCCAGCTCCTCGGTGCGCGCGGACTCGGGGACGGTGCGGCGCAACGCCTTGAACGCGTCGGCGAGGTAACGCAGCACCAAGCCCTCGGACCGTGCGAGCTGGTAGTGCCCTACGTACTCGACGAACGTCATCGAGCGCTCGAACAGGTCGCGCGCCACCGACTTCGGCGACAGCTGCTCGTCGGCCACCCAGGGGTGCCCGGCGCGGTACACCTCGAAGGCGGCGGCGAGCTCGTCGGCCAGGGGCATCGGGTAGGTGACGTCCTCGAGCAGCTCCATCCGCTCGTCGTACTCGATGCCCTGCTGCTTCATCTCGGCGACGGCCTCGCCCTTGGCCTTGTTGCGCTGGGCCGACAGCACCTGGCGCGGGTCGTCCAGCGTCGACTCGACGATCGAGAGCACGTCCAGGGCGTACGTCGGCGCCTCGCGGTCGAGCAGCTCGAGCGCGGCGACGGCGAAGGGCGACAGCGGCTGGTCGAGGGCGAAGTCCGCCTGCAGGTCGATGGTGAGCCGCACGGTGCGGCCCTCGTGGTCCGGCGTCGCGAGCCGCTCGACGACCCCGGCCTGCAGCAGCGCACGGAAGATGTTGATCGCCTGGCGGATCATCACCCGCTGCTGCGCCGGGGTGGCGTCGTTGTCGAGCAGCAGGTGGCGCATGTGGGTGAACGCGTCGCCGGGGCGCTGCAGGACGTTCAGCAGCATCGCGTGGTTCACCCGGAACGAGCTGACCAGCAGCTCGGGCTCGGCCGCGATCAACCGGTCGAACGTCGGCCGACCCCACGAGACGAACCCCTCGGGTGCCTTCTTGCGCTCGACCCGCTTGAGCTTCTTCGGGTCGTCGCCCGCCTTGGCGATCCGCTTGGCGTTCTCGACGTCGTGCTCGGGGGCCTGGACGACGACGGTGCCGGCGGTGTCGAACCCGGCGCGGCCGGCCCGGCCGGCGATCTGGTGGAACTCGCGCGCCTTCAGGTGCCGCGTGCGCACCCCGTCGTACTTGGTGAGCCCGGTGAACAGCACGGTGCGGATCGGCACGTTGATGCCGACACCGAGGGTGTCGGTGCCGCACACCACCTTCAGCAGCCCGGACTGGGCCAGCTGCTCGACCAGCCGGCGGTACTTGGGCAGCATCCCGGCGTGGTGGACGCCGATCCCGTGGCGCACCAGGCGCGAGAGCGTGCGCCCGAAGCCGGCGGTGAACCGGAAGTCGCCGATCAGGTCGGCGATCGCGTCCTTCTGCGCGCGGGTGCAGACGTTCAGGCTCATCAGGGCCTGGGCCTGCTCGATCGCCGACGCCTGGGTGAAGTGCACGACGTACACCGGCGCACCGTGGGTCGAGAGCAGCTCCTCGAGCGTCTCGTGCAGCGGGGTCGTGACGTAGGAGTAGTGCAGCGGCACCGGTCGGTCGGTGCTGGTGACCACGGCGGTGTCGCGGTCGGTGCGCCGGGTCAGGGCGTCGCTGAACGCGGTGACGTCGCCGAGGGTGGCCGACATGAGCAGGAACTGGGCGCCGGTCAGCTCGATCAGCGGCACCTGCCAGGCCCAGCCTCGCTCGGGGTCGGCGTAGAAGTGGAACTCGTCCATCACCACGAGGCCGACGTCGGCGTCCGCGCCCTCGCGCAGCGCCAGGTTGGCCAGGATCTCGGCGGTGCAGCAGATGAGCGGCGCCCCGCCGTTGACGGTCGCGTCACCGGTCATCATGCCGACGTTCGAGGGACCGAAGGCGGCACACAGGTCGAAGAACTTCTCGCTCACCAGCGCCTTGATCGGCGCGGTGTAGAAGCTGCGCCGGCCCTGGGCGAGAGCGGCGAACTGGGCGCCCGCGGCCACCAGCGACTTGCCCGACCCGGTCGGCGTCGACAGGACGACGTTGGATCCGGTGACGAGCTCGAGCAGGGCCTCGTCCTGGGCGGGATAGAGGGTGATGCCTCGGTCGGCGACCCAGGCGACGAACGTCTCGTACGTCGCGTCAGCCGTCGGCGGGTCGGGAACGAGCTCGGCGAGGTTCATCTGCCGCTGATCCTGCCACCTCCGGGGTGGCTGGGCCGGTGCCGGTGCTCTGTCCCCGTGCTCGGTGCCGGCGTTCGCCTCAGCGGCTGAGCGCGGCCGGGGTCAGCTCGGCGCGGGCCTCGCGCCGCTCGTGCAGGGCGAGGTCGGCGAGCACCAGGGCCTCGCGCGCCGACCAGACGTCGGTCAGCGCGGCGACGTCCGCCCCGCCGTCCGGCCAGGCGATGCACAGGCACCAGTCGTCGTCGACCCGGTGCAGCGTCGCGGTGGCCTCGGCGCACACGGCGGTGAAGCGCGCGTCGTCGTCGCGGCCGGGCTGCCAGCGGTGGTGCCGCGGTCGGTCCTGCTCGACCAGCGCCCACAGGACGTCGTCGATGGGGTCCTGCGGCACGCCGACCTCGAGCGGCGTGGCGGTGCGCCGGCCGCTGCCGTCGCGGGCCACGAGCACCCAGCCGGCGCGCTCGTTGCGCTCCAGCGTGCTGCCGAGGCCGACGCGGCCCCAGCTCTCGACGTCCTCGCCGTCGCGCACCTCGCGGCCGACGATGCCGTAGCCGAGCCGGGCGGCCTGCTGCTTGTCCTGCGCCAGCGTCCGGCGTCGGCTGGTGGCGGGTCGGTGTTCCATGCACTCACTGTGCCGGTGGTGCGGCGGATTCGGGCCGTGGCTGACGCGAACGTCATGCTGCTGTCACCCGGGTGTCACGGCGTCGGGCGTCAGTCGTCGGCCCGGTGCGACGCCTGGGACCACGCCAGGACGGCGCTGGGCAGTGCCGCCGAGAGCAGCAGGACAGCCGCCCAGGGGCCGTTCCACGACCCCACGATCCGCTCGCCCGGCAGGTCGGCGGCCTCCTGGACGCAGCGGCGCAGCAGGAAGTAGGTGGGAAACCAGATGACACCTCCGACGATCGAAGCGACCCCGGACAGCGAGCGGCCGAGGAACGCGGAGGCGTAGACCATCACGCAGCTGGCCACGGCGAGGACGACGAGCAGCCGGGCGTGCGTCGGGTTGGTGGCCCGGCTGGCGGCCAGCGAGGTGGTGTCAGGCACCGGGGGCTCCGGCGGTCCGGTAGAGCTGGTCGGACAGAGGGGTGAACGGGGTGCGGCTGAACAGCGCCTCGATCGGCAGGCCGAACACCTCGGACAGGCGCATGGCGAGGTCCAGGCTCGGGAAGTAGTCGCCGCGTTCGAGCGAGCCCACCGTCTGGGGGTTGACCTCGACGAGGTCGGCGAGCTCGGCCCGGGACATCGACCGGTCGGCGCGCAGGACGGCGAGCCGGTTGCAGATGGGTCGGTCGGGACGACGTTTGATGGGTGACACGGATCTACTGTTGTGTTTTCACATCAATCCGTCAAGATATCTGGTCATGCGCTCGTCTGGGTCAGCACCTGGACCGCTCGCGCCCTGGCCGCGCGCACCCGGGCGACCGGGTCCTCGCGCAGCGCAGCGACCTGAACGAGCGCCTCACCCACCCGCTAGCGCGCGCCGTCGCCGGCCCACAGCAGACCGCGCACCCCCCAGACACGCAGCCAGTACGAGTCGGCGACGACGTCCGCGCGGCCCCGCCGGGCGCACTCTCGCTCGATGCTCCGCCGGGGCGTCAGCGCCCAGACCGCGCTCACTCCCGTGAGTCCCTCACCCAGCTCACCGCGACGGCGGGCGGAGCGCTGGCCAGCCAGGCGTCGACCAGCGCCTCGCGCAGCTCGTCCTCGCCCACGATCGCGAGCTGGATGAGCACGGCGGCGTAGCCGTCGAAGTGCGCGATGGTGAAGAAGGCCTGCGGGTGGGCAGCGAGGACCGCCTCCTTCTCGCCGAGGTCGTCGACGCGAACACCCAGGATCGCTCCGGCGGGGGGCGTCACGTCGCCGAAGCGCCGCAGGTCAGCCTTGGTGAACGGGCGCTCCCAGGCGAACGCCCTCCCGCCAACCGACCACGACCGGTGCCCCCGGCTCTCGCCCTCGGTCACCTCGGGCAGGGCCGCGGCCAGAGCGGCAACGTCGTCGAACGTCAGCACCTGCGAACCGTACTGCCGGATCAATGGGGATCGTGAAGGATCGCACCCGCCCTGACCGGACCGATCCTTCGCGCTGGCGCGACTAGACCCCGGGGACGATGCGCATGTCACGAATCGCGCCGCCGTCCAGCGCCGCCAGTGCCGCCTGGTACGCCGGGCTGTCGTGCGCGGCGCGGGCCTCGTCGACGGAGTCGAACTCGATCAGGACGGTGCGCGTGCGCTCGCCCGCCTCGTAGACCTCCTCCGGCAGCCCGCGGGCGACGAAGGTGCCGCCGGCTGCCTGCAGGGCGGGCCCGGCCAGTGCGGCGTACGCCAGCAGCTTGGACTCGTCGAGGATCTCCTTGTACACGCTGATCCAGTACGCGGTCATGGGGCCATCCTGCCCGACCGGCGCACGTCGCCACGAGCACCACCACCGAGTGCGGGCGGCGGCCATCAGCCGCCCGCCCGGTCCACGAGGGGGCGGCTTCGGTGGTGTGGGTGGTGACGCTTCCGGACGACGGGCCCAGCGGCGTCCTCTTCCGTGACGGTCAGGTGGTCGGCTGGGGACGGCGGTGCGCCGGGAGCAGCCCACGAGAGGCTGACGGGGACGAGGTCGTCTCCTGGTGGACGCGGGGGAGGAACTCGGCCCGCCAGGCGAGGGCCAGGCCGAGGCAGAGCAGGCCGTACCAGGTGAGGCTGATGACGGTCGAGTGCGGCAGCTCGGTGAGCGTCGAACCGGTCAGGGCGAGGGCGAGCAGTGCGACCAGAGCGGCCGGCCACCGGACACGGCGGCCGCCACGCCCGGACAGGGCCAGACCGCCGAGGACGGCGGTCGGGGCCATGACGGCGCCGGGGCTGGCGAACATCAGCAGCGCCGGGACGGCGACGACCCGACGCCAACCGCCCTTGCCGCCCCGGCGCAGCCCTTCCACGGTGAGCAGGCACGCGCCTGCCAGGCCGGTCAGGGCCACGATCGCGAGCGTGCCCTGCCAGGTGAACTCCGGGTCCGTGCTGATGTAGCGCATCCAGCCCCGGGCGAGCGCACCCCACGCCAGGCCCGCCGCCACCCCGGCGGCGGGCCATCGCAGGGCCGGCACGATCGTGCTCATCGGCACGCTCACGCCTCCAGGAACGACCCAACCCGCTGCGGTGTCAAGGCCTCGGCGTGCGCCTGCCGGGTCAGTCCGGCGTCCGGCTGCCCCCGCAGGAGGCCACCAGGGCGTCGGCCACCACGGTCGCGTCGGCGTCCGCGAGGTCGGCCGGGTACTCGGGCAGCAGGTCGTCCCAGACCACCAGCCACGATCCCAGCAGCTGGGACTGGCCGAGGGGCCGGGCGAAGAACCAGACGTGCAGGTGGGCACCCCCGTCGCCGATGCGGTAGACGTGCGCCCGCGAGACGTTCGGCAAGGCCTGGACGTGGCGGACGACGTGCGTGGTCAGGACGCCGAGCTCGGCGGCCAGCTCGTCAGGGAGGTCGGCCAGGTCGTGGTGCTCGCGCGGGTGCAGCATGAGCACCAGGGGCACCCCGACCCCGGTGACCCGGGTCAACCGCCACCGGGAGTTGAACCAGATCCCTTCGCTGCTCCGTGCGCAGGACCGGCAGTCGGCCGGGTCCTCACCGTGGCGCGCCGGTTCGGGCAGCAGGGGAGGTCGCAGGGACGACACGCGAAGACCGGCCGGCTCGAACGGGCTGATGTCCCAGCCGGCCATGCGGGACAGCGGGAGCCGGCCCTCGCCGTCCGCCGCGGCGATCGCGTGCTGGTAGAACTCCTCGGGACTCATGGCCATGTCCGAAGGCTAGGGCGCACCGCCTAGCGGGCGAGCGGGCGCCGGTCCACGAGGTGTTCGTCGCGTCGGGGACGTCCCGCATGGACCTGCTGACCGACGACGCCCACGGTTTCTACCGGTCCTTCGTGCACCGGGAGAAGAGCGGCTTTCGCATCTACCCCGGTTGACGCCTCGCTCAAACGCGTGGCGGCGTCGCCCCCGGCGTCCGTAGCCTCGTCCGGTGGCCGAGGTGGACGTCGAGGACGACACCATCCGCCGGTACGTGCTGTGGCACTACCGCTACGACCCGCAGCGGCACGAGCGTCGCAACGTGGTGCTGGCCGCATTCGACGACGAGCGCGTGTTCATGTCGTGCCTGCAGCGGCTCCAGGCCGAGATCAGCCGGCGCCGCGACGCACGCGAGGGCGTCGACCCTCGGGAGCACCGCAGTGGGGGCGTGGACGAGCCAGACCAGCTGTGGCGCGCCGCCTACGGACACCTGATCCGCCGGATGATGGAGCACGGGGTCGACCCCCCGACCCTGGATCGACCCGGGTGACGTGCCCAGCAACATGGGCCTGTCCGGGGTCGGTTGGCCCGACGTGCCCGATCCCGAGCGCAAGCGCCGCCTGGCCCAGCTCATGCGCCGGGGCTCGACGTGACACCGTCCTGCCCGTGACGGTCCCGAAGACCCTTCCGGTGGCGACCCGGAGGGAGTACTCCTGAGCCATGGTCGCGCACAGTGAGGTGCTGGGCGGGGCCCGGCGGGCTACCGCGGGTGCGGTGGTCCTGGCGTACCTGCACGAGCACGTCGACCGGTTGATCACCTGCGGCCGTGGTGTCCGATCGGATGCACCCCGGTCCGTGCACGACATGCGGATCGCGACGCGCCGCCTCCTCAGCACCCTGACCACGTACCGGCCGCTGCTCCACCGGGAGCAGACCGACCCCGTCCGTGCCGAGCTCAAGTGGCTCGGGCAGGCACTGGGCCGGCCCCGGGACGCCGAGGTGATGCACCAACGGATGCTGGACCTGGTCGCGGTCCAGCCCGACCATCTCGATCTCGGCCCGACCCGCGACCACCTCGACGACGAGCTCACCGGTCGACACCGGGCCGCACTGGCGGACCTCCACGAGGTCCTGGACAGCGATCGCTATCTCCGGCTCCTGGATGCTTTGGAGGACCTCGTCGCCCACCCGCGGCTGACACCCCGCGCGGGCGATCGCGCCCGCAACCAGATACCGACCCTGGTCGGCCACGTCGCACGCAGAGTCGACCGGGCCGCCCGCGCCGTCACAGACACGACCCCGCAGGCTCAGGACCAGGGCCTGCACGAGGTTCGCAAGCACGCCAAGCGGGCCCGGTACGCCGCCGAGTCTGCCGTGCCCGTCGCCGGCAAACCGGCCAGGCGGCTGGCGACCCGGATGACGTCGTTGCAAACCGTGCTCGGCAAGCATCAGGACAGCGTGACTGCGCGGGCCCTGCTCCTCGATCTGACCCGGGGCGAGCATCTGCCTGCCGAGCTCGGGTTCGCCCTCGGAGTGCTGTACGCCCAGGAACGCGCCTGCGCCGAGGACGCCCGCCGGGCCTATCCGCAGGCGCTGCGCAGAACGTCAACCACGAAGGTGCGGCGCTGGACCCGCTAGCGATTGGCCCTGACCACGCTGGGCTTGCGCGACCGGGTCGAGGCCGTCGTCCTGGCCCACCGGGCAGGCGCGGCGTCCATCGGGGATCCATCCGCGTGATCCGCTCGGAGCGGGTGACGGGAATCGAACCCGCACTGTCAGCTTGGGAAGCTGATGTTCTACCATTGAACTACACCCGCGTGACGCCCCCGTGGAGCGCTGGACGAGCATAGCCGACCGCCTGGCCAGACCCGGTAGCCTCACCGGGTGCTGCTCTCCGACCGTGACATCCGCTCCGAGCTCGCGTCCGGCCGGGTCGCCCTGGACCCGCTCGACCTGACGATGGTGCAGCCCTCCAGCGTCGACGTCCGCCTCGACCGGTACTTCCGGCTGTTCGACAACCACAAGTACCCGGTCATCGACCCCTCGATCGACCAGCCCGACCTGACCCGACTGGTCGAGGTCGAGCCCGACGAGTCGTTCGTGCTGCACCCCGGCGAGTTCGTGCTGGGGTCGACGTACGAGCAGATCACCCTGCCGGACGACGTCGCCGCCCGCCTCGAGGGCAAGTCCAGCCTCGGCCGGCTCGGGCTGCTGACCCACTCGACCGCCGGCTTCATCGACCCGGGGTTCGACGGGCACGTCACCCTCGAGCTGAGCAACGTCGCGACCCTGCCGATCCTGCTGTGGCCGGGCATGAAGATCGGCCAGCTCTGCTTCTTCCGGCTCTCGAGCCCGGCCGAGCACCCCTACGGCAGCGGGCCGTACGGCTCGCGGTACCAGGGCCAGCGCGGCCCGACGGCGAGCCGCTCGTTCCAGAGCTTCCACCGCACGCGGGTCTAGCCGTGGCACGACCCACGGCGGACGCGGTCGGCCCCGCCGCCCAGCAGGCGATGCGCGACGCCCACCTGCTGCTGGTGCCCGACACCGTCACCCCCGAGACGGTCGACGGCCTACTGCGTCAACGGGTTGACGACAGCCGGCTGCTCGAGACGGGCCGAGCCAGTCTGGGCCGCCGCTCGAGCATCGCCGGCCCGTTCCGGCTGGACGACGACACCGCGGTGGCCGTGCGGGTGCCCGGGCCGTGGTCCGTGGTCTACCTCGTCCAGGCGCCGATCGAGCGCGACGCCGCGGCGTTCGGTGACATCGCCGACCCGGTGCAGCGAGCCTGGTGGATGCGGCTGTTCGCCGACGGCAAGCCGTTCCGCGAGGAGGGTGACGCCGTCGACCTAGCGCTGGCGCTGGCCCGCCGACTGGGTGGTGCGGTGCGGATCGGACGCCGTCCGGTGGTCGTGGAGCCCGCTGCGTCGCGCCTGGTCGACCTGACGGTGTGGTCACCGACGTGGGTCGGCCCGAGTCGGCTGCTCACCGCGGTGGCGCGCACCCTGCCCGGCGCCGCGGTCGACCTCGGCGGGACGCCGTGGGCCGGGCCGGCCGCGCCCGCACCGCACGCCGAGCCGCTGGACGTCGGTCAGCTCGACGTCCTTCACGCCAGCGACGACGGTCTGCGGCTGGCGGCGGCCGTCGTCGGCGCCGTGAACGACGGCCGCGCGCTGGCCGCCCCGGACGCGGTCGACGGCTACGAGGTGCTGGCCGACGACGACCTGCGGGTCGCGGTGACCCACGAGGACCACGTGCCGCCGTGGGTGCGTCGGCGCCTGGCCGACCGACTGCCGGACGCCGGCCCCGTCGTGACGCTCGGCGTCGGCTGGTTGCCCGCTGACGTCATCCGGCTGGAGTCCGAGCAGCCGCTGTTCGCCTTCCAGCGTTCGCGCGAGCTGGTGCGGCCGTACGTGCGCGCCACAGCACGGGTGCTGGCCGACCTGACTGACGGTGTCGTCACCGACAGCGACGGCTTCGAGGTCGACCGCGGCGCCCTGCGCTGATCCCTCAGCCCGCGGGGACGGGCTCGGGGTCGCTTCGGCCGCGGTTGACCGCCGCGAGCAGCATCTGCGCCACGTCGACCACCTCGACCTCGGCCCGGGCGGTTCCCTCACCCTGCTGGGCGGCCAACCCGTCGCTGAGCATCACCCGGCAGAACGGGCAGCCGATCGCGATCGCGTCCGCGCCGGTGGCGACGGCCTCGGCGACCCGGTTGCCATTGATCCGGGTGCCGACCTTCTCCTCCATCCACATGCGCGCACCGCCTGCGCCGCAACAGAACGAGCGCTCGCTGTTGCGCGGCATCTCGCGCAGCTCGACGCCGGGCAGCGACCCGATCAGCTCGCGGGGCGGGGCGTAGACCCCGTTGTGCCGGCCCAGGTAGCAGGGGTCGTGGTAGGTCACGCTGCG
>JBKJTJ010000186.1:0-4996 GCA_046590855.1 Actinomycetota bacterium
CCCGCACCGTGCGCCAGGTGCTGACGGCGTCGGCCCGGCTGTCGGCGCGAGCCACGGTCCTGACCGCGGCAGCGACAGCACCCGCCGGGGGCACCGACACCACCGCCCAGACCGCAGCGCGCAGCGACCTCGCGGCCCAGGTGGTCAGTGCCCGGACCTCGCTCGCCGCGGCGGACGCCGCCGCGCTCGCGATCCCAGCGGCCCCGACGGCCGCCGACCTGCGCACCTCCCGCTCGTCGGCGCACGCCGCGCTCAAGGCTGCCCACCGGGCGCTCGGCGTCGCGGCCGCCGACCTCGAGGTGGTCCGCGGCTCGTAGCGGGGCGCTACAACCAGCCGGACTTCTTGAACGCCCGGTACATCAGCCCGCAGGCACCCGCCATCAGGCTCAGGGCCATGAAGTACCCGTACCGCCACCCGAGCTCGGGCATGTTGTCGAAGTTCATCCCGTAGACGCCGGCGATCATCGTCGGCACGGCGGCGATCGCCACCCACGCCGAGATCGTGCGCATGTCCGCGTTCTGCTGCACCGAGACCCGCGTCAGGTGCGCCGACAGGATGTCGCCCAGCAGCCGGTCGTAGGACTCGACGTGGTCGGCCACCCGCAGCAGGTGGTCGGCGACGTCGCGGAAGAACGGCCGCGAGTCCTCGGGCACGTGCGGCATGTGCCGCTCGGCGAGCTTCTGCGCGGGGTCGATCAGCGGAAGCACCGCCCGCCGCACCTCGAGCACCTCGCGCTTGAGCAGGTAGATCCGGCGCGCGTCCTGACCGGGCGCGCTCTCGCGCGGGCCCGAGCCGCCGGGCTGCCCGTTGGCGGCCTCGGCGGCGACCTCGCCGGCGAAGACGCTCTCCTCCATCTCCTCCAGGTCGCGGCCGATCTCGGCGTCGATCGCGGTGTAGCCGTCGACGACGGCGTCCATCACGGCGTGCAGCACCGCGGCCGGCCCGTGGGCGAGCTCACCGCTGCGCGCCTCGAGCCGACGCCGGACGTCGGCGAGCGGGCCGGCCTCACCGCGGCGCACGGTCACGACGAAGTGGTCGCCGACGAACAGCATCACCTCGCCGGTCTCGACCAGGCTGGTCGCGTCGTCGTACAGCAGGGGTTTGAGGACGACGAACAGGGACTCGTCGTAGATCTCGAGCTTGGCGCGCTGGTTGCCGTTCACGGCGTCCTCGACGGCCAGGGGGTGCAGCTTCAGCTCCTCCCGGACCAGGTCGAACTCGGCGTCCGTCGGGTCCTTCAGGCCGATCCACACGAAGCCGTCCGGCACGTCGCGCAGGCGCTCGATCTCGTCCGACAGGTCGGTGCAGGGCTGGCGGGTGCCCTCGCGGTAGACGGCGGAGTCGACGATCACGGGCCCATCCTGCACCCGTAGGCTGGATCGATGCCGACGGTCCTGCTGGTCAGACACGGCCGCACGACGGCCAACACCGCCGGGGTCCTCGCCGGCTGGACGCCGGGGGTGCGGCTGGACGAGACCGGTGAGAAGCAGGTCGCCGCCCTCGCGCAGCGCATGGCGGTGCTGCCCCTCGCGGCCGTCGTCGCCAGCCCGCTCGAGCGCTGCCAGCAGACCGCCGGCGCCCTGACGTCCGTGGCCGGCCCCAGCGAGGTGGCCCGTCCGGCGGTCGTGGACGACGAGCGGCTGGGGGAGTGCCGGTACGGCGACTGGACCGGGCGCGAGATCAAGACCCTGGTGAAGGACCCGCTGTGGAAGGTGGTGCAGGCCCACCCCAGCGCCGTCACCTTCCCCGGGCCCGAGGGCGAGTCGATGCGCGGCATGCAGCAGCGCGCCGTCGACGCCGTCCGCGACTGGGACGCGCGGGTCGCCGCCGAGCACGGGCCCGACGCGATCTGGGTCGCCGTCTCGCACGGTGACGTGATCAAGGCGATCCTCGCCGACGCCCTGGGCACCCACCTCGACTCCTTCCAGCGGATCGTGGTCGACCCCAGCTCGGTGTCGGTGGTCCGCTACACCGCGACCCGCCCGTTCGTGGTGCGCAGCAACGACTCCGGTGCCGACCTGCGCCCGCTCGTACCCCCGGCCAAGGGCCGACGTCGACGCTCGACCCGGGCTGCGACGTCCAGTGACGCCGTCGTCGGCGGGGGCGCTGGGTGAGTGCGCGCCGGTGTTCGGCACCGGCGCGCAGCGAGCCGTAGGGTCGTCGCATGCCCGTCTACGAGTACGACCAGCCGGACCGCTTCGTGGCCGGCACGGTCGGCGAGCCCGGCCAGCGGACCTTCTTCCTGCAGGCCAGCGCAGCCGGTCGGGTGACCAGTGTCGCCCTGGAGAAGACCCAGGTCGCCGTGCTCGCCGAGCGCATCGACGAGCTGCTGGACGACGTGGTGCGGCGCAGCGGCGGCGAGGCCGCCGTGCCCGCCATCGCTCCGACGACCCTGATGGACACGGGTCCGCTGGCCACACCCGTCGAGGAGGACTTCCGGGTCGGGACGATGAGCCTGGCCTGGGACGGCGACGAGGAGCGGGTCGTCATCGAGTGCCTCGAGGTCGGTGAGGAGGCCACGACCGAGGGTGACCTGACCCCGACCGCCGGCGCCGGCCTGCTACGGGTCACGCTCACCGGTGCCGCCGCGCGCGCGTTCGCCAAGCGGGCCGGCGCGGTCGTCGCGGCCGGCCGCCCGCCGTGCCCGTTCTGCGGCAACCCCCTCGACCCCGAGGGGCACGTCTGCCCACGTGCCAACGGCCACCGTCGGTGACCTCGGCGCCCGCGCCGCTGCCCGAGCCGGACGCGCTCGAGCTGCTGACGCACGGCGAGATCACCGTCGAGGGACGGATGGCTGCGGCCTCGAACGCCACCTTGTACTCCCGGGTGTCCTGGCACGGCGTCGAGGCGCACGCCATCTACAAGCCCACCTCGGGCGAGCGGCCGCTCTGGGACTTTCCCGAGGGCACGTTGAGCAAGCGCGAGGTGGCCGCGTACCTGGTGTCGGCGGCGACGGGCTGGGACGTCGTCCCCCCGACGGTGTGGCGGGAGGGGCCGTTCGGCCCGGGCAGCGTGCAGCTGTGGGTCGAGGCCGTCGACGACAGCGGCCTGATCGACGTCGTCGAGCCCCACCGGGTACCGCCGGGCTGGCTCACCGTGCTCGAGGCCGAGGGCAGACGCGGGGAGCCGGTGCTCCTGGTGCACGCAGACGACCCGCAGCTGGCGCGGATGGCGGTCTTCGACGTGGTCATCGACAACGCCGACCGCAAGGGCGGGCACGTGCTGCACACCGACCAGGGCCACCTGTGGGGGGTCGACCACGGCGTCAGCTTCAACCTCGAGCGCAAGCTGCGCACGGTGCTGTGGGGCTTCGCCGGCGAGCCGCTGCCGCCGGACGCCACCGACGTGCTGCGCGCGCTGCGCTCGGACCTCGCGGACACCGCCGCCGACGGGCTCGGCGCGGGACTGGCCGCCCTGCTGTCGAAGGCCGAGGTGCGGCGCACCGTCGAGCGGGTGCACGCCCTGATCGCCGCGGGCCGCTTCCCGCGCCCGTCGGCCCACGGGCCGGCGATCCCGTGGCCGCCGTGGTGACGACGCCCCTGTAGGCCCCGATAACCTTCCCCGGTGAAGTCCTGGCCGTCGCCCTTCGTCCCGTCCGTGCCCGGCCCAGGAGTCCCGCTCCGGCTGCGCCCCGGTGCGGACGGACGCACCGAGGCCCCCGGACCCACGGCGCGGCTGTACGTCTGCGGCATCACGCCGTACGACGCCACGCACCTGGGTCACGCCGCCACCTACGTCACCTTCGACGTCCTGCAGCGGGTGTGGCGCGACAACGGCCACGCCGTCCACTACGTGCAGAACGTCACGGACGTCGACGACCCGCTGCTCGAGCGAGCCACCCGCGACGGTGTCGACTGGCGCGACCTCGCCCACAGCGAGATCGCGCTGTTCCACGAGGACATGACGGCGCTGGCGGTGCTGCCCCCGGACGACTACGTCGGGGTGGTCGAGAGCATCGAGCCGATCGCGGCCGACGTCCGGCGTCTGGTCGACGCGGGGGCGGGGTACCCCGTGCCGGTGCCCGAGGCGGACGGCGCGGCGGCGGGTGCGGCCGATCTGTACTTCGACCTGGCGAGCGACCCCGGCTTCGGCGCGGTCTCGGGGTGGTCCAGCGAGCAGATGCTCGCGGTGTTCGCCGAGCGCGGCGGCGACCCCGACCGCGCGGGCAAGCGGTCACCCCTGGACCCGCTGCTGTGGCGCGCCGCCCGCCCGGGTGAGCCCTCGTGGGACGGGGGCGCCCTGGGCGAGGGTCGCCCCGGCTGGCACGTCGAGTGCACCACGATCGCGCTGCAGCACCTGGGGATGGCGATCGACGTCCAGGGCGGCGGCACCGACCTGGTGTTCCCGCACCACGAGATGAGCGCGTCGCAGGCGCACGCGATCACCGGCGGCTCGCCGTTCGCCCAGGCCTACGTGCACCAGGCGATGGTCGGGCTCGGCGGCGAGAAGATGAGCAAGTCCCAGGGCAACCTGGTGAAGGTCTCGGTGCTGCGCGCCGCCGGGCACGACCCGATGGCGATCCGCCTCGTGCTGCTCGGCCACCACTACGGCGCCGAATGGTCGTACACCGACCACGACCTCGAGACGGCCACCGCCCGCCTCGGTCGCTGGCGCGAGGCGCTGTCGCGCCAGGGCGGTCCGGACGCCGGGCCCACCCTCGCGCTGGTGCGCGGGCGGCTCGCCGACGACCTCGACACCCCCGGCGCGCTGGCTGCCGTCGACGCCTGGGCCGACGTCCAGCTCGGTCGCGGGCAGGACGTGGGCCCCGACCTGGCGGCCGAGCACGACCTGGGTGCGCCCGGCGTCCTCGGCCGGGCGTTGGACGCCCTGCTCGGCGTCCGCGTCTGACTCGGCGCGAGGTCAGCGGGGGCGCGGCGGCGGGGGTTCGTCGTCGCGTCGGCGCAGGTAGCGCTCGAACTCCAGGGCGATCGCCTCACCGGTGGCCTCGGGCAGCTCGGTGGTGTCCTTGGCCTCCTCGAGCGCGCGGACGTAGTC
>JBKJTJ010000273.1:0-8415 GCA_046590855.1 Actinomycetota bacterium
CGCAAGATCGCCGAGGGCCTGCCGGCCGACATCCGCGACGACCCCGCCGTCATCGCCGCCTACCTGGGAGTTGACGAAGAAGATGCTTCTTGAGGTCGAGGGTCTGTGCGTCAACTACGGGCGCATCGAGGCCATCCGCGAGATCTCGTTCACGGTGCCTGAGAACAGCGTCGTCACGCTGATCGGGGCCAACGGTGCGGGCAAGACCACGACGATGAAGACCGTCTCGGGGTTGCGTCCGGTGCGCGCTGGCAAGGTCGTCTTCGAGGGCAAGGACATCACCGGCGTCCCGGCCCACCAGCGGGTCGAGCTGGGCATCACGCAGTCGCCCGAGGGTCGGGGTGTGTTCCCGGGCATGACGGTCCTGGAGAACCTCGAGATGGGTGCGTACACCCGAAAGGACCGCAAGGCCACGGCAAAGGCCGACCTGGCGCGGGTGTTCGCGCTGTTCCCCCGGCTGGAGGAGCGGATCACCCAGCCCGCCGGCACCATGTCCGGCGGTGAGCAGCAGATGCTCGCGATGGGCCGGGCGCTGATGGGTCACCCCAAGCTGCTGCTGCTGGACGAGCCCTCGATGGGACTGGCGCCCAAGCTGATCGCGCAGATTTTCGCCATCATCCGCGAGATCCACGAGCAGGGCACCACGATCCTGCTGGTCGAGCAGAACGCGATGCAGGCGCTGCGTGCCGCGGACGAGGCGTACATCCTCGAGACCGGCGAGATCGTCCGGCACGGCACGGGCGCCGAGCTGGGGGCCGACGAGAGCATCAGGGCGGCCTACCTCGGCGGCGACGTCTGACCTCGGCGGCGTTCGCCTCTATTGACGAGATGATCACGTTCCGTGGGTGAGGTCGTGGTTTCCGCGGTCAGCAGACCACGGGAAGCACGAGGTCGCCGCGGGAGGTCCGCCAAGAACCCTCGGGACGTCCGCCTGACGATATGGTCGGCGCGCCGGGGCCACCTCAGCGCAGGACGACGACGAGCTGGGTGAGCAGGGGGGCGACCAGCAGCGCCGGCAGCAGGTCGGCCACGGGCACCTGACGCACCCGCAGCAGGCGCAGCGAGATGCCCACCAGCAGCAGCCCGCCCGTGGCGGTGAGCGCGCTGACGTGGGCGGCGGGCAGGACGTCGCCCAGCAGGACGCCGAGCAGCGTGAACCCGCCCTGGACGACGGCGACGGTGATCGCCGAGGCGGCCACGCCGAGCCCGAACGAGGACGCGAACGCGATCGCCGCGAACCCGTCCAGCGTCGACTTGAGCGCGAGCTGGTCGATGCCGCGCCCGAGGCCGTCGTTGATCGGCCCCAGCACGGCGAGCGGCCCGACGCAGAAGACCAGCGACGCGGTGAGGAACCCCTGGACGAACCGGTCACGCCGCTCGTGCCCGCCCGCGTCGGGGCTGCCCTCACCCGCACGACCGCGGGTCAGCCACGACTGCAGCGTGCCGCCCGCCGCCGCCAGGCGGTCCTCGATCCGCAGCAGCGAGCCGACGATCCCGCCGACCAGCAGGCTGGCCAGGACGATCAGCACCGGCGCACCGCTGCCGACGGCCGCGGCCAGCGGGCGGTCGAGGACGGCGGCTGCCGACAGCGCCGCCGCCAGCAGGGTCACCAGGCCGAGGGCGTCGGTGACGACGTCGCGCGTGCGGGTGGGCAGCCGGTGCCCGAGCAGCAGCCCCGCACCCGACCCGACGAGCACGGTGACGACGTTGAGCAGCGTTCCAGCGCCACGCACCACTGGGTCGGGCTCCCGTCGTCCACACAAGCTGGGGAAAGGGTGGTCGCGGAGGTCGTCGAGGTCGTAGTCTGCGGCGCGAACCACCTCTGCAGGCCAGAAGCACAGCACACCACACACCGTCCCGATGGGGGGCCGGGGCCCCGTCGTCAGGAGGATCCGTGGGTCGATCGCAGGTGCACGTGCGCAAGGTCGACGCCCTGGGTCCGGACGTGATGGCGCTCGCCGAGCTGTGGCAAGAGTCGCGCCAGCCCGCCCGTGGTGTCAGTCATCCCGCTGATGACGTGTGCGCCGGGCTGCGCAGCGCGCTCTCGCGCGAGGACGTGCACGCCTTCGTGGCCTCGTGCGAGCTCCCCGACGCCCCGGACGCGCCCGAGCGGCAGGACGTCGGGTTCCTGGTGCTGTCGACCGGCCCGCTGCTGCCGCTGATGGGTGAGCCGGCCGTGTCGATCGAGCACCTGTACGTCGTGCCGCGGGCTCGGCGGATGGGCGCGGCCCGAGCGCTGATCAGCCGCGCGACGTCCTGCGCCGAGCAGCTCGGCGCCGCCCAGATCTCGACCAGCGTGCCGGCCCAGGGGCGCGAGGGTCAGCGGTTCTTCGCCCGGTTGGGGTTCGCGCCGTTCGTGGTGCGACGGGTCACCTCGGTCACCGCCCTGCGGCGGCGCCTCGCGCCGCAGACCGACCCCCGCGTCGAGGCGACGGTGGTCCGACGTCGCTCGCTGCGAGCCCGCAGCCGGGCACTGGCGCTGCGCTCGCACGTCACCTCCTGACCTGTCGGTGCCCGGCCCTAGGGTGGGCGGGTGAGCCCAGCCACCACCCTCGCGCCGTCCGCTTCAGCTGCGCCGACGACCTCCGGGTCCCCTGACCGCCTGCTGCTGCTCGACGGGCACTCGCTGGCCTACCGCGCGTTCTTCGCCCTGCCCGTCGAGAACTTCTCGACGTCCACCGGCCAGCCCACCAACGCGGTGTACGGCTTCACCTCGATGCTGATCAACCTGCTGCGCGACGAGACCCCGTCGCACGTCGCGGTCACCTTCGACGTGTCGCGCCAGACCTTCCGCACGCTGGAGTACGCCGAGTACAAGGCCGGGCGCTCGAGCACCCCCGACGACTTCAAGGGCCAGGTCTCGCTGATCCGCGAGGTGCTCGAGGCGCTGCGGATCCCCGTGGTCGAGAAGGAGGGCTACGAGGCGGACGACGTCATCGCCACCCTCACGACCCAGGCGCTCGCCGCGAAGATGGAGGTGCTGATCTGCTCAGGCGACCGCGACAGCTTCCAGCTCGTCACGCCCGACAGCACGGTGCTGTACCCCGTGAGGGGGGTCTCGGAGCTGTGGCGGATGACGCCCGAGGCGGTGCTCGAGCGCTACCTCGTGACCCCCGAGCGCTACCCGGACCTCGCGGCGCTGGTGGGTGAGTCCAGCGACAACCTGCCCGGGGTGCCGGGCGTGGGCCCCAAGACCGCGGCCAAGTGGCTCGCGACGTACGGCGACCTGTCCGGCGTGGTCGCGCGGGTCGACGAGGTGGGTGGCAAGGCGGGTGCCTCGCTGCGCGAGCACCTGGACGGCGTGCTGCGCAACCGTCGGCTGAACGAGCTGGTGCGCGACCTCGAGCTGCCGCTGCACCCGCACGACCTGCGGCGTCAGCAGTGGGACCGGGAGCAGGTGCACCAGGTCTTCGACGGCCTGGAGTTCCGGGTGCTGCGCGACCGCCTGTTCGCCACCGTCGAGGCGGCCCGCCCCGAGGCCGAGGGCGGCTTCGACCTGGACACCGCGCGGCTGGGGTCGGGCGCCGTCGCCGGCTGGCTGCTCGAGCACGCCCCCGTCGCGGTGCGCTCGGGGGTCCACGTCGTCGGTTCGTGGGCGCGCGGCACGGGTGACGCCCGGGGCCTGGCCCTCGCCACGCCGGACGGCGCTGCGGCGTACGTCGACCTGCTCGAGCTGACGCAGGACGACGACGCCGCGCTCGGCGCGTGGCTGGCCGACCCGCAGCGACCCAAGGCGCTGCACGACGCGAAGGGGCCGCTGCTCGCCCTGGGCGCACGCGGCCTGCCCGTGCGCGGCATCGTCAGCGACACGGCGCTGGCCGCCTACCTCGTGCGCCCCGACCAGCGCTCGTACGACCTGGCCGACCTGGTGCTGCGCCACCTCGGCCGCGAGCTGCGGATCGAGGACGGCCCGGACGCCGGTCAGCTGACGATCGACACCGGCGACGGCGGCGACGACGCCGACCACGCGATGGTCCGCGCCCGCGCCGTCCTCGACCTGGCCGACGCCCTCGACGTCGAGCTCGACGAGCACGGGGGATCGGCGCTGCTGCGCGACGTCGAGCTGCCGCTGGTCATCGTGATCGCTGCCATGGAGCGCACCGGCATCGCCGTCGACCTCGACCGGTTGCGCGAGCTAGAGTCCGGGTTCGCCGACGCCGTCCGCCAGGCGGCCGACGACGCCCACGCCGCGCTCCCGGCCGGCCCAGAGGGCGCCGAGCGGGTGCTCAACCTCGGCTCGCCCAAGCAGCTGCAAGTCGTGCTGTTCGACGAGCTCGGCATGCCCAAGACCAAGCGCACCAAGACCGGGTACACCACCGACGCCGAGGCCCTGGTCGACCTGTTCGCCAAGAGCCCCCACCCGTTCCTGGAGTCCCTGCTGCGGCACCGTGACGTCTCGCGGCTGCGGCAGACCGTCGAGGGCCTGCTCAAGACCGTGGCTGACGACGGCCGGATCCACACGACGTACAACCAGACCATCGCCGCCACCGGCCGGCTGAGCTCGACCGACCCGAACCTGCAGAACATCCCGATCCGCACCGACGAGGGCCGCCAGATCCGCGAGGCGTTCGTCGTCGGCCCGGGCAGCGAGTGCCTGCTGACGGCCGACTACAGCCAGATCGAGATGCGGATCATGGCGCACCTGTCCGGCGACGCGGGCCTGATCGAGGCGTTCCGCACCGGCGAGGACCTGCACCGGTACGTCGGCGCCCGGGTCTTCGGCGTCCCGACGGCCGAGGTGACACCGGCCATGCGCTCCAAGGTCAAGGCGATGAGCTACGGCCTGGCCTACGGGCTGTCCGCGTTCGGGCTCTCGCGCCAGCTGCGGATCGAGGTCGACGAGGCACGCGGCCTGATGGACGACTACTTCGACCGCTTCGGCGGGGTGCGCGACTACCTGCGCGAGGTCGTCGACCTGGCTCGACGCACCGGCTACACCGAGACGATGCTTGGCCGGCGCCGCTACCTGCCCGACCTCACCAGCGACAACCGCCAGCGTCGCGAGGGGGCCGAGCGGATGGCGCTGAACGCGCCCATCCAGGGCTCTGCCGCCGACATCATCAAGGTGGCCATGCTGCGGGTCGAGGCCGCCCTGGGCGAGCACGCCCTGGGCTCGCGGCTGCTGCTGCAGGTGCACGACGAGCTGGTGCTCGAGGTCGCCCCCGGCGAGCGCGACCAGGTCGAGGCGCTGGTGCGCGAGGCGATGGGCGGGGCGGCCGAGCTGACCGTGCCGCTGGACGTCTCGGTCGGCGTCGGTGCCTCCTGGGAGCAGGCCGGGCACTGACGGCGGCGGGTTCCGGGCCGGATCGCTGGCTAGGCTCGGCGACATGACGATGACCCCGGACGAACCGCTCGGCACCGTCGAGCAGGCCGTGCTCGACGAGGCCGCGCAGGTGCTCGACGACCAGGTGGTCCCCGACCAGGCAGCCAGCATGGACGTGCTGGACTCCCCGCGCCGGATGCTGCTCGTCCACGCCCACCCCGACGACGAGACGATCGGCAACGGCGCGACGATGGCGATGTACGCCGCGGTCGGGGTGCACGTGACCCTCGTGACCTGCACGCAGGGCGAGCAGGGCGAGGTGCTCGTGCCCGATCTCGCCCACCTCGCGGCCGACCGCGACGACGACCTCGGGGCGCACCGGGTCGTCGAGCTCGCCACCGCCATGGAGGCCCTCGGGGTCAGCGACCATCGGTTCCTCGGCGGCGCAGGCCGCTGGCGCGACTCGGGGATGATGGGCGAGCTCAGCAACGAGGCGCCGGGCTGCTTCTGGCAGGCCGACGTGGACGCCGCCGCCGCCGACCTCGTGGCCGTCGTCCGCGAGGTGCGTCCCCAGGTCGTGGTCACCTACGACCCCGACGGGGGTTACGGCCACCCTGACCACATCCAGGCCCACCGGGTCGCGATGCGCGCGGTCGAGCTCGCCGCGGACCCGTCGTACCAGCCGGGTGAGCCCTGGCAGGTGCTCAAGGTCTACTGGAACGCGGTTCCCGCGTCGGTGCTGCGGGAGGGGCTGCGCCGGCTGCGCGAGGCCGGTGACGAGCACGCGTTCGGGGGGCTGGACCCCGACGGCGAGCTGCCGTCGTTCGCCATCGCCGACGAGCTGGTCACGACGTCCGTCGACGGACGGGGCCAGCTGGACGCCAAGCTGGCCGCCCTGCGCGCCTACCCCACGCAGATCGCCGCCGACGGTCCGTTCTCCGCGATGGCCAGCGGTGACGGCGAGCTGTCGTGGGGCGTCGAGCACTACCGGCTGGTGGCCGGTGAGCTCGGCGCCGCGGGGTCGGACGGCCGCGAGGCCGACCTGTTCAGCGGGGTCGACTGACCTCACTGGTCGACGTCAGCCGCGGGGTCGCAGGCAGCAGAAGATCGCCGTCCCCGGCACCAGGCGTCCGCGGGTCGGGCTCCACCCGCCCCACACGCCGCGGTGGTCGGCCGGCCACTCGGGCTCGACGACGTCCTGCAGCACCAGGCCCGCGGCGGTGATCTCGCGCACCCGGTCGCCAAGGGTGCGGTGGTGCTCGACGTAGACCGCGGTGTCGTCCTGCGCCTGCTCGACGTAGGGCGTGCGGTCGAAGTACGACGAGCGCACCACCAGACCCTCGGGGCCCGGGTCGTCCGGCAGCGCCCAGCGCAGGGGGTGGCTCACCGAGAACACCCACCGGCCGCCGGGCCGCAGCACCCTGGCCACCTCGCGCATCAGCTCGGCCGAGTCGGCGACGAACGGCACCGCGCCGTACGCCGAGCAGGCCAGGTCGAAGAACGCGTCGGCGAACGGCAGCTCGAGCGCGTCGCACTGCGCCAGCGGGACCGCTGCCGCCCGTCCCCGGTCGATGGTGGCGGACTGGTGCAGCATGCCCATCGACAGGTCGGTCGCCACCACCTGCGCCCCCTGCGCCAGCAACCAGCGCGAGCACTGCGCCGCCCCCGCGCCGATCTCGAGCACCCGCCTACCGCGGACCTCCCCGAGCAGCCGCGCCTGCTCCTCGTCCAGGCGCTCGGGGCACCACACGAAGCGGTCGTCGCCGAGGAACCCGCCGTGCTCGGCGTAGTACGCCGGCGCCTCGGCGTCCCACCACGTGCGGTTCGCGCGCCGGGTCTCGGGGACGTCGGCGGGGCGCCGCTCGACACCCGCTACCGGGGGACGGGCGGGCTGGGGATCGGCGTTCATGCCCCCGATCCTGCCGCCCCCCGTGTCGGCGGGTCAGCGTGGTGGGGCCGCAGGTCATGTGGTTGGGTTCCGAGCGTGGCCGCCACCGATGCCCTCGCCCTCGCGGGACGGGTGCTGCACGACGTCGCGCCGGCGTCCGGCGGGTACAGCGGCGAGACGTTCGCCGGGCTGTGGTTCCGGCAGCGGGCCTACGTGCGGCTCTACCTGCGCGACCCGCAGCGCGCGGCGGTCGACCTCGCCCTGATGCGCCGGCTCGAAGGCACCCTGCCCCTCGCCAAGGTCCTCGCGGCGGTCACCGAGGTGCCGACGTCCGCCGGCGCCCTGCCGGTGCACATCGTGACCGCGGCCGTCCCGGGCCAGCGTGGTGACACGCTGCTCGAGGCGGGGGCGCCGCTGCCGGCGGCCCGGGCGATGGGCCGCCAGAGCGCACGGGTCGTGAGCATCCTGCGGGGGGTCACCTTCGACGCTGCCGGCCCGTTCACCGACCGCCTGCTCACCGTGGGGGAGTGGCCCCCGTCGTTCGAGACGCTGGTGGGCCTCGCCGACCACCTGCGGCCGGGTCTGCTGGCGGCCGGCCTGGACACCTCGGAGGGCTCACCGCTGATGGCGGCGCTCGCCGCGGCCGACGCGCGTCGGGCGGCCGGTGAGGCCCAGCGGCCCTCGCTCGTGCACGGTGACCTCAACGGCAAGAACCTCGTGCTCGACCCCAACACCGGCCGGCTGCGCGCGGTGCTGGACTGGGAGCACGCGCACGCCGGAACCTGGCTGGCCGACGCCGGCAACCTGCTGCGCGGCGTCGGGCCCTCGCCCACGCCCCCGGCCGCAGCGTTCCGCGAGGGGTTCGTCGACGCCCTCCACGAGGGTCTGGTCGCCGAGCGCGGCCCGCGGTCGAGTCCGGTGCCGGACTGGCCGGCCAGCGCCCGTGACCACGACCTGTTCGCCGTGCTCGACCTCGCCGCCCGGCCCACCTCCGGCCGCGAGCCCACGGCGCCGGCCGCCGCGGCCCGGGCGCTGCTGCGAGGCCTGCGCACCGCGGGCTGAGCCCGCGCACACCCGCGTTGACCGGTCCTCGCGGGGGTCGATACCCTGGTGCGTCGCACACGTGTGCGATGGGCACGCGCGTGCCCGCACGATCCCTGCCCCCACGATCCCTGTCCGCATCGGAGCCCCCCCTACATGACTGCCAGCATGATCGAGACGGCCCGTCCCCAGGTCGCCGTGAACGACATCGGCTCGGCCGAGG
>JBKJTJ010000206.1:0-19141 GCA_046590855.1 Actinomycetota bacterium
GGCTTCGCCATCGTGTCGTCAGGCATGCGCCAGTGCCAGACGAGCCCCGACGGGATGGACGCCCAAGACCGAGCCACCATGGAGAAGCTCTTCCTGACCCTCGCCTGAGTGGTGTCGACGCCTCTGGCGTCACTGCAGGAGCGGACCCGCCTCGGCGATCATCTGCAGGTCCTCGCGCGAGTGCACGACGAACGTCCGCACCGTGGCGTCACCGGTGGTGAGCTCGCGAGGCTCGGTCGAGTCGTCATCGCTGGCGTGGACGCCGAGCCAGCCAAGGCGCGCGCAGAGCTCCTCGCGCACCGGCCGGCAGCGTTCGCCGACGCCGCCGGTGAAGACCAGGGCGTCGAGGCCCTGCATGGCCGCCACCATGGCCCCGACGTGCGTGACGAGCCGGTGCAGGTAGACCTCGAACGCTAGCGTCGCCTCGGATTCACCCGCGGCGCGCCGATGCAGCACCTCGCGGACGTCGGACGTGCCGGCCAGACCCTGCAGCCCGCTGCGCCGCTCGAGCAGGTCGTCGAGATCCTCACCCGAGTGCTTCGCCAGCCACAGCAGCGCCCCCGGGTCGACGTGACCGCTGCGGGTGCCCATGACGAGCCCGTCCAGCGGGGTGAACCCCATGGTCGTGTCGACGCTGCGGCCGTCGCGGACGGCGCACAGCGACGCGCCGCCACCGAGGTGGGCGACGAGCACGCGGCTCGCCTCGGGGGCCAGCCCGCGCACCTGCTCGGCCGCCCAGGCGTGCGAGAGCCCGTGAAAGCCATACACCCGCAACGTCTTTCGGTACTCCGCAGGCAGGGCGTACGTCGCGACCGGCTCGGCGATGGTGCGGTGGAAGGCCGTGTCGAAGCAGGCGACCTGCGCGACGTCGGGCAGCACGGTCCGGGCGGCGTCGATCGCGTCCAGGGCGGGAGGCTGGTGCAGCGGTGCGAGCTCGGTCAACCCGCGCAGCTCGCCGACCAACGCGTCGTCGACCAGCGCCGGGCCCGACCGCGTCCCGCCGTGCACGACCCGGTGCAGGACGGCGTCGGGCCTCGGCCCGGCCAGCGCCTGCGGCAGCCCGTCGTACTCCGTGGTCGTCCCGTCCGGGCGCACCAGCACCGCCTTGAGCGAGGTGCTGCCGGCGTTCAGGGTCAGCCAGCCGTGCCCCTCCGGGGCCGCGCTCATCCGTGCGGCCAGACCCAGCTCGCGATCTCCGGCACGTCCTCACCGTGCTCGCGGGTGTACTGCCGGGCGCGCAACCGGGCGTCGGCCATCTGCTGGCGCAGCATCGCCTCGCGCCCGGCCAGGCCAGGCACGCGGTCGATGACGTCCATGACCAGGTGGAACCGGTCGATGTCGTTGAGCATCACCATGTCGAACGGCGTCGTGGTCGTGCCGTTCTCCTTGTAACCGCGCACGTGCAGGTTTGCGTGGTTGGTACGGCGGTAGGCGAGCCGGTGGATCAGCCACGGGTAGCCGTGGAAGGCGAACACCACCGGTTTGTCGACGGTGAACAGGACGTCGAACTCCTGGTCCGAGAGCCCGTGCGGGTGCTCGGACGCCGGCTGCAACCGCATCAGGTCGACCACGTTGACCACCCGCACCCGAAGGCCCTGCACCTCGCGCAGCAGGTCGGCGGCCGCCAGCGTCTCGAGGGTGGGCACCTCACCGGCGCAGGCCAGGACGACGTCCGGCTCCTCGCCCGCCACCTCGGTGCCCGCCCAGTCCCAGATGCCGATACCCCGCGTGCAGTGCAGCACCGCCTCGTCCATCGTCAGGTAGTCCAGCTGCGGCTGCTTGCCGGCCACCACCACGTTGACGTAGTCGCGGCTGCGCAGGCAGTGGTCGTACGTCGACAGCAGGGTGTTCGTGTCCGGCGGCAGGTAGACCCGCACGATCGACGGCTTCTTGTTCAGCACCACGTCGAGGAAGCCAGGGTCCTGGTGGGTGGAGCCGTTGTGGTCCTGGCGCCACACGTGCGAGGACAGTAGATAGTTCAGGCTGGCGACCGGCCCGCGCCACGGCACCTTCGACGAGGCCTCGAGCCACTTGGCGTGCTGGTTGAACATCGAGTCGACGATGTGGATGAACGCCTCGTAGCAGGTGAACACCCCGTGCCGGCCGGTGAGCAGGTAGCCCTCGAGCAGCCCCTGGCAGATGTGCTCGGACAAGATCTCGATCGAGCGACCCTGCGGCGAGAGCCGGTCGTCGCCGTCCAGCACCTCGGCGACCCACGAACGGCCACCGAGGTCGAGCACGTCCTGCAGCCGGTTGCTGGCGATCTCGTCCGGGCCGAACAACAGGAAGCTGCTCGGGTTGGCGCGGCCGACCTCGCGCAGCCAGCCGCCCAGGACCCGGGTCGCCTCGTGCGAGACGGCGCCGCGCTCGGTCACGTCGACGGCGAAGTCTCGGAAGTCGGGTAGGTCCAGGTCGCGCAGCCGTCCGCCGTTGGCGACCGGGTTGGCGCTCATCCGCCGAGACCCCGTAGGGGGCAGGGCGAGCAGCTCGGCTGTGGGTGCGCCGTCCTCGTCGAAGAGCTCCTCAGGACGGTATGCCTTCAGCCACTGCTCGAGCGCGGCACGGTGGCCGTCGTCCGTGCGCGTCGCCGCCAGCGGCACCTGGTGGGATCGGAACGTACCCTCGACCTGCAGCCCGTCCACCATCGTCGGGCCGGTCCACCCCTTGGGGGTGCGCAGCGCGATCATCGGCCAGGCCGGTCGCGACAGGTCGCCGCCGCGGGCTCGCTCCTGGATCGCGGCGATCGAATCGAGGCACTCGTCCATCGCCGCCGCCAGCGCCTGGTGCGCCGCCGCCGGGTTCGTCTCGGTGCCCGCGGTGACGAAGTGCGGGTCGTAGCCGTAGCCGCGCAGCAGCTCGGCCAGCTCGCTCTCGGGGATGCGGGCCAGCAGCGTGGGGTTGGCGATCTTGTAGCCGTTCAGCGCCAGGATCGGCAGCACCGCGCCGTCGCGGGCCGGGTTCACCAGCTTGTTGATGTGCCAGGACGCGGCGAGCGGCCCCGTCTCGGCCTCGCCGTCACCCACGACGCAGAACACCGTGAGGGCAGGGTCGTCCAACGCCGCGCCGTACGCGTGCACCAGCGAGTAGCCGAGCTCGCCGCCCTCGTGGAAGGAGCCGGGCGTCTCGGGAGCGCAGTGGCTCGGCACCCCGCCCGGGAAGCTGAACTGCCGGAAGAAGGCCGCCATGCCGCGCTCGTCGCGCGTGATGTGCGAGTTCAGCTCGCTGTACGTGCCCTCCAGCCAGGCGCATGCGTTCGGCCCCGGGCCACCGTGACCCGGGCCCATGACGTACACGGCGTCCAGGTCACGCGCACGGATCACCCGGTTGGCGTGGGTGTACACGAGGTTCAGCCCCGGCGTCGTACCCCAGTGGCCGAGCAGCCGCGGCTTCACGTGCTCGGCCTGCAACGGCTCACGACCCAGCGGGTTGGCCATCAGGTAGATCTGGCCGACCGCGAGGTAGTTCGCGGCCCGCCACCAGGCGTCCATGACCCGCAGCTCCTCAGGAGCCAACGGCCCCGGGGACTCGTCCAGGACGTAGCCCGACGGTGGGCGGGTCTCACCCGTGCTGACCATGACGTCGTCCGCGGCGGTGTCCCCGCCGATGCTCGCTGGCGTCGCTGTCACGTGGTTCCCGTCGATGGGCTGGCGTCGGGCGCAGTCAGCACCCGCCGACGTCACCGAGGTGGCCGCCGCCACGAGCCTGCACGGGGGGCACGGCCTGAGGTAGGGCCGAACGTCCCGATACGGGCTGGCCGGACGACGGACGGCGTGTGCGCCGCGGCTGACGTGCCGCCACTCCTCCCCTCCCCCCGCATTCCTCCCCGGGACCGGCGTGGGGCGACCGACATGTCGGTTTCATCACCGGTCGGGGGAGGAACGCGGGTCGACGTCCGCTCGCAACGCTGGCCGGGGCCGCCAGCGGCGGTGGATGCGGCAGCCCCGACGACCTTCAGGTCAGGCCCCGAGGGCAGACGCCTGCTCCGAGGTGATGGACGATTGGCCGTTGCCGCCGCCGCTCAGCGTTGACCCGGACCCGTGGCTGACCTCGATCTTGCGGGGCTTGGCCTCCTCGGCCACCGGGATGGCCAGCGACAGCACGCCGTCGTTGTACGTCGCCTCGATCCGTTCGAGGTCCAGGCCCCGACCCAGGGTGACCTGGCGGACGAAGGTGCCGGTGGGGCGTTCCTGGGTCAGCCAGTCCACCCCTTCGCTGCGCGGTGAGCGTTGTGCCCGAATGGTCAGCACCCGGCCATCGACACCGACATCCACTGAGCCCGGGTCGATGCCGGGTAGGTCGCACAGCAGCACGTAGTGGTCGCCGGACCGGAACAGGTCGGTCGGCATGGCGCGCATCGACTGGCTCATGCCCGATGCCTGGTCGAGCAGCCGCGAAGCCAGCGAGTCGAGCTCGCGAAACGGGTCGTACCTGGTCACCATCGAAACCACCTCCTTGACACGTCCCGCCGGGGCGAGTTCGCACCCGGCGCCGCGCTGCGGACAGGTGGGGTGACAGCCACGCCGTCCTGCACGCGACATCCCATGTTCTAGCGCTCTCGGGCGCCGAGTGCCAGCCCCGCGTACGAACTCGTCCTCAGCCAGGGCGAGCGGTCCGGGCGGGCATCGGCCGGACGGCGAACGGCGGCGGTGCGAGCGGTCGGAGTGCCCCAGCCGCGGCGTAGACGATGCCGTCGGGGCGCAGGGCCACCCTGGTCACCTGGTGCCGGCGCATCCACGACACGAGGACGTCGTCCGCGTCGACCACGGCGTCGGCGCTGGGCGGGCTGCCCGCCGGCATCACCAGCAGCGTCCGGACTCCCGCCCGCGACCAGGCGGGGTCAGGTGCCGAGCCGTCGCCTGCGGCACGCAGGAGGTGCCACCCGCGGCCGAGGGCGTCGTCCAGCCGGGTGCGGGCTCCGTCGGCAGCCAGCACCCAGGGCTGCGGGACCATCTGGCCCACCAGCGCACGGGCGCGGCGCGATGACGTCCTCGAGGCCGAGCGCGCGAGCAGGCCATGCGCGTAGCGCGTCTCGGGGAACCACGACCCGTCACGAAGGAACGCCCCGACGTACGGCGCCCGCATGGCCGCGCGGAACAGGGGGTCTCGCACCGCAGTGATCGCGCGCCGCCGCTCGGTGATGACCCGGCCGAAGAACACAGCCGCCGTCGTCATCGACCGCACGTGCGGGATGCGCTCGGTGGTGTAGGAGTCCAGGACGGACTCGGGCAGCTCGCCCCGCACGACCGCGGCCAGCTTCCAGCACAGGTTGTTGACGTCGCGCACCCCTGAGGCCATGCCCTGACCGATCCACGGCGGCATCACGTGCGCCGCGTCCCCGGCCAGGAACACCCGGCCCACCCGCCACGACGCAGCGACGCGGACGTGGTGGGAGTAGACGACGGCGCGCAGCACCTCGACGTCGCCCGGCCCGACGCCCTGCTCGGTCAGCAGGCGGCGGACGGCGGTGTCGGTGACCAGCTCGGCCTCGTCGTCACCGGGCAGCACCGGGAACTCCCAGCGGTGGTGGCCCAGCGGCGTCGGGCAGTCGACCGCCGGCCGGATCGGGTTGCAGTGAAAGCGAAGTCGGTCGACCTCGGGCCACTCCTGCAGCACCAACGCGTCGACCACCAACCAGCGGTCCTCGTAGGTGCGGCCGGTGAAGCCGATCCCGAGCCGTCCGCGCGTGGGGCTCGACCCGCCGTCCGCCGCGATCACGTAGCGCGCCCGCGCCTGGCTGACCACGTCGGCGTCCAGGTCGAGCAGCGTCAGCTCGACGCCGTCGGCGTCCTGGACCTGACCCACGACCTCGGTGCGCAGCCTGACCTCGACGTCGGGGTAGCGCTCGACGCCTGCGCGCAGCACCTGCTCCAGTGCCGGCTGGTAGAGGAACAGCTGCGGCGGGTACCCGTTGCCGCGCGTGCGCGGCGCAAAGCTCAGGAACGACTCGCCGCCCGCGTCGACGAAGTCGATCGCCTTGTCCCAGAGCATGTCCCGCTGCAGGCGCTCGGCCAGGCCGATCCGCTGCCAGATCCGCAGGATCTCCTCGTCGGTGGCGATCGCCCGGGCGCGGTCGTAGATCGCCCCGTCGCGCTCGGCCACCAGCACGGACAACCCGAGGGCGCCGAGCAGGTTCGCCGCGGTCACCCCGACCGGGCCGTACCCGACGATCGCGACGTCGTACGTCGTCGGCCGGACCGGCTGCTCACTGTTCACTGTTCACTGTTCACTGTTCACTGCTCGGCTCCAGTCGGGGCGTGGGCAAGGCACCATCTTCACCTGACCGGGGTGACCACGTACGGTCGGGACCGTGAGCGCGCTGACGCCGTACATCCACCTGCCCGGTACCGCCCGCGCGGCCCTGGCCTTCTACGGTCTGGTCTTCGGCCAAGCCGTGCAGCTGCACACCTTCGAGGATCTCGGTCGCACCGATGGTCCCGCGAGCTCGATCGCCCACGGCTACCTGCTCGAGGGACCGGTCACGCTGTTCGCCGCCGACACCGCGGGTGACGAGGCGCCGTTGCGGTGCGAGGGCCTGATGCTGGCCCTGCTGGGAACGGCAGACCCCACGACGCTTCGCACCTGGTTCGCTCGGCTGGCCGAGGGTGGGCGGGTCGTGGACGACCTGCAGGAACGACCCTGGGGGGCGTCCGACGGACAGGTCGTCGACAGGTTCGGTCTGCACTGGCTGATCGGGTTCGAGGGCGACCCGGGCGAGTGAGCGGCCCTCGCATCGTCCGACTCAGGGCACGGTGCGGCGCATGACGCAGTTGCCGGTGCCCTTGCTCCGCACGTAGGCGAAGCCCGCTCGCTCGAACAGCGCCCGCGTACCGTCGTACAGCACGGACTTGCGGGCACCGCCGTTGTCGTGCGGGTAGCCCTCGACCACACCGCCCCCGCGCGCGGCGATCAGGTCCACAGCACCCTTCAGGGCGAGCTCGGACAGGCCGCTGCGGCGGTAGCGCTTGTCGACGAAGATGCAGGTGACCCGGTAGTCGGGCTCGACGTCGCGCTCGAGCTCGTACTGCTTGCGGTGGTAGATGTTCGGCAGCTCGTCCGGACTGCCGAACTGGCACCACGCCACGGCCTCGTCGCCGTCGCAGACCAGCGCAGCGTGCGCCCGCCCCTGCTCGACCAGGCGCTGCTTGAGCGACCGGTTGGCGTCGTAGGTGCGTTCCTTCTCGGCCGGCATGGTGTGGAACCAGGTGCACCAGCAGCCACCGAAGACGCCGTTGTGTCGTTCGACCATCGAAGCGAACGCCGCCCACGTGCCCGCGTCGAGTGGCTTGACGTCGTAGTCGGCCATGGCATCCCCGATCCTGCTGCCCCCGCAACGGCTCGTCAGGCTGGCACACGGAACCGGTGACGTCGAGGGCCCGAGTGGGCCATTGCGCTGCTGCCCGGTGTCGTCCACGATGCGCGGATGACGGCGAACCGGGGCGGGGCAGGCCGACCGGGCACGGCCGTCGTCGCGGTGGGCGGCAACGCCCTCACCGCGCAGGGGCAGACGGGCACGCCCGACGAGATCGCCGGTAACGCGGCACGGGCCGCTCGCGGTGTGGCGCAGCTGTTCTCGGCAGGTTGGCGGCTGGCCGTGGTGCACGGCAACGGCCCGCAGGTCGGCAACCTCGCGATCCAGCAGGCCGCTGCCGAGGACGACGTGCCCCCGCAGCCGCTGCACGACCTGTGCGCCATGACCCAGGGGCAGCTGGGCAGCGTGCTCGTCCGCGCGGTGGACGCCCTGGTGGGGCGGGGGACCGCCGTGGCGCTGGTCACCCACGTCCTCGTCGACCTGGCCGACCCGGCGTTCGCTCACCCGACCAAGCCGATCGGCCCGTTCCTCCCGCGTGAGCGGGCCCTCGAGCTGGCGCGGTCGAGCGGCTTCGACGTGGCTGCCGAGGCCGGCCGCGGCTGGCGGCGGGTCGTGGCCTCGCCGTTGCCGGTGCGAGTCGTCGAGCTCGATGCCGTCCGCACCCTGCTGGCGGCCGGGCACGTCGTCCTCGCGGGCGGCGGTGGTGGCGTCGCCGTGACGGACGGCCACGACGGCGGCCTGCTCGGCGTCGACGCCGTCATCGACAAGGACCTGACCGCCGCGTTGCTGGCGACGTCGCTCGGTGCCAGCGAGCTGTACCTGCTCACCGACGTCGACGCCGTGATGCTCGACTTCGCCACGCCACACCAGCGTCCCGTGCACACGATGTCCGTGTCCGAGGCGCAGCAGCACCTCGCCGACGGGCACTTCGCCGCGGGCAGCATGGGCCCCAAAGTGACTGCGGCACTTGCCTTCCTGCGCGACGGCGGCGAGCGGGTCGTCGTCACCTCCTCGGCTCGGCTGGCCGAAGCCGTCGCCGGCGAGGCGGGCGCGGGGACCTCGATCCAGCCTGCTGCGGCGGACGTGGCGTCGTGAGCGGGTCCCACCCGGCCACACCGGCGCGCCCGGTGTGGTTCGTGGTCGCAGTGGCAGCGGGGACGGTGGCGCACCTGGCCGCCGGGTTCTTCTACCTGCTCAGCGGGCTCGTGGCACCGACCTGGGCGGTCGTCGTCCTGATCCTGTGGTGGGCGGTGCTCGCGGCCGTCGGGGTGCGGTGCGTCCGACGCCGCTCACCCCTGGGTCTGCTGGTGCCCCTGGTGGCGGTCGCGTCCTGGTTCGCCGCGATCACGCTCGGCAGCCGGTACCTCGGCTGGGTCGCCTGAGGGACGCGAACGAGCCGGCGCCGACCCCTGGGGCGGCGCCGGCTCGCCCGGTCGATGCGGTCAGCTGCGCTGGGTCGGGATGCCCGACAGCAGGGCGCGGACCTCCGCCTCGCGGTAGCGGCGGTGGCCACCGAGGGTGCGGATCGAGGTCAGCTTGCCGGCCTTGGCCCAGCGGGTCACGGTCTTGGGGTCGACCCGGAACAGCGCAGCCACCTCAGCGGGGGTGAGCAGCGACTCGGCTTCCGTCGTTCGAGCGGCCATCAGGGACTCCTCGGTCTGGCCGCGTCGGACGACGTCGGCGATCACCCCTCAATATGGACGATGAGGGCGCGCAGGGGAACAATCAGGGCGGATCATCTTTGCGCGCGCAGGTGACTAGTCATCACGACGCGCGGGCCAGCAGTGCCACCCGGTGCCAGCGCTGGGTCCACCGGCGGTACGCCGCGGCCGCCGACAGCGCATCACCCTCGGTGAGCGCCGCCAGACCGTCCGCCACGTCGGCGGCCGAGTCGTCCCCGAGCAGGTGGGCGTCGTCCAGCATGTCGACCAGCGCGGCGTAGTCGAGCTCGAGGACGCTGCGCGGGTCGAACTGCTCGAGCCACCGCGAGACCTGCTCGATCTGGGCCGGCACGTCCTCGTCCTCCAGGTGCGCGCGGGCCGCCCGCAGACCGCGGGCGCAGCGGCGCCGAGCCGACGACATCGGCGTCCGGTACCGCAGCACGCGCTCGTCGCCCGGCGCCTGCCGACCCAGCCGCAGCTCGCGCTCGTCGGCGACGAACGGGACGAACCAGGCGACCGGCACCTGCCAGGTCGAGGTCAGCGTGAACAGCCGCAGCTCACCGCCGGCGCGAGCGTGCGCCTCCAGGTCGGCGGCCGCCTGCTCGCGCAACGCCGCCGGCAGGGTCTGCACCGTCGGCAGGACGTCACCGGTGGCGCGGGCCAGGTCGGTCCACACCCGAAGCCGCGGCTGCTGGGGGCAGACGTACAGCTCGCCGTCCAGCTCGAGCAGCAGCCCGTCACCGCTCTCGGTCGGTGGCACGGGCACCGGCGGCCGTCCGGCCAGGCGCCGCACCGAGTCGGTGAACAGCGCCGCCTCGACCAGGTCGCGGTGCGGGCGCGAGGGCGCGTATGCAGTCCAGCGCTCGCGCTCGGCGGCCGGCAGGTGCGCCACCGGCTCGAACACGCGCAGGTACACCAGGTACGGCGGTCGGCGGGCTGCTGGCACCCCACCAGGGTGGCACCCGGCGACCGTCGCGCGTGCGCGCCCTAGGGTTGCGGCCGTGACCATCCTGGACGGCGAGCACGAGCAGGTCGTCTTCTGCCACGACCGCGCCACCGGCCTGCGGGCCGTGATCGCCCTGCACAGCACCGCTCTGGGGCCGGGCCTCGGTGGCACCCGATTCAACCCCTACGCCAGCGAGGCGGACGCCGTCGCCGACGTCCTCGACCTCTCGCGCGGCATGACCTACAAGAACGCGCTGGCCGGGCTCGACCACGGCGGCGGCAAGGCCGTCATCATCGGCGACCCCGCCCGCGACAAGACCGAGGCCCTGCTGCGCGCCTACGGCCGGTTCGTGCAGAGCCTCGGCGGCCGGTACGTCACCGCCTGCGACGTCGGCACCTACGTCGCCGACATGGACATCGTCGCCCGCGAGTGCGACTTCGTGACCGGCCGCAGCGAGAGCGACGGCGGCGCCGGCGACTCGTCGGTGCTGACCGCCCTCGGGGTGTTCCAGGGGCTGCGCGCCGCGGCCGAGCACCGCTGGGGCTCGACGTCCCTGGCCGGACGCCGGGTCGCCGTGGCCGGGGTGGGCAAGGTCGGCCACCTGCTCGTCGACCACCTGCGCGCCGACGACGCGCACGTCGTCGTCACCGACGTGTCGGCGTCCGCCCTGGACCGCGTGCGCGCAGCGCACCCCGAGGTCGAGGTCGCCGCCACCACCGACGAGCTGCTGGCCCGCGACCTGGACGCCTACGCCCCCTGCGCCCTCGGCGGCGCGCTCACCGCCGAGGTGGCGCAGACGCTGACCGCGGGCGTCGTGTGCGGCGCGGCCAACAACCAGCTCGCGCACCCGCAGGTCGCCGACGTCCTGCTGCGCCGGGGGATCACCTACGCCCCGGACTTCGTCGTGAACTCCGGCGGCGTCATCCAGGTCGCCGACGAGCGGCACGGCTTCTCGTTCGAGCGGGCGCGGACCCGCACGATGGGCATCTTCGCGACCACCGCCGCGGTGCTGGCCGGGGCGCAGTCAGCCGGGATCGCGCCGTCGGTGGCCGCCGAGCGGCTCGCCGAGCAGCGCATCGCCGAGGTGTCGGGGCTGCGCCGCACCTGGCTGCCCGACCGTTGACCGGTCGCTGACCGGCTACCGATCGGGGCAGCGCTGCTGCGGTCGCCGGGGGCGCTCGCGACGATGTACCGTAGGGATCACGAGTGAGCACACTGATCCCGGGACCGCGCAGGCCGTCCCGGTCGATGCATGAGGGGGTCGACGCTATGGGTCGCGGCCGAGCCAAGGCTAAGCAGACCAAGGTCGCCCGAGAGCTGAAGTACTACAGCCCGAGCACCGACCTGACCGCGTTGCAGCGTGAGCTGCACGGCCCCTCGCCCTTCGACGACCTCAACACCGGTCGAGCCGTCGAGCCGGACGACGAGGACGACGACGCGCGCTGGGTGTCCGGCGAGCGCTGAGTCCTAGCGCACCGGTTCGACCCTGCGCACCCACGGTGTCGTAGTGGCCAGCTCGATGAAGCCGAGGCGTCGCAGGATCGGTCTGCTGTCGGCTGAGGCGTCCACCTGCAGGTAGCGGAACCCACGCTGGGCGGCCAGTGCCGCCCGGCGCGACACCAGTGCCCTGAACACCCCGCGTCCCCGCCACTCGGCTGCCGTCCCGCCACCCCACAGGCTGGCGAAGTCGGTGCCGGGCGTGAGGTCGACGCGGCCCGCCGACACGGGCGCGCCGTCAGCCACCGCCAGCAGACCCTGCACCGACGGCGGTCGCCGGGCCAGGGCCGCGCGCAGCTCGGTGGCGATCCCGCTGTGGTCACCGCCGAAGACCGCCTGATGCACCCGCCCCATCGCCGCGATCCCTTCCTCGTCGTCGACGAGCACCACGTCGACGCCGGGCGGCGGGGGAACCTCGAGGTCGAGCTCGCCGACCTCGGCCACCATCAGGGTCTCGTCGGGCTGGGGCACGAACCCCGCGGCGCGCAGGCGATCGGGGAGGTCGGTCGGCTGGTCGTGCGAGTAGTGCTTCCACTCCCAGTCGAGCCCGGCGAGGCGGCGCACCTGCTCGGCGATGACGGCGTCCACGTGTGCGTTGGGCAGCTCGCGAGCGCTCCAGACGACGCCGGTCCATCCCTCGGCCTCGACCCCGACCACCCGGGTGACCCACCGGTCGCGCTCGACCCGCACGCCGGGCTGGGCGGGCGGGTCACGACGCACCTGCGCGTCGTAGGCGGCCAGGACGGCGACGGGGTCCACCGGCGCAGCCAACCAGGCGGTGGCAGCCCGGGCAACGGCTTTCACGAAGGGACGGGCGCCGGGCGGGCGAAGCGCACGGCCGACCCGGGCTGCGCCTGGGCCAGCGCGGCCAGACAATCGGGGTCGACCACCGCGATGACAGGGTAGCCGCCGGTGGTCGGGTGGTCGGCGAGCAGCACGACCGGTTGCCCGTCCGGCGGCACCTGCACCGATCCGAGCACCATCCCCTCGCTCTCGAGCTCGGCGTCGGACGACCGCGGCACCGGAGGCCCGAACAGCCGGGCGCCGACCCGGTTGCTCAGGGCCGAGACCTGGTACGTCGCACCGAGCAGCACCGCCAGGCCGTCGTCACCGAATCGCTCGAGGCGCGGTCCGGGGCTCACCCGCAGCACGACCGGGGACGTCGTCACCGGCGGCACGGTGTAGCTGACGGCCGGCGTCGGCCCGGACGGCGGGCCGACCGCGAGGACGGCGCCGTCCACCATCGGGGCGGGTCCGAGCCCGGCGAGGGTGTCGCGCGAGCGACTGCCCAGCACCGGCGGCGGGGCCAGTCCCCCGCCGACCGCCAGGTAGGACCGCACACCGCTGACTGCGGGACCGACGTCCAGCAGCTGGCCGGCGACCAGTGCCACGGCGACCCCGAAGGGCACCGGCCGGCCGTCGACGCTCACCGGTGCGGGAGCGCCGGTGACGGCGACGGTCAGCGGGGTCGCCGCCCGCACCGCCACCCCGCCGAGGGTGGTCTCGAGCACGGCAGCGGCGTCGGCGTTGCCCACGAGGCGGTTCGCCAGAGCGGCCGCGGTCCGGTCGAGCGGCCCGGCCCGCGGCACCCCGAGGTGCCCGAGCCCGACCCGGCCGCCGTCCTGGACGGTCGTGAGCGGCCCCGCCCGCACCACCGTCACCGACCGGCCAGCGGCTGGCTCGGCGACCTGGGGTCTGATCGCCACCGGCCGAGGCGGCTGCTCGGCGACCTCGACGAACCGCACGCGCGCCCCGGGTGGCAGCAGGGCCGGCGGGTCGACGGCCGGGTCGAACAACGCGACGTGGGTGGTGCCGAGCAGCTGCCAGCCCCCCGGGGACGACGTGGGGTAGATGCCGCAGTACCGGCCGGCGAGGGCCACCGACCCCGCGGGGACCACGGTTCTCGGCGTCACCCGCCGCGGCACCTCGACGTCCAGGCCGGCGAGGTAGGCGAACCCCGGTGCGAAGCCGCAGAAGGCGACCGTGAACTCGGTGCCGGTGTGCCGCGCCACCACCTCGCGCTCGCTGACCCCCCACCAGCCAGCCACGTCGGCCAGGTCGGCGCCGTCGTAGACGACAGGCACCTCGACGACCTCCTGGGCACCCTCGGATCGCACCTTCGGTGGCGGGCCGAGTCTCTCGAGCAGCAACCGGGTGCCGGCCGGGTCGACCCCGTCCAGCAGGAGCGTCCGCGCCCCGGGCACCACGTCGTCCGGCGCGGGCAGCAGCCCGTCAGCCACCAGGCCGGCGACGACCTGCGCCCAGGCGCGCACGGCGTCGGGACCCTCGACCTCGAGCAGCAGCGCCCGCCGTCCGGCCGGCCGCAGCACCAGCGGCCCGGACGCCGCGGCCAGGGTGCCCGGCTCGCGCATCGCGGCCTCCATGGGATCGTTCACCGGTGCCAGCCTCGCAGACCACCGTGCTCGTGACCGCGTTCGAGCCGTTCGGCGGCGAGACGGTGAACCCCTCGCAGCAGGCGGTGTCCAGGCTGGCCGACGGCCCCGTGCCGGACGGCGTCCGGATCCGCACCGCGGTGCTGCCGGTGGTGTTCGGCGACGCGATCGACGCGCTGCGCAAGGCCGTCGCCGAGCACGACCCGGATCTGGTCATCTGCGCGGGCGAGGCCGGCGGCCGGTTCGCCGTCACGCCGGAGCGGGTCGCGGTGAACCTCGACGACGCCCCGATGCCGGACAACGCCGGCCGCAGCCCGGTCGACCGGCCGGTCGTCGAGGGGGGGCCGGTCGCGTACTTCTCCGGGCTGCCGGTGGCTGCGATCGTCGACGCGCTGCACGCCGCGGGCATCCCCGCCGCGAAGAGCTCGACGGCCGGGAACTACGTCTGCAACAACGTGTTCTACGGCCTGATGCACCTCATCGCCACCGAGCGCCCCGGGCTGGTGGGGGGTTTCGTGCACGTGCCGTACGTGCACGAGCAGGTGCTGAACCGCGCCGACCAGCCCAGCCTTTCGCTCGAGATGATCACCGAGGCGCTGCGGATCACGGTGCAGACCTCGATCGGTGCGCTGGCGGCCGATCACTGAGGCGGATCAGGCCGGGTGCGTGCCGAGCATCCGCACGGCTCCGCCGTCGACGCCCTTGGCGCCCTGGGTGACGTCGTCCTCTCCCGCCGGCTGCTGGGTGCGCACCTGGCCGAGAACCCACGCCGGCACCCCGCGGCCCGCGAGACGCCGGACGGCGGCGTCCGCGTCGGCTGCGGCGACCACCGCGACCATGCCGACCCCGAGGTTCAGGGTGCGCTCGAGGTCGGCCACCGGCACCCGCCCCAGGTCGCGCACCAGCGAGAAGACGGGCGCCGGCGTCCAGGTGCCGCGCTCGACGACGGCCTCGAGGCCCCGCGGCAGCACCCGGGCCAGGTTGGCGGCCAGTCCCCCGCCGGTGACGTGGCTGACGGCATGCACGTCGACATCGTCGGAGCGGGCCAGGTCGAGGACGTCGGCGGCGTAGACCCGGGTGGGCTCGAGCAGCTCCTCACCCAGCGTGCGGCCGAGCACGTCGACGTGGCGCTCCAGGCTCCAGCCGGCGACCTCGACCACCCGACGCACCAGCGAGTAGCCGTTGGAGTGCAGACCCGACGACGCCATCGCCACGAGGACGTCGCCAGCGCGCACGCGCTCGGGCCCGAGCAGGTCGTCGGCCTCGACCACCCCGGTGGCGGCGCCGGCGACGTCGTACTCGGTGGGACCGAGCAGGCCTGGGTGCTCGGCCGTCTCGCCGCCGAGCAGCGCACACCCGGCGACGACGCAGGCCTGGGCGATGCCCTTCACGATCGCGGCGATCCGCTCGGGAACCACTGCGCCGCAGGCGATGTAGTCGGTCATGAACAGCGGCTCGGCGCCGCACACGACGATGTCGTCGACGACCATGCCGACCAGGTCGAAGCCGATCGTGTCGTGGACGTCGAGCCGTTGCGCGATCTGCACCTTCGTGCCGACCCCGTCGGTGCTCGTCGCGAGCAGCGGGCGGCGGTACGTCTGCAGCGCGGTCGCGTCGAACAGCCCGGCGAACCCGCCCAGCCCCCCGACGACCTCGGGACGGCGGGTCTTGGCGACCCAGTCGCGCATCAGGGCGACCGCGCGGTCGCCGGCCTCGACGTCGACGCCGGCGCCGGCGTACGTGATGGGCTGACCGCTCGCCGGGGTCTGGTCGCTCACGGCGTCACGGCCGGGTGAGCGCGTCGGCGGCCCCACCGGCGACACCGGTGGTGACGCCCTCGACGTCGCGGCTGGCACCCGCTCGCACGTCCAGCCCGGGCAGCGTCTCGAGCACGTGCTTGCCCAGCTGGGCCGAGGACGGCAGCTCGATCGGGTAGCGCCCGGTGAAGCACGCGGTGCACAGCTGGTCGACGGGCTGGTGGGTGGCGGCGACCATGCCGTCCTCGCTGATGTAGCCGAGCGAGTCGGCGCCGATGCTGGCGCGGACCTCCTCGACGCCGAGGCCGGTGGCGATCAGCTCGGCCCTGCTGGCGAAGTCGATGCCGTAGAAGCAGGGCCAGGTGACCGGCGGCGACGAGATCCGCACGTGCACCTCGGCCGCGCCGGACTCGCGCAGCATGCGCACCTGGGCGCGCTGGGTGTTGCCGCGCACGATCGAGTCGTCGACGACGATGATCCGCCGGCCCTTCAGCACGTGCACGAGCGGGTTCAGCTTGAGCCGGATGCCGAGCTGGCGGATCGTCTGGCTCGGCTCGATGAACGTGCGCCCGACGTAGGAGTTCTTGACGAACCCCTGCCCGAACGGGATGCCGCTCTCTTCTGCGTACCCGATCGCGGCAGGCACGCCGGACTCGGGGACGCCGATCACCAGGTCGGCGTCGACGGGGTGCTCGCGGGCCAGCCGGCGACCCATGTCGACCCGGGCCTCGTGCACCGACCGGCCGCTGATCGTGGCGTCGGGGCGGGCCAGGTAGACGTACTCGAAGACGCAGCCCTTGGGCTCGGGCTCGGCGAAGCGGTGGGTGCGCAGGCCGTCGGCGTCGATCGCGATCATCTCGCCCGGCTCGACCTCGCGGATCACGCTGGCGCCGACCGTCGCGAGGGCCGGCGTCTCACTGGCCACCACCCAGCCGTGCTCGAGCCGGCCCAGCACCAGGGGTCGGACGCCGTGCGGGTCGCGGGCGGCGTACAGGGTGCGCTCGTCCATGAACACCAGCGAGAACGCACCCTTGAGCAGCGGCAGGACGTCCAGGGCGGTGGCCTCGAGGCTGCGGTCGGGGTCGCCAGCGAGCAGGGCGGTGATCAGCGCCGTGTCGGTGGTGTTGCCGCGGCTGAGCTCACCCGCGGCCTGCACGCCGTACCGCTCGCGCACGAGCTCGCGCAGCTCGGTCGAGTTGGTGAGATTCCCGTTGTGCGCCAGGGCGACCGTGCCGCCGGCGGTGTTGCCGAGCGTGGGCTGGGCGTTCTCCCAGGTGCTGCCGCCGGTGGTGGAGTACCGGCTGTGCCCGATGGCCAGGTGGCCCTTGAGCGAGTGCAGCGCCGTCTCGTCGAAGACCTGCGAGACCAGCCCCATGTCCTTGTAGACCAGCAGCCGCTCGCCGTCGCTGGTCGCGATCCCGGCCGACTCCTGGCCGCGGTGCTGCAGCGCGTAGAGGCCGAAGTAGGTGAGCTTGGCGACCTCCTCACCCGGCGCCCAGACCCCGAAGACGCCGCAGGCGTCCTGCGGACCCTTCTCACCCGGAAGCAGGTCGTGCGTCAGCCGTCCGTCGCCTCTCGCCACCGGCGAAGTCTCCCACAGCGGGGCGGCCGTTCAGCTCCGGCGACGCCCCGTGCGCTCGAACGCCACGGCCACCAGTCCCCCGACGGTCGCACCGACCAGCGCCAGCCCGATCACCAGGTACGCCAGCAGCCGGCCCCGGCCGGTGGCGGCGTCCGCCGTGCCGGTCAGCCCGATCACCAGCCCCGTCAGCACGCCCACGGCCACCCCGGCGCCGACGAACGCCTGGTAGCGCGGTGCACGGCGCACCCGCACCCGGCGGACGGGTCCCAGCTGCTCGTCGGTCACGACGTCGACGGTAGCCCGCCTGGCGGGACGACGGGCAGCAGGTCGCTCAGGTCGGCGCGCTCGCCGCTGGCGTGCACGGCCCCGGACGCCCTGGCCCGCGCCCACGACAGGGCGCCCGTCGCGAGCGCAAGCCAGGTCTCGGCGTCCGTCTCGACGACGTTTGGCGGGGTGCCGCGGGTGTGCCGCGGCCCCTGCAGGCACTGGGTCACGCCGTACGGCGGCACCCGCACCTCCAGCGTGTGGCCCGGCGCCTGCTCGGCCAGCTGCTCGAGCGTGAACCGGACGGCGGTCGCCCGGGTCGCGCGGTCCAGCGCGGACCCGTCCGCCTGCCAGGCCGCGAGCGCCGTGCGGCCCGCGGCGGGGTCGGTGCGGCGCTGTGGAGGCATGCGCTGATGGTGCCATCCGCGCAGGCGGTCACAACCGCGAGATCCGCTCGATGTCGTCGGTGAACTCGGCGACGATCGCCTCGGTGAGGGTGCTGCGGGTCTGGCCGATCGCGTCGAGGTAGTCGGCGGTCGTCGGGCCGCGCACGCCGACGGCGGTGCCGTACACCGAGGACTCCAGCGCCTGCTGCGAGGCCTTGCGGGCCGCGAACTCGATGTCGGCCGGGGTGAACAGGTTGCTGGACTCGACGAGGGCGTCGACGTCGACCAGGTCCAGAACGGCGTCCGGGACGTACCGGCGCCAGATCGCGGCCCGGGCGGTGCGGTCCGGCGGCCCGATCGGGATGACGTAGTCGAACCGCCCGTGCCGAAGGAACGCCGGGTCGAGCGCGCGGACGAAGTTGGTGGCGCACACCAAGAGGCGCCCGTCGCGCTCGCGGAACCCCGAGATGCTCTTGAGCAGCTCGTTGGTGACGCCCTGGGTCGGTGAGGGCGGGTTGCCCCCGCGCTCGGCCGCGATCTCCTCGACCTCGTCGATGAACACGACGGCGTGCTCGAGCTCGGCGATCTCGGCGAACGTGTCGCGCAGCGCCAGCGCCAGCCCCGGCCCCTCGGCGGCCAACCGCGACGGCAGCACCTCGACGAACGGCCAGCCCAGTCGCGAGGCGACCGCCTTGGCGAACGTGGTCTTGCCGGTGCCCGGCGGGCCGAAGAGCACGACGGCGTGCGGAGGACGCACCCCGAACTCCTCGGCCAGGTCCGGGTCGGCCAGCGGCAGCACCAGCCGGCGCTCGATCAGGGTCTTCTCGTGCGCCATACCGGCCAGGGCGTCCCACAGCCCGTCCGGCAGGACGTGGCCTCCCAGGCTCTCGAGCCGCCCGACCTCCTGCGGCTGCAGGGGCACGACGCGCTCGAAGTACACGAGGTCGCGGGTGCGGTAGCCGCGGTTGCGGAACGCCTCGACGCCGGTCTCGCCCTCGGGCAGCAGCGCCGACAGGCGGTGCACGCCCCGGTGCACCAGCCGGCTCTCGAGGTCGGTCAGCATCGCCGACCCGACACCCTTGCCGCGCCACTCGTCGGCCAGCGCCAGCATCACCACCCAGCCGCGGTCGCCGTTGATCCGCGCGATCGTCGCGCCCACCACGACCGGCCCCACCACCGCGACCACCGCCGCACCGTCGTTGCGGATCGCGGCCAGCACCTCGGCCAGCCCGTAGACCGGGTCGACGCCGGTCTTGCGCGACTCCTCCCACACCCGCACCACGTGGTCGAGGTCGTCGTCGTGGAAGTCCCGCACCCGCCAGGTCGCCATGCTCGACTGTCCCAGC
>JBKJTJ010000213.1:0-2979 GCA_046590855.1 Actinomycetota bacterium
CCAGCTCGAGATGCTCAACGACCTGGGCGTCATCGTCCTGCTGGGTGCCCGGCGGAATAAGCGCGGATGGGGCTCGTTAGGCTGTCCCGCGTGTCCCCTTACCTGACTGTCGGCGGAGTCGTTCTTGCAGGCATGCTCCTGTTCGCAGCGGCGATGGGAGCCCGGATGATCCTGGCGCCCAAAGCCCCCACTGCTGCAAAGCTCACGACGTACGAGTGCGGCGTCGACCCGGTGGGTGAGGGATGGGCGCAGACCAATGTGCGCTACTTCCTCTATGCCTTCCTGTATGTCGTATTCGCCGTTGACGCTGTGTACCTCTTTCCCTGGGCCACGGTGATCCGCAGCTCGGATCTCGGTGCTGCCTCCCTTGCCGAGATGGCGATCTTCCTCGGAATCGTCCTGGTCGGCCTGGCCCACGCCGCCCGACGTGGACTGCTCAGGTGGATCTGATGACGACGAATATGGTGATGTTGCGGTGACGGTTGAGCTACCCATGCCCCGGGTGGGCCTGGTCAACGACGATGCGCCCCGGCCGATCAAGGTCGTCCTCAACTGGGGCAGGCGCTACAGCCTGTGGGTGTTCAACTTCGGACTGGCCTGCTGCGCCATCGAGTTCATCGCCGCCTCCATGGCGCGGCATGACTTCATCCGCCTGGGCGTCATCCCCTTTGCGCCAGGTCCACGCCAGGCCGACCTCATGGTCGTCTCCGGAACGGTCACCGACAAGATGGCGCCGGCGATCAAGCGGCTGTACGAGCAGATGCCCGAGCCCAAGTACGTCATCTCGTTCGGGGCGTGCAGCAACTCCGGCGGCCCGTACTGGGACTCCTACTGCGTCACCAAGGGCGTCGACCAGATCATCCCCGTCGACGTGTACGTCCCCGGCTGCCCGCCGCGGCCCGAGGCGCTGCTGCACGGGATCCTGAAGCTGCAGGAGAAGATCGCGGCCGAGTCGTTCAGCGGCGCCGCGATCGCCGCCCGCCGCGCCCGTCCGGTTGGCGCCGGCCAGGTGGTGCGCCCACTGGTCGCTGCGAGCGACGGAGGCCCGGTGCTGCCCGCATGAGTGCGATCGGCGACCCGGACGACGTCGCGCAGCGGGTTTCAGGGGCGATCGACGCAGCTGTGGTCGGCAGCGACGCCAGCGGCACGGTCTGCCTGGACGTCGCACCCGACCGCTGGCTTGACGCACTTCTGGTCGCGCGCGACCATCTCGGGCTCGACCTGTTCGACTGGCTGTCGGCGGTCGACCAGCTGGACGCCGACCCGGCCGGGTTGGACGTCGTCGCGCACCTGGTCGACTCGACCTCCGGGAAGGGCACCGGTCTGGCGCGGGCGATGCTCCGCACCCGGGTGCCGGCGTCCGACCTGCGGGTGGCGAGCGCGACCGGCGTGTGGCGCGGCGCCGCGTGGCACGAGCGTGAGACGCACGAGATGTTCGGGCTGGACTTCGACGGCTTCGACGACGGCAGCGGCCGCGGGCTGCGGCCCCTGCTGCTGCCCGACGGGTTCGAGGGCACGCCGCTGCGCAAGTCGTTCGTCCTCGCCGCGCGCGCCAGCAAGGCCTGGCCCGGCGCCAAGGAGCCGGGTGAGAGCGACGCGCACGCCTCGCCGTCGCGCCGCAAGACACTGCCGCCCGGCGTCCCCGACGCCTCCTGGGGACCGCGCGATGCCTGAGGTCCTCGACCCGGTCGTCCGCGTCGTCGCGGTGCTGGCCGCGTTCCTGGTGCTGCCCCTGGCCGTCGGCCAGGCCGAGCACAAGGTGATGGCGCACATGCAGGGGCGGATGGGCCCGATGTACGCCGGCGGGTTCCACGGCTGGGCCCAGCTGGTGGCCGACGGCGTGAAGTTCGTGCAGAAGGAGGACGTCACCCCGGCGGCCGCCGACGGCCGGGTGTTCCGGCTCGCGCCGGGTATCGCGCTGGTGCCCTACCTGGTGGCGATGGTCGCGATCCCACTGGCACCCGGCGTCGTCGGCGCCGACCTGGACGCCGGGCTGCTGTTCGTCCTCGCCGCCAGCGCCGTCGCGGTGCTGGGCACGCTGATGGCCGGGTGGAGCAGCGCCAACAAGTACGCGCTGCTGGGCGGGCTGCGCACCGCGGCCCAGCTGCTGTCGTACGAGCTGCCGGTGGTGCTGGGAGCGAGCAGCGTCGCGATGGCAGCGGGCACGCTGTCGCTCACCGGCATCGGCGAGGCGTGGCGGCCGTGGTGGCTGGTCTGGCAGCTGCCCGCCCTGGTCTGCTTCTTCGTCGGGGGCGTCGCCGAGCTGGCCCGGCCGCCGTTCGACATGCCGGTGGCGGACTCCGAGATCGTGTTCGGCCCCTACACCGAGTACACCGGGCTGCGCTTCGCGTTCTTCCTGCTCAGCGAGTACGCCGGCATCGTCGTCCTCGCGGCCATGACCACGGTGCTGTTCCTCGGCGGGTGGCACGGCCCCGGCCCGGACGGCGCATGGTGGATGCTGCTCAAGACCGCGCTGGTCTGCGTGCTCGTGATCTGGGTGCGCGTCGCCTGGCCGCGGCTGCGCGAGGACCAGCTGCAGACCCTCGCCTGGAAGGTGCTCGTGCCCCTCGCCCTCGTCCAGCTCGTGCTCACCGCCGTCGTCGCCGTCGGGATCGCCTCATGAGCTCGATCGTCCCCGGCCTGCTCAAGGGCATGGCCGTCACCGCCAAGACGCTGGCCCACCGCAGCCACACCGCCGAGTACCCGGACGTCGCCCCCGACCTGCCGCCGCGCAGCCGCGGGGTGATCGCGCTGCTCGAGGAGAACTGCACGAACTGCATGTTGTGCGCCCGTGAGTGCCCCGACTGGTGCATCTACATCGACTCGCACAAGGAGACGCTGCCGGCCACCGCCGAGGGTGGGCGCGAGCGCACCCGCAACGTCCTCGAGCGCTTCGACATCGACTTCTCGCTCTGCATGTACTGCGGCATCTGCATCGAGGTCTGCCCGTTCGACGCGCTGCACTGGTCGCCGGAGTTC
>JBKJTJ010000190.1:0-5275 GCA_046590855.1 Actinomycetota bacterium
GCCGTACACGTCGGCCGTGTCGAGGAACGTGACCCCGGCGTCAGCGGCGGCCCGCAGGGTGGCCAGCGCGTCGTCCTCGCTGACGGTCCCCCAGTCCGCGCCGAGCTGCCAGCAGCCCAGCCCGATGACCCCGACCGTTCGTCCCGTTCGTCCCAGCTGACGCGTCTGCATGCGCCAAACCTAGCGGCGCCGCCATCGGGCGCGCGCCGACGTCAGAGCAGGCTGAGCTGCTCGGACGCCGGGCCCGGGCGATGCGCGGACGAGGGCTCGAGCGTCGGCAGGCTGCCGGTGGGGAAGCTGCCCTCGACGCCGGCGGGCGAGCGCAGACCGGCGTCGGTGCGCGTGCCGAAGCCGTGCCGCTCGAGCAGCGGCGTGACGCGGGCGGTGAGCCAGTCGCGGTACTCGGCGCCGACGTACGCGCCGCGGCGGTAGAGGTCGCGGTAGCGCAGCAGCAGAGCCGGCTGCTCGCGCTCGAGCCAGGCGAGGAACCACTCGCGGGCGCCCGGACGCAGGTGCAGCGGCAGCACGGTCACACCCGTGGCGCCGGCCTGCGCGAGCGACCCCAGGGCCCGGTCGAGGTGCTCGACCGAGTCGGTCAGCCCGGGCAGCACCGGTGCCAGGAAGACCCCGCACGGCAGTCCGGCGTCGCGCACCGCGCGGATCAGGTCGAGCCGGGCTCGTACCGACGGCGTGCCCGGCTCGAGGCTGCGCTGCAGGGCGTCGTCGTGGACGGCGAGCGAGACCCCGACGCCGACCGGCACCCGAGCGGCGGCCGCACTGAGCAGCCCGAGGTCGCGGCGCAGGACGGTGCCCTTGGTCAGCACCGAGAACGGCGTACCCGAGTCGGCGAGCGCCCCGATCACCCCTGGCATCAGCCGGTAGCGGCCCTCGGCGCGCTGGTAGGGGTCGGTGTTGGTGCCCAGGGCCACGTGCTCCCGCCGCCAGGACGCGCGGCCGAGCTCGCGGCGCAGCACGTCGACGGCGTTGGTCTTCACGACGACCTCACGGTCGAAGTCGGCACCGGCGTCCAGGTCGAGGTAGGTGTGGGTCGCCCGCGCGAAGCAGTAGGTGCAGGCGTGCGAGCAGCCGCGGAAGGTGTTGATCGTCCAGCCGAACGGCATGCCGGACGACGCGGGCACGGCGTTCAGCAGGCTCTTGGCGAGCACCTCGTGGAAGCGCACACCCGCGAACTCCGGCGTCGTCACCGACCGCACCAGCCCCGGGATGCGGCCGGGTGACTGCAGCCCCGGCAGCGCGGACTCGGCCGTCGCGTCGACCGACTGCCCCGACCACCTCATGCCCCCAGTCGAACACGTGTTCGAGCCGAGGTCAACTCCCTTCCTCCCCCCACCCCACATTCCGCCCCCCACCCCGCGTCGCGGAGTCGGGATACGGCTTTTGTCCCCGGTCGGGGGGAGGAAACCGGCTGGGGGGAGGAAGGGGCGTCAGGGGGTCGGGGTGGTGGCGGTGGTGGCGAGCAGGTGGGCGACGAGGTCGTCCAGCGGGACGGCGACCTGCTGGCCGGTGCCGAGCTCCTTGACCTGCGCCTCGCCCGCGGCAAGGTCTCGCTCGCCGAGGACGACGGCGAACCGTGCGCCCGAGCGGTCGGCGGCCTTCATCGCGCCCTTCATGCCCCGGCCGCCGTACGCGAGGTCGCAGCGCAGCCCGGCCCGTCGGGCAGCGCCCAGCAGCCGCACCAGGGTCGTCTTGGCTTCCGCGCCGAGGGGCACGCCGAAGACGTCGATCCGGGACGCCGGGGCCAGGTCGATGCCCTCGGCCTCGCAGGCGAGCAGGCTGCGGTCGACTCCCATGCCGTAGCCGACGCCGGGGGCGGCGGGGCCGCCGATCGCCTCGACCAGGCCGTTGTAGCGACCGCCCCCGCCGAATGAGGACTGCGCCCCGAGCTGGTTGTGGACGAGCTCGAACGTGGTGCGCGTGTAGTAGTCCAGGCCGCGCACCAGCCGCTTGTCGATCGTGAACGGCACGGCGAGGTCGGTGAGCATCGACTGCACCGCGGTGAAGTGCTCGGCGCACTCGGCGCACAGGTGGTCCGGCGGCAGCGGGGCGTCGGCGAGCTGGGCCTGCACCGCCTCCCGCTTGTCGTCCAGCACCCGCAGCGGGTTGATCCGCGCGCGGGCGCGCGTGGCGTCGTCCAGGTCGAGGCCGTCCAGGAAGGCGACGAGCAGCGCGCGGTACGCCGGGCGGCACGCGTCGCAGCCGAGCGAGGTCAGCCGCAGCTCGTAGTCGCGCAACCCCAGGGCCCGCACCCCGTCGTCCGCGACGCTGATCACCTCGGCGTCGAGGGCGGGGTCGTCGACGCCCACGGCCTCGATGCCGACCTGGACGTGCTGGCGGTAGCGCCCGGACTGCGGCTGCTCGTACCGGAAGTTGGGGCCGGTGTACCAGAGCTTCACCGGCAGCTGACCGGCCAGCAGGTTGTGCTCGACGACGGCCCGGATGACGCCGGCGGTGCCCTCGGGGCGCAGGGTCAGCGAGCGGCCGCCGCGGTCCTCGAAGGGGTACATCTCCTTGCTGACCACGTCGGTGCTCTCACCGACCCCGCGGCGGAACAGTGCCGTGTCCTCGAACATCGGCGTCGACACGTAGCCGTACCCGGCGCGCCGGGCGGCGTCGGCGTAGGTGTCGACCACGTGCGCGAACGCCTCGGACCGCGGGGGCAGCAGGTCGTAGGTGCCCTTGGGCGCCTGCAGGCGCGGCGACCTGTCGGTGGGGTCGTGCGTCATCGCGTCGGCAGGTCCTGCAGGAAGGGATTGGTGACGCGCTCGCGGCCGATGGTCGTGGCCGCGCCGTGGCCGGGCAGGACCAGGGTGTCGTCGGCGCGGCCGAGCACCTGGTGGGCGAGGGTCGCCAGCATGGCGCCGTGGTCGCCGCCGGGCAGGTCGGTGCGGCCGATGCTGCCCTCGAACAGGACGTCGCCGCTGAACAGGGTGCGGGTGGCCGCCTCGCTGGTGCCCTCGGGCACACCGGCCAGCTCGAACATGACCGACCCCTGCGTGTGGCCGGGCGCGTGGACGACGTCGAGCCGCAGGCCCGCGAGCTCGAGCGTCGCGCCGTCGACGAGGTCGACGACGTCGTCCGGCTCGGTCCACGTGGCTGCCTTGCCGAACTGCTGCTCGAGCATCGCGAGCATCTGCGGCGCGAACTCGGCCAGCGGGTCGCGCAGCCGGTACCGGTCGTCGCCGTGCAGGTACGCGGCGACGCCGTGGGAGCCGCAGACCGGCGTGACCGAGTAGGTGTGGTCGAGGTGGCCGTGCGTCAGCAGCACCGCGGCGGGCTTGAACCGGTGCTCGCGCAGCACCTGCGCGAGCTGGTCGAGGATCTCGATGCCCGGGTCGACGATGACGCACTCCTGCGCAGGGCCGGGGGCCACGACGTAGCAGTTGGTGCCGAAGACGGCGCTGGGGAAGCCGATGACCTGCACTCCCCGAGCCTATCGGCCCGTGACCGAGTCGTGACCGCCGGCGACACCGGACGCAGCCCGGCGCCTGGCCCCGCTCTCTACACTGGCGAGCCGAACCCCGATGAGCCGACGACCGACCAGCGAGGAGCCACGGCGTGACCAAGGAACGTGATCGCGCTCGCGCCAAACGCCGCTACGCCAAGCGCGAGATGTCCGCGGCCGCCCGAGCGGCCCGCCGTCGGCGCAACCAGGCGATCATCGGGACCGTCGTCACCGTCCTCGTCGTCGTCGGTGGGGTGCTCGCCCTGACCCGGATGGTCGGGGGCGCGACCCCGGTATCCGCGGCCTCGACGCCGAGCGCCACGACGTCAGCGGGCGCCCCGAACCCCTGCCCGGCGCCGACGTCCGCGCCGGTGGCGACGCCCAAGAGCTTCGCCAAGGCACCGGCCAAGACCCTCGCCCAGGGCAAGGTCTGGGACGCGAAGGTCACGACCAGCTGCGGGACGATCGGGCTCGAGCTCTACGGCGACAAGGCACCGCAGACGGTGTCGTCGTTCATCTTCTTGTCCCGCAACGGTTTCTACGCCGGGTCGCCGTGCCACCGGCTCACGTCGAGCGCGTCCCTCAAGGTGCTGCAGTGCGGCGACCCGACGGGGACGGGCACCGGCGGACCGGGGTACGGGTACGGCGTCGAGAACGTCCCCGCCGACGGCGCGTTCCCGGCCGGCACGCTGGCGATGGCGCGCGGCAGCTCGACCGACAGCAACGGCAGCCAGTTCTTCCTCACCTACGGCGCCACGACGCTGCCGTCGGCGGGCGGCGGGTACTCGATCTTCGGCAAGGTCACCCAGGGCCTGGACGTCCTCAGCACGGTCGCAGCAGGCGGCACCACCAACGGTCAGTCGGACGGCGCGCCCGCCCGAGCCATCAGCATCGAGAGCATCACGGTGACCCCACGATGAGCGAGCAGCAGCCCGAGAGCACGACGACCGCCGAGCCCCACGCCGAGGTCGCCGCGACACCGGAACCCCCTGCGACACCGGAACCCGCTCCGACACCGGAACCCCCTCCGACACCGGAACCCCCTGCGACACCGGAAACCCTTGCGACACCGGAAACCCTTGCGGCAGAGCCCGAGCAGGCAACCGAGCCCCAGCCCGAACCCGAGCCGGAGCCGGAGCCCGAGCCCGAGCCCAAGCCCGTACTGCGGCCGAGCCCGGCGATGATCCCGCGCCGGCCGGCGGCCGCCCCGAGCGTGCCCGTCCTGCCCGCCCCCAGCGCGGACGCGCTGGCGTTCGGTCGGGTCGACGACGAGGGCACCGTCTACGTCCGCACGGGGGACGGCGAGCGCGCGGTCGGCTCCTACCCCGGCGCCGGCGCCGACGAGGCCCTCGCGTACTTCGCGCGCAAGTACGACGAGATCCTCGGGCAGGTGGCGCTGTTCGAGCAGCGCCTGACCGTGGCCGACGTCCCGGTGAGCGAGGTCGACTCGACGCTGGCCAAGCTGCGCACCGCGACCACCGACCCGGACGTCGTGGGTGACCTCGAGGCCCTCACCGCGCGGGTCGCCGCGCTGACGCCGGTCGCGGCCGCTCGCAAGGCCGAGGCCGACGCCGCCCGCAACCGCGCTCGTGAGGAGGCCCGCGCCCGCCGCACCGCGCTCGTCGAGGAGGCCGAGCAGATCGCGGCCACCGACGTCGAGAAGGTGCAGTGGCGCGCTGCGGGGCAGCGGATGAAGGACATCTTCGAGCAGTGGCGCACCGACCAGAAGGCCGACGTGCGGCTGGACCGCAAGTCCCAGGACGAGCTGTGGAAGCGGTTCACCCACGCCCGCACCGCGTTCGACCGCAAGCG
>JBKJTJ010000241.1:0-4062 GCA_046590855.1 Actinomycetota bacterium
CGAGTCCGAGGCTGCAGCGCGCGCGATCACGGTCTACCGAGTGATCGGATCCCCGGGCCATTCCCTGGACGAGGGCGCCCTGTCCGCCCGAGCACAGGAGTCCTTCCGCCGCGCCAACGACCCGGCTGGCGTTGCCCGGCAGCTCGCCGCAATCCACGCCTCCGGTGACCGCACCGAGCGGCTGGGCCGGATGCGCGTGCGGACCCTCGTGTTGCACGGCGAGGACGACCCACTTGTGCAGGTCGAAGGGGGCAGGGCCACCGCTGCGGCGGTTCCCGGGTCGCGCCTGGTGACCTGGCCGGGCATGGGACATGACTTGCCACGCGGGATGTGGCCCAAGATCATCGGGGAGATCATCGCTCACGCCGGGCTCGCCTGAGCCCGTCGACCACAAGGACCCGTCACGATCGACCTGCCTGGGGTTCGGGGGAAGGGGCGCTCGACTGACTGGCTTCCACTGGTGCGGCTCTGTGGGAGCCGGAGCGACGCGGCCCCTGTGGGGGCCCTGCCCTGCCGTCCCGCCAGTCTCGGTGACGCTGAGTGAGGTGCATAGCCGAGCCGACGCGGGCGAGCCCCCCGCCACGCGTCAACGAAGCCACCTCAAGGTGCACGTCCAGCAGGCGCCCGCACATCCGAGTTGAAGGGCGTGTCGACCGACTCGGGACGTCCGGGTCAGCTGAGCCCGTCAAGAATCAGCGCCAGCCCGAAGTCGAACTCCTCACCGAAGTCGTAGCCGGGCTTGAGAACGTGCTCGACCGAGAACTCCACCAGGTGCGGGAACTGCGCAGGGTCGAAGGCCACCATCATCTGGCCGACCACCTCGCTCACCGTCTCCGGACCATGGATGGGCAGGGCCGCCTCAGACAGGGCGAATCCGAACACGTAGCTGTCGATCAAGGCGAAGGCATGAGCGGTCTTCTCCACCGAGAACCCCGCCCCACGCAGCGTGCCCAGCACGGCGTCGTGGTGGCGCAACGTCGCCGGCCCTGGATGGGTGCGGGACTGCAGAAGCGGGATGGCCCAGGGATGACGCCTGAGCACCTGGCGCGCCGAGACCGACCTGCGCCGCATCTGCGTCCTCCAGTCGCCTGAGCTGGACGGGAGCTCGATCTCGCTGAACACCATGTCGACGATGCCGTCGATGATCTGGCTCTTGCTGTCTACGTGGTGGTACACCGACATGGGCTTCACCCGCAGGTGCTCCGCCAGCGTGCGGATGGTCAACGCCGTCATGCCCCCCGCGTCGGCGACTGCGAGGGCGCCGAGCATGACTCGTTCCTTGGTGAGCGGCTCACGTCGTGACCGCCCTCTGTTGTCCTGCGGTGCCATGGTTCCCCTTTCGTGAGCAGGCTCTGTACACCCCGTACTTAGTACGCTAACGTAACCGTACTATGTATGGTTGGCACTGCGCCCCGCCGGGTCGAGAGGCAGGACCGATGAGAACCGAACGACGGATGGCCGCGCGCGACGAGCCTGGGAAGGCCGAGCCGACGGGCGCCAAGGGTGCACCGGCCCCTGTCGACGGCCTGATGAAGGCGATCGTCCAGACCGGTTATGGCACTGACGAGGTCCTCCACCTCGACCGTGTCGCCCGTCCGCCGATCGCCGACAACGAGGTGCTCGTCGAGGTGAAGGCCGCAGGCCTCGACCGCGGCACCTGGCACCTCATGGCCGGCCGTCCCTACCTCATGCGGGTGATGGGGTTCGGATTTCGCCGACCCAGGAGTCCGGTGCCCGGTATCGACGTGTCAGGCATCGTCGTGGCGATCGGGTCGGCCGTCACCAGGTTCCAGATCGGGGACGCGGTGTTCGGCATCGCGAGGGGCTCGTTCGCGGAGTACGCGGCGGCCTTGGAGACCAAGCTGGCAGTCAAGCCCGCGGCCCTGACCTTTGAGCAGGCGGCGGTGGTCCCGGTGTCGGCGATGACGGCGCTGCAGGGTTTGACTGACGTAGGTCACCTCCAGGGCGGGCAGCGGGTGCTGGTCATCGGCGCCTCCGGTGGGGTTGGCAGCTACGCCGTCCAGATCGCCAAGGCCATGGGAGCCTCAGTCACCGGCGTGGCCAGCACCGCCAAGCTCGATCTGGTGCGTTCCCTGGGGGCAGACCACGTGCTCGACTACACCCGCCAGGACTACGCCGACGGGGCGCGACAGTACGACCTGGTCCTCGACATCGGCGGCAACCCCCCACTGTCCCGCCTGCGTCGCACGCTCGCGCCGCGCGGCACGGCCGTCATCATCGGTGGCGAGCAAGGGGGGAACATCACGGGCGGGTTTGGTCGCAGCCTGCGGGCTCCGCTGGTATCGCTGTTCATCACCCAGCGGCTGGCCATGCTCGTCAACAAGGAACGCGGTTCCGACCTGGAACGGCTGGCGCCGATGCTCGAGTCCGGCTCGGTGAAGCCAAGTCTCGACCGCAGCTATCCGCTGGCGCAGGTGCCGACCGCCATGCAGCAGCTTGTCGCCGGCCACGTTCGCGGCAAGGTCGCCATCACCCTCTGACCGGGCCACCCGGGATACCGGCCGGGTGCGTGGTGCCCGTGGTGCCCGGAGACGTGGCTGGTATCAGGACGCCCGGTCGGGCCCTCTCTGTTCACATCAGCCCCGGCGAACCCGCCGGCGCCCTGCTGGGTCTCGGTCGCCCTCGAGGTTGCGACAGCACCCAGCAGATCCGGAGCAGATCGAGAGGACCGGCTGTGACACCAGCAAAGCGTGAGAAGCACGCCGCCGCCGACAGGGTCGGGGCGGCCGCCCGAAAGAGGACCGCTACGAAGCCATCCAGCGCCGACGGAGTGGCCGGCGACTCCGGCGCCGCGGAGCAGCCCCCGGGCGAGGTCGTCGCCAGCACGGGGACGACGGGTACGGCGCTGATCTCCGGCATGACGTTCACGGACCGTCCGGTGCAGTTCAGTGAGCGCGACGGAGTCGCCTACGTCGAGGGCGACATCATCATCGGCCGGGTCAGTGACCTCCAGCAGGTCGCCCAGGCCCGTCGGTCCGTTGCCCGCGACGCCACGCAGGGTCTGCACCGAGGCGTGACCCCGGGTTCCGTCGTCCCGGGCGTCGACCAGCCCGCGGGCGAGCCCCTGCCAGAGAGCGCGGTCATCATCCCCGGTGGGCAGTTCCGCTGGCCGGCCGGACGGGTGCCGTTCGTGGCCGACCCGTCTCTCACCGCGGCGGCCGGCTCGGCCCTGACCTCGGCAGTCACCCAGTGGCACGACCGGACCCGACTCGCGTTCGTCCCATCGGACGGGACCGGGGACCACCTGAACTGCCGCGACGCGACCGACTGCTCCTCGTGGGTGGGCCGGCGGGGCGGCACGCAGGACGTCAACCTGTCGAGTGGCTGCGGGTTCGGAGCGACCGTGCACGAGCTGGGGCACGCCGTCGGCCTCTGGCACGAGCAGAGCCGAGAGGACCGGGACTCGTTCGTGACCATCAACTGGGCCAACATCCAGCCCGGCCAGTCGCACAACTTCGACCAGCACATCAGCGACGGTGACGACGTCGGCGGCTACGACTACGGCTCGATCATGCACTACGGCAGAACGGCTTTCGGCATCGTCGACCCAGCCACTGGCATAAGCGCCGAGACGATCACGCCGACCCAGCCGCTGCCGCCCGGCGTCATGATCGGGCAGCGCGCAGGGCTCAGCATCGGTGACCGGGCCGCGGTCGCTCAGATGTACCCCAGCGTCTACCCGAACGCAGCCAACACCTGGGTCGGGCGGTTCGAGGGCGGTACCGCTCAGCAGCTGCTGTACTACTCGCCCGCCCGGCACGTCTGGTACCTCGGGCGGGCCACCACGACCGGAGCGGTGACCTTCACCCTGGTGGGCGACACCACCGGCTTCGGCGACCTCGACGACGGGCGCCCGTTCTGGGTGGGGGACTTCACCGGCAACGGGTCGACGGACGTGTTGTTCTACTACCCCGGCGACGACAACTGGTGGCTCGGGTCGATGGTGGGCGGGTCGCTGACGTGGAGCTTCGTGGGGAACACCGCTGGGTTCGGCCACGGGATCAACGACGGGCGCCCGTTCTGGGTGGGGGACTTCACCGG
>JBKJTJ010000175.1:0-6291 GCA_046590855.1 Actinomycetota bacterium
CCGAGGAGGGCACGAGGCCCCACAACGAGAAAACGCCCACGGACGTTGGTCCGCGGACGTCGTGACAACGATCGAGGAACTGCAACTGCAACCGAGAGAAACGCTATCACGTCCTGAGCCTGGTGTCGGCGAGGACGACGGCACCGATGACGGCAAGCACCACACCGGTCAGAGCGACCGGCCCAGGCCGGTCAGCCAACGCCACCACCCCGGCCAGGCCGGGCAGCACCGTCTCGGCGACGACGAGCGGCCCGGTGACCGCAGCGACGGACGCCCGCTGCAGTCCGCGCAGCATCGCGAGGAACGCCGCCGCCCCCGCGACAGCGCCCGCCCAGGCGGTCGGCGACGTCAGCAGCGTGTGGACGGCGAGGTCGGGCAGCGTCCGCACGGCGACGGCGTACGCCGCGAACCCGCACCCGGCCACCACTCCCAGCTGTACGCCGCCGGCCCGCGGGCGCACGGTGTCCAGCGCCACCGCCGCGGCCGCCAGCGCCGCGACGCCGAGCAGGACCACGGCGAGCCAGCCCGGGGCCAGGACGGCCGTGTCCGGGCCGGTCGAGACGCCGACCAGGGCCAGCCCGGCGGTGACGAGGAGCACCGCAAGGACGTGCCGGCGCCCCAGGCGCTGACCGAGCAGCACGCGCGCGGCCAGCGCAGCCACAGCGAGGTTGCCCGAGACCACGGCCTGCACCGCGTACAGCGGTAGCGAGCGCAGGGCGACGATCGCGAGCAACACGCCCGCGCCGTCCAGAGCCGTCCCCGCGATGGTCATGGGGTGCAGCAGCGCGGACGACGACCGGCCGGCGGCCCGCCGGGCCCCCAGGGCCTGCAGCGCGGTGGCGAGGCCGTACGCCAGGGCCGCCCCGACCGCACCCAGCAGGCCGGCGCTCACGCCGCGCTCAGATCTTGGCGCCGCCGTCGACGTAGAGGGTCTGACCGGTGACGAACGAGGCCGCCTCTGAGGCGAAGAACGCGATGGCGTTCGCGATGTCGTCGGGGGAGCCCACCCGGCGCACCGGAACCGCCTGCGCCGACGCCTCCTGCAGCTGCTGGGGGGTGATCCCGAGGCGGGCCGCCGTCGCGTCGGTCATCTCGGTGACGACGAACCCCGGTGCCACTGCGTTCACGGTGACGCCGAACGGGCCGAGCTCGATGGCGAGCGTGCGGGTGAACCCCTGCAGCCCCATCTTGGCCGCGGCGTAGTTGGCCTGCCCGCGGTTGCCCAGCGCCGAGACGCTCGACAGGTTGACGATGCGGCCCCACTTCGCCGCGACCATGTGCTTCTGCGCCGCCTTGCTGGCGTTGAACGCGCCCTTCAGGTGCACGTCCATCACCGTGTCCCAGTCGGACTCGGTGAGCTTGAAGAGCAGGTTGTCGCGGGTGACGCCAGCGTTGTTGACCAGCACGTGCAGCCCACCGAGCTCGGCGACCACGCGCTCGACGGCGGCCTCGACGGCTGCTCCGTCGGTGACGTCACAGCCGATGCCGATGCCGCCGGTCTGCGATGCGGTGGCGCTCGCGGCGGCCTCGTCCAGGTCGAGCACGGCGACCCGGGCGCCGTCCTCATGCAGCCGCCGGGCGGTCGCCGCCCCGATGCCGCGCGCGCCGCCGGTGACCAGTGCCACTCGTCCTTCGAGCCCTGCCATGTCAGATCCCTCGTCGTCGGGGGTGGGTGAGGCGCCGATCCTCTCACTCACACCGGGACCGGCGTCCGCCCCGGCGTCAGGGCGAACGCGTCGGCGAGCAGCTCGTAGCTGTGGCGACGCTCGGCCGGGTCGTGGACGGCGGTGGTGACCATCAGCTCGTCGGCCCCGGCGTGCCGGGCCCGGGCGAGCAGCGCCTCGCGCGCCTGCTCGGGCTCACCGACGCTGACCAGGCGCCGGAACCCGGCGACGACCTCGCGCTCGGCGCTGGTCCAGGGGTGGGCGGCGGCCTCCTCGGCGGTGGGCAGCGGCCCGGGGCGGCCGGTGCGCAGGCGCAGCATCGACAGGTCGTTCGCCAGCGCCAGCTGCTCGGCCCGCTCGGTCGTGTCGGCGACGATCGCAGCGGTCGCGAGGATCACCCGCGGCTCGGACCGCGCCCCGGGCCGACCGCTCGGGGTGAACGAGCGGCGGTAGCCGTCGACGGCCTCGGCCGGGTCGGCGCTGCCGAAGTGGCCGGCGAACGCGAACCCCGTGCCGAACGCCCCGGCCGCCTGCCCGCCGTACAGGCTCGACCCGAGGATCCACAGTGGTGGCAGGCCCACGTCGTCCGGCATCACGTGGATGCCCGCGAACGGGTGGTCGGACGGGAACCCGTCGACGTACGCGAGCAGCTCGGCCAGCTGCTGGGGGAAGTCGTCGGCGCCCAGCGCCTCGCGGCTGCGGCGCAGGGCGAACGCAGTGACCTGGTCGGTGCCGGGTGCCCGGCCCAGGCCCAGGTCGATCCGGCCGGGGTGCAGGCCCTCGAGCACCCGGAACGCCTCGGCGACGACCAGCGGCGAGTGGTTGGGCAGCATGACGCCGCCGGACCCGACGCGGATCCGCCGGGTGGCGGCGGCCACCGCGGCGATCATGATCGTCGGTGCCGAGCTGGCCACGCTGGGGATGGCGTGGTGCTCGGCCAGCCAGTAGCGCGCGTACCCGAGCCGGTCGGCGGCCTGCGCCAGCGCGATCGTCTCGTGCAGGGCCTGCGACGGCGCGGTGCCCGAGGGCACCGGCGACAGGTCGAGGACCGACACGGGCAGCGGCGCTGACGGGATCACGCTGTCGCGAACCTCGCCCGCGCGGCGGCCATTCCCCCCGGATCGCCCCCGATAGCGCCCGCCGCACGGTTCGGACAGACTCGCCGACATGACCCGCACCAGCTCGGACGCCGTGATCATCGGTGCCGGCCACCACGGCCTGGTGGCCGCAGCCGTGCTCGCCGACGCCGGCTGGGACGTCGTGGTGCTCGAGGGCCAGGACGAGGTCGGCGGGGCCGTGCGCTCGCGCGAGGGGCACCCCGGCTTCACCGTCGACCGGTTCAGTGCCTTCTATCCCCTGGGCGCGGCGTCTCCGGTGATCCGAGGCCTCGACCTGGGTGCGCACGGGCTGAGCTGGGTGCACGCCCCGACGGTCGTCGCGCACCCGCACGGCGTCGACGACGAGGTGGGCGCGCTGGTGCACCGCGATCCGCAGCGGACGGCGGACGCCCTGGGGCACGACTCGCCGGCCGACCGCGATGCCTGGCTGAGGCTGGTCGAGCAGTGGCAGGCGATCCGTGACCCGCTGCTGGACGCGCTGCTCACCGCCTGGCCGCCGGTCGGGCCCGCCGTCCGGCTGCTGTCGCGGCTCGGCACGGCGGACGCGCTGCGCCTCGCGAGATTCGCGACGCTGCCGGCGACCCGGATGGGTGAGGAGCTGTTCGCGGGCGAGCTGGGCCGACGGCTGCTCGCCGGCAACGCGATGCACGCCGACGCACCGATCGACGGTGCCATCAGCGGCACCTTCGGCTGGTTGCTGCTCATGCTCGCCCAGGACGTCGGCTTCCCCGTGCCCGCCGGCGGCGCGGGTCAGCTGGCCGAGGCGCTGCGCCGGCGCGCCGTGTCCGCGGGCGCCCAGGTCATCACCGGCGACGCAGTCACCGAGATCGTCGTCTCCGGCGGCCGGGCGGTCGGGGTGCGCACCGGCGCCGGCCACGAGGTCGCGGCACGCCGGGCGGTGCTGGCCGACGTCCCGGCGACCGCGTTGTACGGCGCGCTGCTGCCGGGCGACGTCGTGCCCGCGCGCCTGCGCGACGACCTGACCCGCTTCGACTGGGACCTCGGCACGGTCAAGATCGACTACGCGCTGTCGGCTCCGGCGCCCTGGCTCGCAGCGGCGGCGCACGGTGCGGGCACCGTGCACGTGGGCGCCGACCTGGACGAGGACGGCCGCGCCATCGGGGCCGTCGAGGGACTGGTGCGGTGGAACGCCGACCTGCGCAGCCGCCGGGTGCCGCGGGCACCGTTCGGCCTGGTGGGCCAGATGACCACGACCGACCCGTCCCGCTCGCCGGCCGGCACCGAGAGCCTGTGGGCCTACACCCACGTCCCCAGCGGCATGACCGGCCGGGAGGTCGCCGACCAGGTGGCCGCCAACATGGAGGACGTGCTCGAGCGGCACGCGCCGGGGTTCCGCGACCTGGTGCTCGACCGCATCGTCCAGCGACCCCGCGACCTGCAGGACGACGACGCCAACCTGGTCGGTGGCGCCGTCAACGGGGGCACGGCACAGCTGCACCAGCAGCTGGTCTTCCGGCCCACGCCAGGCCCGGGCGGAGCGAGGACGGTCGTCGACCGGCTCTATCTCGCTAGTGCTGCAACGCATCCCGGTGGGGGAGTGCACGGTGGGTGCGGCTACCTGGCCGCCCGCGCGGCGCTGCGCGACGCGGCACCGGTGCTCGGGCCCTTGCGCCGGCGCTCGTCCTCCGCGCTGCTCGACCTGGTCTACCGCGCCCCGCGCTGACGTCGCTCAGCGGGCGCGGCCCTCGGCCATCAGCGCGAGCCGCTGCAGCGTCTCGGCGTTGCGCAGCACCGCGGCCTTCTGGCGCACGATCCGCGGCAGCAGCAGCGCCGGCCCGTGCGTCGCGTCCTCGAGCATCGTCAGCACGGCGCCACCGGGGACGGCGGTCACCTCGACGGTGACCCGAGCCTCGCCGAACGGGCGGCCGCGCGCCTGCAGCACCAGCCGGCGTCCGGTCTCGCACTCGAGCACCTGGGTCTCGTCGTCGAGCAGCACCGGCCAGCTGCCGACCGAGTGGTGGATCCGCGCACCGGGCGCGGGCCACGCGGAGTCGACCCGGCGCACCCGCGAGGCGCCCACCACCCACGAGGCGTACGTCCACCCGTCCGCGAGGACGGCCCACACCGCCTCGGGCGAGGCGGTGGTCTCGCGACGCACCGGCTCGAGGGCGTCGTCAGTGGCGTCGGGGGGTGTCATCGTCTGAGGTTAGGGATTGCAGGCCCACCGCGCCCGCTGTGCCGGTCGGCCGGGCGAGCGGGTGCACCGACAGCAGGCGGGGGGTGGTCAGGGTCGCGGTCGGGGCCTCGGCCGGCCCGACCGCCGCGGCCAGGTCGGTGATGCCCGACGGGGTGGGCACCCGGGCGTACACCCGCCCGATCCGCTCGCTGAGCCGGGACCGCTCGGCGGGGTCGAGCCCCGCCACCCGCATCCGCTCGTAGTCCCGGTGGGTGGCCAGCGTCGCCGCCCAGCTGTCGGGGGTGTGCACCTGCACCTCGACCAGGCGCCCGGTGCGAGCGTCCGCCACGGTGAGGTTCAGCCCCCGATAGCGGGGACTGGCCCAGAAGTCCTTGCCGCGCACCAGCTGCAGGCCCTGGCTGCGCAGTGCGGCGACGACGGTCGCCACCGCCGACACGTAGCGGTCGTCGGGCGCGACGAGGGTGTACCGCACGGTGTCGTTCGCCGCGGCGACGACGGGACGCAGGGCGGCCCCCGGCCCGGCCAGTGGTCCGCTGAGCTTGCGGTACAGGGACTCGCGGGTCTTGACCACGTGGTCGTGACCGACGCGTCGGACGCCGGACGACCGGGCCGCCGCCTCGACCCGCGGGGTCAGGTCGGCGGCGGCCCATCGCGCGTCGCGAGCGACTGCAGCCGCAACCAGGTGCTGCTCAGGCAGCAGACGCGTCACCCCACCGACCTGGTCGCCTGGCGCGACGTACGGGCGCAGGTCACGCAGCCGCAGGCGTGAGCGGGTGGTCGACCCCGACACCCTCACGGCCTCACGCAGCCGGGTGCCTTCCGCGCCTCGAGCTGCGATCGACGTGGCTCGGACGCCGAGCGAGGCGCCGCGGCCGGCGACCGTCGCGGCTGCGCCGGTCGTGACACCCAGGGCCACATCCGGCGCCAGGTGGCCGATCGCCCGCGCCGGGTTGCTGGCAGCGCCCTGCACGGCGTCGGTCACCGTCCGCCGCGCCGAGGCGAGCGGGTGGTGGGCCACCCGGCTGGCACCCGCGGCGAGCGCCGGCGCGACCGCCGACACGTCGTTGGACCACGCGGCCGGGTCGATGGCCGCCCGCAGCAGGCTGTACGGAATCAGGGCCGACTGCGAGGAGACCACCGACTCGACCACACCGAGCTGCACCTCACGCTGTACGTCCAGCAGCCTGCGGACCAGGCGCACCAGGGCGTTCGGGCGATCGGGCGCCGTGAGGGCCTCCGTGCGCAGGGCACCTGCCGCGAGCCCCGCGCTGCCTCGAACCCGCGAGCGAGCCTGCTCGACCATGGTCAGCGCCTGCAGCTGCAGCTGCGATGCGGCCTCGCGTGCGGACGC
>JBKJTJ010000367.1:0-6160 GCA_046590855.1 Actinomycetota bacterium
CTCCACGGTGCCGCGGTCGTCGTCCCGGCCGCCGGCGCCGGAACGCAGCACCCGCAGCCCCGTCCAGCGCAGGCCGGGGGAGGGTGCGAGGTCGTCCGGCCGGGTGTGCGGGTGCCAGGTGCGGGCGACGTGCTCGGTGCGGCCGAGGGCGTACGCGCAGTAGCGCGAGCGCATCAGCCGCTCTGCGGTGGCGGCGGGCTCGCCGTCGTGAACCGGTCCGCAGCAGGCGGCGTAGGGGACGCCGGTGCCGCACGGCACTCTGCGAGCAGGCCAGGCACGTTCACGGCTGCACCGTGCCACGCGCGAGGGCGACCACGTCGGCTGCCTCGGCCCGGGCCCGGGCCGCCCGGGTGCCGACCCGGGCCAGGGCCGATGCGTCACCGGCGCGGACCATCGCGGCGCCCTCGGCTGCGGCGGCGACCTCGGCGCCGAGCCGGGTGATCCGGTGGTGCAGGTCGGCGTGCGGCCCGCCGGGCACGTCCAGCCCGCTGCTGGGTGCCATCGCCTGGGCGGCTGCGCAGGCGGCCCGGCCGTCGGCGACGGCCGCGGACAGCAGCGCGAACGCCGCCTCGAGCTCCTCGCGTCCCTCGCCGGTCGGCACCGCACCGGCGACCTGCTCGTAGCTGCGCAGCGCCCGGGCCAGCCGGTCGGCGGCAGCGCGCCACACGCCGTCCCCGAGTTCCGCACCCGAGGCGGTTGCCGAACCCCGGCGCGACCACCAGCGGGCTGACGCCACGGCTACAGGTACTGCCCGGTGCCGTGCGGCTGCTGGCCCGGCGGCGTGGGGCCGGGCGGCGTGCCCTGACCCGGCGGCAGCGCGTGCCGCATCTGCTCCAGCTGGGTGCGCGCGGCCATCTGCTGGGCGAACAGCGCGGTCTGGATGCCGTGGAACAGCCCCTCGAGCCAGCCCACCAGCTGGGCCTGCGCGATCCGCAGCTCGGCGTCCGAGGGGGTGGCGGCGTCGTCGAACGGCAGCGCGATGCGGCGCAGCTCCTCGACCAGCTCGGGGGCCAGGCCCTGCTCGAGCTCGACCAGCGAGCGCTCGTGGATCTGGGCCAGCCGGGCCCGGCCGGCGTCGTCCAGCGGCGCCGAGCGCACCTCCTCGAGCAGCTGCTTGATCATGGCGCCGATCCGCATCACCTTGGCGGGCTGCTCGACGAGCTCGGCGGGGTTGCGCTCGACGCCGGCGCCACCGTCCGGGTGGTTGGGGGCGACGCCCATGCCGTCCTGCGTGACGACGACGAAGCGTCCGCTCTCGCCCTGCTGGTCCTCGCTCGGCTGGCTCATGTCCCCATCCTGCCCGGATCGAGGCCCAGGTGCTCGAGCGCGGCGTCGACCAGGGCCGCCGTCGCCGGCTGCGTGCCCGCCGGCGTCCGGACGACGTCGCCGGGGTCACCGCCGTGCTGCACGACGTAGTCGGCGGCCTCGTCCACCCACCGCGTCACGACGTCGGGGGTCGCCTCGGGGTGGAACTGCCAGGCCACCACCCCGCCGGCGCCGTCGGTCGGGTCGACCGCGAACCCCTGCGGCCCCAGCGGGCTGGTGCCGAGCAGCCGCGCCCCAGGCGGCACCGTGAACACGTCGGAGTGGAACTGCAGCCACGGGCCGGTCGGGCACAGCCGCTCGTCCAGTGAAGTGACGTCGAACCAGCCCACCTCGCCGCGCTCGACCGGCCGCACCGTGCCGCCCAGTGCGTGCGCGATGAGCTGGGCGCCGTAGCAGATGCCGATCACCGGCACGCCCCGCCCGAGGTGGTCGCGCACCATCGCGGCCTCGGTCTCGACGGCCTCGCTGCGGGCCGGGTCGTGCACGGCGTCTGCCGATCCCAGCAGCAGCACCAGGTCGGACGCCGGCACCGGGCCGGCGTCGCCACGGTGCCGCAGGTGCAGCCGGGCTCCCCGCTCGACCAGCCGCTCGCCGACCCAGCCCGGGTCGTCGTCCCCGGCGTCGGCGATCACGAGCACGCGCAGGGGCACCCGTCCATTCCATCAGGCCGGACGCCGGGCCGCTGCGGCCGCCCGGCGCAGCGCCACCAGCTCGGCCCGCGCGCGGGCGGCGATCCGCCGTCGACGCTGCAGGGCAGAGCGCTGTGAGCTCCGGCGTGCGGTTGCCGAGCCGCTCGCCCCCATCTCGTCGGTGCTCACTGGCCCAACCGCCGGGTCAGCGGCAACCGCGACCGGACGCCGATCCCCGCTGCGGCGGCGGCCACCAGCGGGACGGCCACGGCGACCACCAGCAGCAGCGTCCACGGGATCGCGATCACGGCGCCGCTGCGCACCGGCGCGCCGGCCACGCTGGCGCCCGACGTCAGCGGGTGGGCGGCGGCGATGCCCGGGACGAAGCCGAGCGCGACACCGGTGGCCGCGCCGAGCAGCCCGATCACCAGCGCCTGCGCCGCGGCCATCGTGCGCCGCGTGCGTGGCTGGGCGCCCACGGCGGCGAGGGTCGCGAGGTCGGGGCGTGAGTCGGCCAGCGCCAGCCCGGTGGCGGTCAGGGTGCCCACCAGGACGACGAGGACGGCGACGACGGCGAGCCCGACCAGGGGCAGGGTGAAGCTCTGGACGAAGCCGCGCTCGGTGTAGACGTTCGCGGTGTTGCTGACCCCCCGCACGGACTCCTCCAGCCGCCCCTGCATCGCCGCACTGATCGGCGTGCCGGTCGACAGCACGCCGCCGGTCCGGTGGGTCGGCAGTCCGAGGGCGGTGGCGCCCGCGGGGGTCACGACGACCGGGTCGATGTTGGCCGAATGGCCGAAGGGTGCGAGGTAGCCGGCGCGCACCACCCGGCTGCGCACGCCGGCCGGTGTGCCGCCGTCGGCGTAGGTGTAGGTCGTGAGGGTGGCGCGGCCGTCGTGCACCAGCGCGGCGAGGGGCAGCAGCACCCCGCCGGCTGCGAGGACGGCGCGCTGGTCGGCGTCCAGCCCGATGCCGAGGGCGCGCAACGCGTCGGGTTCGGCGACCAGACCCTCGCTGCGGCCGTAGCCGGTAAAGGGGTCGGCGACCATCCACTGCTGGCACGCCAGCTGCTCCGGCGTGCTGGTTCCGTTGTCCTGCACCGGGGGCAGTGCCGGGCAGCCCGGCTTGGCGACGTACAGCTGCGGGCTGGCCGTCGGTGACCCGACGGCTGCGTAGGGCAGCACCGTTCGTCCGGGCACCGCCGCGGCGGCCGCCCGGTCGATCGCGCGCCACGTGCGGGCGGTGTCGGGGGAGGCGTCGTACTGCTCGAGGGTCGTCACACCGGGTCGCAGGGTCGGTTGGTAGTCGAGGCGACTCTGCTCGAAGTCGCTGCTCGACGCGATCGCCAGGGTGGTGACGCCGGCGACCGCAGCCATCACGGCGGCGACCGCCGGCGCGGTGCGCGCCCGCTGGCGGGCGCTGTCGCGGGTGGCGAGCCGCAGCGGCAGCGGGAGGTGGCTGCCCAGCCGGCCGACCAGCCCGATCAGCAGCGGCATCAGCGCGATGGCCCCCAGCACCATCGCGAGGGTGCCGAACGCCACCATGAGCTCCCCGCCGGGCCGCACGCCCAGGGTGAGCACGAGGACGGTGCCTCCCGCCACGAGGGCGGCCCCGACCACCGGCCAGCCGCGGCGTCCCGGTGCCTGACCGCGACGTCCGGACAGGACGGCGACGACGTCGGCGCGCGCGGCCGAGATCGCCGGGAACAGCGCGGCCCCCACCGACGCGAGCGCGCCCAGCGCGACCGCGGCGCCGACGTACCGCCAGTCGACCTGCCACGGGCCCAGCTCGGAGGTGGTCGTCCGCGGGATCAGCTGTGCCGCAACGGCTGCGACGCCGATCCCGAGGGAGGCACCGAGGATTGCAGAGCCCGCACCGAGCACCAGCGACTGCGCGAGGACGACGCGGCGCACGTCGCGCCGGGTGCCGCCGGCCGCCGCCACGAGGGCGAGCTGACGCGACTGCCGTCGCACGCCGACGGCGAACGCCGGCCCCGCGAGCAGCACGACCTCGAGCACGACCGAGAAGATCACCAGCGCGAGGACCGTGCGCGCCGCGGTGTCGGCCTGGGTGGGCGTTCCGATGCCCGCGTCGGCGGGCAGGGACGAGCGCCAGTCGCTCGGCGGGTGCTCGACCACCGCGCGGCTGAACACGCTGACCCCGGCGGCGTTCAGCGTGCGGACCTCGGGCCACAGCACCGGCCGGTCGCGGTCGAGCAGGTAGCGGTGCATCGTGTTCTCGCCGAGCGCGAGGCGCAGGCCTGGGCGCGCGACGACAAGGTTGCCGGCCGCCCCGTGGGGCGTCGCGATGACGCCGACGACGGTCGCCGGCCGGGCGCCGTCCTGCAGGGCGATCGCCGATCCGACGCCGAGGTCGTGCGCCGCGAGCTGACGCGTGACCAGCACCTCGGTGTCGGCGCGCGGCATCCGCCCCTGCAGCAGGGTGAACGAGCCCGCCAGCGCGGGGGTGAGGGGGTCGACGACGAGCGCGTCGGCCGCCAGCGAGCCGCGCGCGGTGCGGATCGAGGTGGGCGTGCTGGGCAGGTCGATGACCGTGCCGCCGGTGAGGCGCTGTACCTGGGCCACCGTGAGCGCGGCGGGCCCCGTCGTCGAGAACGACTGGCTGGTCTGCATCGGGTCCTGCACCACCGCACCGCTGCTGCCGATCGACAGCTCGGCCGCGGTGGCGCCGAGGCGCGACGGGATGGACTCGACGGGCGACACGTCGTTGGTGACGTACAGCGTCGCGAGCGTCGTCACCAGCGCCACCGGCAACCCGACCATCGTCACCACCAGTGCGCTGCGCCCGCGCGAGCGCAGCAGGTCGCGGCGGGCGATCCGCAGCGCCGGTCGCCACCCGGTCAGCACGCGGGGCCCTCGAGCAGCTGCTCCGGGTCGGCCGGAACGCCGGTGGTGTCGACGATGACGCCGTCGCGGACGAAGACGACCCGGTCGGCCCACGCGGCGTGCCGCGCCTCGTGGGTGACGAGCAGTCCGGCGGCGCCGGTGTCGACACGGGCGCGCAGCACCTGCAGGACCGCCTCGCCGGTGTCGCTGTCGAGCGCCCCGGTGGGCTCGTCGGCCAGCACCAGGCGCCGGTCGCCGACCAGCGCGCGGGCGATCGCCACCCGCTGCTGCTGGCCGCCGGACAGCTGGTCGGGGAACCGGTCGGCCAGCGACTCGACGTCCACCTCGGTCATCGACGCGAGGGCGGTGCGGCGCGCGGCGGCCGACCGGACGCCGTCCAGCTCGAGCGGCAGCATGACGTTCTCGACCGCGGTCAGCGCCGGGATGAGGTTGAGGTCCTGGAAGACGTAGCCGAGCGAGCGCCGGCGCAGGCGGGCGACGTCGGCGGCCGACATCCGCGACAGGGCCTGCCCCTCGACGTACACCTCGCCGGACGTCGGTGAGTCCAGGCCGCCGGCCAGGGTCAGCAGGGTGGACTTGCCCGAGCCCGAGGGACCCATCACGGCCACCAGCTCACCGGGCCGGACGACGAGGCTGACCTCGCGCAGCGCGTGCACCGTGGTCGGGCCCTGGCCGTGCACCCGGCTGACGGCCCGCAGCTCGAGCACCGCGCCGGTGAGCGGCCGGCGCTGGGTGGGCTGGTCGAGGGTGGCGGTCACCGGGTCACCTGTCGGGTGGGCGCGTCGAGGGGTGTCGTGGCCGCGGGCGCGGTGGTGCGGGCCCGGCGCAGCAGCCGGGACTCGACGTGGTCGAGCCAGCGCACCTCGGCCTCGGCGGTGAAGACCAGGTGCTCGAGCACCAGGAGCCAGGCGAGGTCGTCCTCGGCGGTGGCGCGCTGCTTGAGGCGGGTGAGGTCCTGCAGACCGCGCAGGCTCTGGGTGCGCTGGGCCTGCACGACGGCCGGCACGTCGACGTCCTCGACGGTGACCGCCAGGGCCAGCTTGATCGCCAGCTCGTCGCGCGGGTGGTCGCTGCGGTCGACCGGTGTCATCCACCACCGGCCGACCGCCTCGCGACCCGCGGCGGTGAGGCGGTAGGCGATCCGCCCCTCGTCGTCTGACCCCCCTGCGGCCTCGACGAGCCCGTCGCGGTCCAGCCGGGCCAGGGTGGTGTACACCTGCCCGACGTTCAGCGGCCAGGTGCCACCGGTGCGTCGCTCGAACTCCACGCGCAGCTGCGCGCCGTACATCGGCTGCTGCGCGAGCAGCGCCAAGAGCCCCTGACGGATCGACACGACGT
>JBKJTJ010000019.1:0-3737 GCA_046590855.1 Actinomycetota bacterium
GTCGCTGCCGAGCAGGACGACGGACGACGTGTCCGCGCCGAACGTCTTACCCGGGCCGACCTCGTTGACGACGAGCAGGTCGCACCCCTTGCGGGCGAGCTTGGCCCGGCCGTGCGCGAGCACGTCGCCGTCGCCGTCGCCGGTCTCGGCCGCGAACCCGATGACGACCTGGCCCGGACGACGTCCCTCGACCAGCTCGACCAGGACGTCGGGGTTGCGCACCAGGGCGACGGTGGGCGCTGCCCCGTCGTCGCCCTTCTTGATCTTGTGCCCCGCGACGTCGGCGGGCCGGAAGTCCGCGACGGCAGCGGCCATGACTACGACGTCGGCGGCTGATGCCTCGTGCAGGACGGCGTCGCGCAGCTCGAGCGCGGACTCGACGCGCACGACGCGCACCCCGGCCGGGTCGGGCAGCGCGGCGGTGGACACCAGCACGACCTGCGCGCCGCGCGCCGCGGCCGTGGCGGCGAGCGCATAGCCCTGCTTGCCGGACGAGCGGTTTCCGAGGTAGCGCACCGGGTCGAGGGCCTCGCGGGTGCCGCCGGCGCTGACCAGGACCGTGCGGCCGGCCAGGTCGGGTGCGACGGCGCCACGAGCCAGCATCTGCCGGCAGACGGCGAGGACCGCCTCGGGCTCGGGCAGCCGCCCCGGGCCGGTGTCGGTGCCGGTGAGCCGGCCGGACGCCGGGTCGAGGACGACGACCCCGCGCGCGCGCAGCGTGGTGACGTTCGCGACCGTGGCCTGGTGCTCCCACATCTCGGTGTGCATCGCCGGGGCCATGACGACCGGGCAGCGAGCGGTGAGCAGGGTGCTGGTGAGCAGGTCGTCCGCCAGGCCGTGCGCCGCCCGCGCGAGCAGGTCGGCGGTGGCGGGTGCGACGACGACGAGATCAGCCGCGCGGCCGAGGCGCACGTGCGGCACCTCGTGGACGTCGTCCCAGACCTCGGTGTGCACCGGGTGGCCCGACAGCGCGGCCCACGTGGGGGCGCCGACGAACTCCAGCGCCGAGCGGGTGGGGACGACGCGCACGTCGTGGCCGCTCTCGGTGAGCAGCCGCAGCAGGGACGCCACCTTGTAGGCGGCGATGCCGCCGCCGACGCCGAGGACGACCCGTGGCGGGCGCGCCGCAGGGCCGTCGTCCGGCTGGTGGGTCAGGTCAGCCCTCGGTCGGCTCTGAGGTGAGCAGGCCCTCGTTGATCTCGCGCAGGGCGATCGACAGCGGCTTCTCGTGCACGTGGGTCTCGACCAGCGGGCCGACGTACTCGAGCAGGCCCTCACCCAGCTGCGAGTAGTACGCGTTGATCTGCCGCGCGCGCTTGGCGCCGTAGATCACCAGGGCGTACTTGGAGTCGGCGACCTTGAGCAGGTCGTCGATCGGCGGGTTGGTGATGCCCTCGGGGACAGCTGCCGTGCCGGACAAGATGAGTCTCGATTCGTCGTCGTGCGTACCAGGATCCTTCCGCCATCATCGCAGACGAGTGCGTCAGGCGACGACTCCCATGCGCTCGACGAGCTCGTCGCACGCCCGCTGCACGTCGTCGTTGACGATGGTGACGTCGAACTCGGGCTCGGCCGCGAGCTCGTCGCGAGCGGTGGCCAGGCGCCGCTCTCGCTCCTCCTCGGTCTCGGTGCCCCGGCCCACGAGCCGGCGCACCAGCTCATCCCAGCTCGGCGGGGCCAGGAAGACGAACAGCGCGTCGGGCATGGTCTGCCGCACCTGTCGGGCGCCCTGCAGGTCGATCTCGAGCAGCGCCGCCCGCCCTGAGGCCAGTGCGTCCTCGACCGGACGTCGGGGCGTGCCGTACCGCGCCCGTCCGTGGACGACGGCCCACTCGAGCAGGTCGCCCGCGGCCACCATCTGGTCGAACCGCGCGTCGTCGACGAAGTGGTAGTGCACGCCGTCCACCTCGCCGGGACGGGCCGCGCGGGTGGTGGCCGACACGGACAGCCAGACGTCCGGGTGGTGCTCGCGGACGTACGTCGAGACCGTGCCCTTGCCGACGGCGGTCGGGCCGGCCAGCACCGTGAGGCGCCTCTCGGGCTGGCTCACGACCCGGTCGGGAAGCGGGCGACCAGCGCGGCGATCTGCTTGGCGCCCAGGCCACGCACCCGCCGGCTCTCGCTGATGGCCAGCTCGTCCATGATCTGGCGCGCGCGCACCTTGCCGACACCCGGCATGGCCTCCAGCAGCGCCGAGACCTTCATCTTGCCCACCACGTCGTTGGTCTGGCCGTCCTCGACGACCTCGGCCAGCGACCCCTGCGCGTACTTCAGCCGGTTCTTCACCGCAGCCCGCTCGCGGCGCGCCGCGGCGGCCTTCTCGAGAGCAGCCGATCGCTGCTCGGGGGTCAGCACGGGCAAGGGCATTGTCAGAACCTAGCGAGTCCCGCGTCGTCCGGGCAACGGCGCCAGGGGCGTTCGCGCCGGGCGCACTCAGCCCAGCGCGGCGACCACGGCGTCGACCGTACGTCGGGCCGCACCCACCAGCGCGGCCGCCGTCGGCCCGGCGCCCAGCACCTCGCGGCTGGACGACGGCAGCACGTTGGCGCGGGCGGCACCGAAGACGCGAGCGAGGTCGGCCGGGCCGGCGCCCTGGGCGCCCACGCCGGGCGCCAGCAGCGGCGCCTTCGTCGCGGCGAGGTCGATGCCGAGGTCGGTCACGGCGGTGCCGACGGTCGCGCCGACGACGAGCCCCACCCGGCCCAGGTCCGCCGCCGCGGCGTTGTCGGCAGCGGCCGCCTCGACCACGGCCCGGGCCACCGACCGGCCCTCCAGCGCTGCGTGCTGCACCTGGGCGCCCTCGGGGTTGGAGGTCAGCGCGAGGATGAACACGCCGCCGCCGTGCTGCTGCGCGAGGTCCAGGGCCGGGCGGAGTGCCTCGTACCCGAGGAACGCACTCGCAGTCATGGCGTCGGCCCGCAGTGGGCTGGTGGGGTCGAGGTAGGCCTGGGCGTAGGCGGTCATCGTCGAGCCGATGTCGCCCCGCTTGACGTCCAGGAGCGTGATCGCGCCGGCCGCACGCGCGTCGGCCAGTACACGCTCCAGAACCGCGATCCCGCGAGATCCGTGCCGCTCGAAGAACGCCGACTGCGGCTTCAGGACGGCGACCTCGCCGGCCAGTGCCTCGACGCACGTCATCGCGAACCGCTCCAGCCCGGCGGCGTCGTCCGCCAGACCCCACGCCTGCAGCAGCGCTGGGTGCGGGTCGATGCCGACGCACAGCGGGCCGCGGCGCTGCATCGAGGACCGCAGTCGGGTCCCAAAGTCGTTGTCGCTCATGGGTTCTCCTCAGGGTGCGTCGGCGAGCACACGGTGCGCGTGCCCGACGGCGTCGGTGAACCGGGTGAAGTCGCGGGTGGCCAGCTCGTGCGCCAGCTCGTCGCGAACCCGCATCGGGGCGTTCGGGTCGTTGAACGCGACCGTGCCCACCTGGACGGCGCTCGCACCGGCGAGCACGAGCTCGAGGGCGTCGCGCCCAGTGCGGACCCCCCCGGCGCCGACGATGGGCCGGTGCGGCAGGACGCCGGCCCGCATCGCGGCGTGCACCTGCCAGATGCACCGCACCGCAACGGGTCTGATCGCGGGGCCGGACAGCCCGCCGGTGAGTCCCGCGAGCTGCGGACGCATCCGGTCGAGGTCGATCGCCATGCCCAGCAGGGTGTTGATCATCGTCAGGCCGTCGGCTCCGGCGGCCACGCACGCCGCCGCGATCTCGACGATGTCCGTGACGTCCGGCG
>JBKJTJ010000091.1:0-2747 GCA_046590855.1 Actinomycetota bacterium
GCGATGTGCTGCGTGTCGGCCGACGGGTTACCGGTGACGGCCGCAGCGGTCGGCGGGGCCGGCGGACGAGGCTGGGTGTCGGCGACGGCGGTGCCGCCGGACAGGCCGGGGACGACGGCAGCGCCGGTCGCAGTCAGCGTCAGAGCCGCCGCGGCGGCACCCGGCAGGGTCAGGCCACGGCTCGTGCGCTCGACGGGGGCGCGGTGTCGGCCGCGGTGGCGACCGGCGTACGGGGCGGTGCGGGGCACAGAGGATCCTCGCGTCGTGACGGCTGGTGGTCACCCGACCATACGGAACGTCACCGCCTGTGATCAAGCCGGTGGCGCCGGGAGCGGGGGATATCCTCGTCCTGCGCGTGTCGGACGCGCCCGAGGAGGTCGTGATGGGCAATGCCGCCCCCGTGCGCGTCGTGGTGGCCAAGCCCGGTCTGGACGGGCACGACCGAGGGGCCAAGGTGGTCGCCCGCGCGCTGCGCGACGCCGGCATGGAGGTCGTCTACACCGGCCTGCACCAGAGCCCCGAGCAGATCGTCGAGGCGGCGATCCAGGAGGACGCCGACGTCGTTGGCCTCTCGGTGCTCTCGGGGGCCCACCTGACGCTGTTCGCGAAGGTGATCGGTCTGCTGCGCGAGCGTGACGCCGGCGACATCGTGGTGTTCGGCGGCGGGATCATCCCCGAGGCCGACATCCCCGAGCTCGAGGCCCTCGGCGTGGCCAAGGTCTTCACCCCGGGAGCCACTACCGCCTCGATCGTGGACTGGGTGCGCGCGAACGTCCGCGCGGACTGACGATCACCGCGGCTGTGGCGTTCGTCGCACCTGCGCGGTCACCGGGCGCGCTGGCGCGCCAGTAGGCTCGCCGCGCGGTCCGGACGCCCCCGACCCGGGTCCGTCCGAGTCCGACTGACGACGTCGTCGCACCGGAAGGCGAGTGCCCGTGGACCTGTTCGAGTACCAGGCGCGTGACCTGTTCGCCGAGCACGGGGTCCCCGTGCTCGAGGCGGCGGTCGCCGAGACCCCCGACCAAGCCCGTGCCGGAGCCGAGCGGATCGGCGGTGGCACCGTCGTGGTCAAGGCGCAGGTCAAGGCCGGCGGTCGCGGCAAGGCGGGCGGCGTCAAGCTGGCCCACAGCCCCGACGAGGCCGCCGAGAAGGCCGGCGAGATCCTCGGCATGGACATCAAGGGCCTGACCGTGCACCGCGTGATGGTGGCGCAGGGCGCCTCGATCGCGCAGGAGTACTACTTCTCGGTGCTGCTCGACCGCTCGAACCGCTCCTACCTCGCGATGGCGAGCAAGGAGGGCGGGATGGAGATCGAGCAGCTGGCGGTCGAGCGCCCGGACGCCCTCGCGAAGGTCGCCGTCGACCCCCTGGTGGGCATCGACGAGGCCAAGGCCCGCGAGATCGTCGACGCGGCCGGCTTCGACGACGACGTCAAGGACGAGATCGCGCGCGTCATCCAGCAGCTGTGGGTCGTCTACCGTGACGAGGACGCGACGCTCGTGGAGGTAAACCCCCTGGTGAAGACCACCGACGGCGCGATCGTGGCGCTGGACGGCAAGGTGAGCCTGGACGAGAACGCGGCGTTCCGTCACCCGGGCCACGCGGACCTCGAGGACAAGGAGGCCGCCGACCCGCTCGAGGCCGCGGCCAAGGCGAAGGGCCTGAACTACGTCAAGCTCGACGGCGAGGTGGGCATCATCGGCAACGGCGCCGGGCTGGTCATGAGCACCCTGGACGTCGTCGCCTACGCCGGCGAGGAGTTCGGCGGCGTCAAGCCCGCGAACTTCCTCGACATCGGCGGTGGCGCTTCCGCCCAGGTCATGGCCGACGGGCTGCACATCATCCTCGGCGACCCGCAGGTGAAGAGCGTGTTCGTCAACGTCTTCGGCGGGATCACCGCCTGCGACGCCGTCGCCGACGGCATCGTCAGCGCGCTGCAGATCCTGGGCTCCGAGGCCACCAAGCCGCTCGTCGTCCGCCTCGACGGCAACAACGTCGACGAGGGACGCCGGATCCTGGCCGAGGCGGCGCACCCGCTGGTCACGGTCGTCGACACCATGGACGGCGCCGCCCGCGCCGCCGCCGAGCTCGCCTCGAAGGCAGGGAACTGACATGGCCATCTTCGTCACCCGCGACTCCAAGGTCATCGTCCAGGGCATGACCGGCTCTGAGGGGCGCAAGCACACCCAGCGGATGCTGGCGTCCGGCACCCAGGTCGTCGGCGGGGTCACCCCCGGCAAGGGCGGCCAGAGCGTCGAGTTCGACGGCCCGTCCGGCTCGACGGTGCAGGTGCCGGTGTTCGGCTCGGTCGGCGAGGCGGTCGAGGCGACCGGAGCCGACGTCACCGTGATCTTCGTCCCGGCCACGTTCACCCGCGCCGCCGTGATCGAGGCCGTCGACGCGGGCATCCCGCTCGCCGTCTGCATCACCGAGGGCGTCCCGGTCAAGGACTCGGCCGAGTTCTTCACCTACGCCAAGGCGTCCGGCACCACCCGCCTGATCGGGCCCAACTGCCCCGGCCTGATCAGCCCCGGCCAGGCCAACGCCGGCATCATCCCGGCCGACATCAGCGGCCCCGGCCGGGTCGGGCTGGTCAGCAAGTCCGGCACCCTGACCTACCAGATGATGTACGAGCTGCGGGACTTCGGGTTCAGCACCGCCATCGGCATCGGCGGCGACCCGATCATCGGCACCACCCACATCGACGCGCTCGAGGCCTTCGAGAACGACCCCGACACCGACGCCAT
>JBKJTJ010000388.1:0-15907 GCA_046590855.1 Actinomycetota bacterium
GCGGTGGTCCTGGTGTGCGCGTTCCCCTCGGCGCCGGTGCTGCAGATCGCCTACAGCGAGACGCTGGCGCTGCTGCTGCTCGCCCTGGCGATGCTGTGGCTGCTGAGCCGGCGCTACCTGCTGGCCGCGGTCGCCGTGCTGGCGCTGTCGCTGACCCGGCCGGTGGCCGCGCCCTTCGCGGTCATGGTGCTCGCCCACCTGGTGCTGCGGTGGCGGGCGAGCGACCCGCTGCCCCGCCGCGACGTCGCGCAGGTGGTGGGCCTCGGACTCTTCAGCGCGGTCGCGACCTTCATCTGGCCGGCCATCGTGCAGCTGATCACCGGCGTCCCGTCCGCCTACACCCGGATCCAGGGGGCGTGGCGCACCGGCGGCGCGGTGGCCAAGCCGTACGAGGGCACCCTGTTCATCAGCCACGTCGTCTGGGGGGACGACGGGCCGCTGTGGGTGGCGGCGGCTGCGGTCGCCCTGGTCGCGCTGGTGCTCTCGCCGCTGGGCCGGCCGATGGGCACCGAGCTGCGCACCTGGGTGCTGGCCTACCCGGCGTACCTGCTGGCGGTGATCGAGCCGTACACCAGCACCTACCGCTACGCGATCCTCGCCTTCCCGCTGCTGGTGCTGCCCGGGGCGGTGCGCCGGGTGGGGCCACTGCTGGTCCTGCTGCTGGCCCTGGTGGGTCTGGCCTACCAGGTGCGCTGGGTCGACGAGCTGCTGGTGTTCACGCCCCCGACGGACTACCCGCCGTAGCTCCGGTCAGCGGCCGGTGAAGGTCGGTGGCGTCTTGGCGACGAACGCCTCCACCGCCCCGCGGTGGTCGGCGCTGCGGCCGGTCAGGCCCATCAGCTCGCTCTCGTGCGCGAGCGAGGCGGCCAGGTCGTGGGTCTGCGAGAACCGCACCGAGGCCTTGATCGAGGCATAGGCCAGCGTCGGCCCGGCGGCCAGGCGCGCGGCCAGATCGGCGGCGGCGGCGGCCAGCTCGTCGTCCGGGACGACCCGGTGCACCAGCCCGATCGCCAGTGCCTCGTCAGCCCCGACGGTGCGCGGCAGCATCAGCAGCTCCGTGGCCCGGGCCACGCCCACCAGCCGCGGCAGCCACCACGAGGCGCCCGAGTCGCACGAGAGCCCGATGCCCGCGAACGCGGTGTTGAACCCGCCCCCGGCGGCCACCAGCCGCAGGTCGCAGGCGAACGCGAACGACGCTCCGGCGCCCGCTGCGACGCCGTTGACCGCGGCCAGGACCGGCTTGGGCATCGTCGCGAGCAGCGTGACGATCGGGTTGTAGTGGTCGCGCACGGTGTCGCCGAGCTCGAAGTCCTCGGTGGTCGCCCGCTGAAGGTCGGCGACGTGCTCGCGCAGGTCCTGACCCACGCTGAACGCCCGACCCGTGCCGGTCAGGACGACGGCCCGCACCGACTCGTCGTCGGCGACCTCGCGCAGCGAGTCGAGCAGCGACTGCTTGGTCGCGAGGTCCATCGCGTTCATCGCCTGCGGACGGTCCAGGGTGACGGTGGCGACCGCCCCGGCGCGCGTGGTCACGACGGTGCTCATCGAGCCTCCAGGTGGGTGGTCGCCGTCGGTTCGGGGACGCCGAGGCAGCCTTGCACGAAGCGGTCGGCCGCGGGCGCGAGACCGCCGGCCGCGGCGTCGAAGCGGGCGGCCACCCGCTCGCCGTCCCACCCCGGCGGCAGCAGCGCGGGGGGCAGCCCCGGGTCGACGAACAGCAGCTTGCGCCACTCGTGCAGCAGGGTCGACCGGACGACGTACGCGCGCTCGTCGCAGCCGCCGTCGCCCCGCCCCGCCAGGTCGCGCGCGTCCACCAGCAGGGGTGCCACCTGGTGCTCGAACTCCCGGTAGCGCGCGGCGATCGCCGGCAGGTCCCACGCACGGGCGGCCAGCACGGCGCCGTCCGCCTCGGACCTGGCGGTGAACCGCTCGGCGCTGGCCCCCTCGGCGGCCAGCAGGGAGTCCAGCTCGGCGGAACCGCGCGGGCTGATCCAGGTGCCCGGTCGCAGCGGGGCGTAGCCGAGGTAGCGCAGACCCGCGGCCAGCCGGTCACGCGCCGCCCGGCTGCCGGCGGTGTCGACGAGGACGACGTCCCACCCGCCGTCCCAGGCGGCGACCCGGGTGCGGTAGATGCGCTCGTGCGCCGCGTCCAGGCGCTGCTCGGCGCGCGCGGTGAGGGCGTACCCCGGGCCGCCGGCGACCGCGGCGGGGACCAGCCAGCCCTGGCGCACCATCCGCGAGACCGCGGTGCGCACGGCCGGCGCCGCCACCCCGAGGGGGGACAGCAGGCGGACGAGCACGGCGACCTGTGCGGCGGCCCCGCGGCGGCGCAGGTGGTCGCCGTACAGGTCGAAGAGCGCCGAGCGGGCGTGCACGAGCGACAGTGTGCCCGACGGGTGGGGCCCGATGATTTCCCGCCAGAGCGCTGACACGGGATACTGGGACGAACACGCGCCTACCGCCGCCGGTAGAGCGCGTCCGCGCACAGCGAAAGGGGACCGGCGAATGGCCGCCATGAAGCCCAGGACCGGCGACGGCCCGCTCGAGGTGACCAAGGAAGGTCGCGGGATCGTCATGCGCATGCCGCTCGAGGGCGGTGGTCGGCTCGTGGTCGAGATGACCCCCGACGAGGCGAACGCGCTCGGCGACGCGCTGAAGACCGCTGCCGGCTGACGCCGTCCGTCCCGCGAGGCCCCCCACCGACCGCGGTGGGGGGCCTCGCGTCGTCCGCACTAGGCTGACCAGCCGTGCGCGCACCCCGGATCCGACCCCTGCCCGGCACGCTGACGCAGGCGCTGGGAGCAGGCGGCCCCCGCATCGACGTGCTGGCCCTGCCGATCGCACCCGGTGAGACGCCGCAGCCCGGCGACGGCACCCGCGAGGCCTGCGAGCGGCTCGGGATCGACCTCGACCAGGTGCTGCGCCTGGAGGCCCCCCGCGCCGGCGCCGGCGAGCTCACCCGCGTGCCGTGGTCGCCGTCGGCCGGTGACCTCGTCGACCGGGTCGTGCTGGTCGGTACCGGCGACGGCTCGCTGACCTCGGCTCGGCTGGTCGGCGCAGCGCTGGCGCGCGCCAACCGGGGCCGCGACCGGCTGGTGACGACGATCGGCAGCGGGTCGGCTGAGCGATCTGCGGCTCAGGCGGTGGCCGAGGGCCTGGTGCTCGGGTCGTACCTCACGCCGCGCACCGGGGTGCGTACGCCGCCGCCGCCCCCGCTCAAGCGCGTCGACCTGGTCGGTGGCGAGCCGGCGACCGTCACCGAGGGGGTCGCCCACGGGGTCGCCGTCGCCGAGGCGACCGTGCTCGCCCGCGACCTGGCCAACACGCCGTCCTCGGTCAAGGGCCCGGCCTGGGTGGCCGCCCGGGCCCGGCGGGTCGGCGTCGAGACCGGCCTGGCCGTGCGCGTGCGCGACCACCGCGAGCTGGCGGCCGAGGGGTTCGGCGGGATCCTCGCGGTCGGCGCGGCCGCGGCCCGCCCGCCCCGGCTGGTCGAGGTGTCGTACGCCGGCGGCGGCGGTCCGCACGTCGTGCTGGTCGGCAAGGGCATCACGTTCGACACCGGTGGCATCTCGCTGAAGAAGACGGAGTCCATGGTGTCGATGAAGACCGACATGAGCGGGGCCGCCGTCGTGCTCGCGACCGTGCGGGCGTGCGCGCTGCTGGGGGTGAAGGTGCGGGTCACCGCGCTGATGCCGTTGGCGGAGAACGCGATCGGCGCCGCGGCGTACCGTCCGGGCGACGTCATCACCCAGTACGGCGGGCGCACCGTCGAGGTGCGCAACACCGACGCCGAGGGCCGCCTGGTGCTCGCCGACGCCCTCGCCTACGCCGACGCGACCCTCGACCCGGACGTCGTGGTCGACGTCGCGACCCTCACCGGCGCCGCCTCGCTGGCGCTGGGGCGCGGTCACGCGGCGCTGTTCACGCCGGACGACGCGCTCGCGGCCGAGCTCACCGACGCGGGGGAGCGAACCGGCGAGCGGCTGTGGCGGCTGCCGCTGGTGCCGGACTACCGCAGCGCGCTGGACTCCGATCACGCCGACGTGTGCCACATCGCGACGGCGCCGGGGGTCGGAGCGGGCGCGATCCTCGCGGCCCTGTTCCTGCAGGAGTTCGCCGGACCGCGCCGGTGGGCGCACCTGGACGTCGCCGGCACCGCCCGCAGCGACAAGGACGCCGGCCTGGACAGCAAGGGCGGCACCGGCTTCGGCGTCCGACTGCTGCTGGACTGGGTGCAGACGCTGGCGTGAGCGGCGCGCGCCTCAGGCGCGCTTGACCGCCACGAGCAGGCCGTCGCCGACCGGCAGCAGCGCCGGCAGCAGCCGCTCGTCGTCGCGCACGGCCTTGCCGAGCTCACGCACGCTCGTGGTCGTCTCGTCACGCTGGGCGGGGTCGGCCACCCGGTCGTGCCACAGCGCACCCTCGAACGCCACCGCGCCACCGGGGCGCAGCAGGCGCAGCGCCTGGGTCAGGTAGTCGTCGTGCTCGGTCTTCGCCGCGTCGACGAAGACCAGGTCGTAGGCGCCGTCGGTCAGGCGCGGCAGGACGTCCAGCGCCCGACCCGAGATGACCCGGGTGCGGTTGCCGGCGACGCCGGCTTCGGTGAACGCCTCGCGGGCCGCCCGCTGGTGCTCGGGCTCGACGTCGATCGTGGTCAGCACGCCGTCGGCCGGCATGCCCTGCAGCAGCCACAGCCCCGAGACGCCGGTTCCGGTGCCGATCTCGACGACGGAGCGGGCGGCCAGGGTGGCCGCCAGCAGGCGCAGCGCCGCACCGGTGCCGGGCAGGACGGGCGAGCAGCCCAGCTCGGTGGCCCGCGCGCGAGCCCGCTCGGCCACCTCGTCCTCGACGACGAATGACTCGGCGTACGCCCAGCTGGCAGGTTTCTGGCCGATCGTCACGCAGGTCTCCAGTGCTCGGGCGGGCCCGACCGGACCGCGGTCGTCAGCCTAGTGCGGGAACCCCCGCGCCAGGTGATCCGTTGCACCGGCAGGCCCGACAGGGGCAGGCGCGCGGAATGAGGGATGATGGTGGGCACGCTGATCGACCGGCGAATCGACGCCCACGGAGGTGCAGTGCCCGCACCCGAGGACCCCTCGCAGGAGGTCGTGCTGGGCCCCGACGGCCTGGTCGACCACGCTGCGGCTGCGCCCTGGGCCCCGCCGTCCTGGGAGCAGGTCGTGCGCGAGCACTCCGGCCGCGTGTACCGCCTCGCCTACCGCCTGACCGGCAACACCCACGACGCCGAGGACCTCACGCAGGAGGTGTTCGTCCGCGTCTTCCGCAGCCTGTCGTCGTACACCCCGGGCACCTTCGAGGGGTGGCTGCACCGCATCACCACCAACCTGTTCCTGGACGGGGTGCGCCGCAAGAAGCGGATCCGGTTCGACGCCATCGCCGACGACGCGCACGAGCGGATGCCCGGGCGCGAGCCCGACCCCTCACGGGCCTACGAGGACACCCACCTGGACGACGACGTGCAGGCCGCGCTCGACGCCCTCTCTCCGGGCTTTCGCGCCGCCGTCGTGCTGTGCGACATCGAGGGGCTGTCCTACGAGGAGGTCGCCGCGACGCTCGGGGTCAAGCTCGGCACCGTGCGCTCGCGGATCCACCGCGGCCGCTCGCAGCTGCGCCAGGCTCTGGCCCACCGCCGCCGCGGCTTCGGCAGCGACCTCGACGCCAGCGGATCCGACACCGACGTCCCCGGGGTGGGCGGATGATCCAGCGCTCGCCCTGCCTCGGCGACCGGATCAGCGCCCTCGCCGACGGCTCGCTGCCGGACGACGTCCGCGACCGCGCGCTCGCCCACGTGACCGGGTGCGCTCCGTGCCGCGAGGCCCTCGACACCGAGCGGCTGCTCGTCGCGCGCGTCCGCGAGCTGCCGGCCCCCGGTCCCTCGGACGCCCTGATGGCGCGGCTGCTCGCCATGGGTGAGACCGGCGGCCCGCTGCCGCCTCGCCCCGGCCGCGTCGCCGGGACGGCCCGCCCGCCCAGTGCGGTCGTGGTCGGTCGGGCCCCCGCAGCCCGCCCGTCCGCCCGCGCCACGACGCCGTCACCGTCCGCCCCCCGCCCGCCCCGTCTGCCCGCGCTGTCGGTGCGCCCGCCGTCGCGCCGCGAGCACCGGCGCTCCCGCCGGGTGCTGGCGGCCGCGGTCGGCGTCCTCGGCGTCGGCGTCATCGCGGTCACCGCGCTGGGCAGCTCGCTCCCGTCGTCCGGGCCCGGTGTCGTGCCCCCGGTCGACCAGCTGACCGTGCAGCACGGGGTCACCGGCCGCGAGAACCCGTTCAGCGACGCCGGTCTGGTGCACCTGGTGACACCCGGCCCGCGCCCGACGGCCGTCCCGGTGCTGCTCCAGGGCGAGACCGGTCGGTGAGACCGCGCGTCCACCCCCGGACGCTGGTGGTGGTGACCCTCCTGTGCCTCGTCGGCGGTGGCGCGCTGCTGGTGGCCGCACCCGCCACGGCCCGCCCGGCGAGCGTCGACGCGGGCACGGACGACGTCACCTGGTGGCTCGCGCGAGCCAGCGCGGCGCAGTCCGGCCTGGCCTGGTCAGGCACCCGGCTGGTCTCCGCGTGGTCGTCGGACGACGCAGCGGGGCTCGTCGTGTCCTCGCTCGACGACGTGGTGCACGAGCCCGGCGCGGGCCTGACGGTGCGGGGCCACGCCGCCGGATCGGGGACGGTCGCCGGCGGCGGGCACGACCGGGACGTCACGATGCCCGACCGGCCCGACGGGACGCCCTACCTCGAGGCCGCCGCGGCCCCGGCGCCGCTGTCGCTGCTGCGGTCCCACTACGACGTCAGCCTCGACCGCCCGGGACAGGTGGCCGGCCGTCCGACGCGCTCGCTGCTGCTGCGCCGCGGGGCGGTCACCGCCGCCCGGCTGTGGCTGGACGACGCCACCGGGCTGCTGCTGCGCCGCGAGGTTTACGACGCGGCCGGCCGCACCACGGCCGCGATGGCCTTCCTGGACGTGACCGTCGGGCCGGCGCCCCGGTCCGTCGCCGACCCGGTGGCCCTCGCCGCACGACCCGGCGGCGTCGACGCGATCCGCCGCTCCGGCTGGGTCTGCCCGGACGGCATCGGCTCGGACGCCGCGGGCCTGGTGCTCTACGACGCGCGCACGCTGCGCACCACGGCCGGTGGGACGCCGATCATGCACCTGACGTACTCGGACGGCCTGAGCTCGCTCAGCGTCTTCGAGCAGCGGGGCACGCTCGACCCGGCCGCGGTCCGGGGCTACGCGGTGACCGGCGGCGGCAGTGGGCGGATGCACGTGCGCCGGGGTCTGCCGACCCGGGCCGTCTGGCAGTCCGGTCCGACCGTCGTCACCGTGGTCAGCGACGCGCCCGACGGGCGGCTCGCCGAGCTGGTCGCCGCGATGCCGTCGACCCCGCCGCCCGGCCCGGCGCGGTCGGGCTGGATGGCGACCGCGGCCGGCGCGGTGCTGCGGGCCGCGCGCTGGGTGACCCCGCTGCGCTGACCGGCCGGGGCGGCCCCCCGGCGGGCCCGGCACGCGCCGCTGCGGCAGGATCAGGTCATGACCGCCGACCCGCCGCCCCCGCAGGAGCCGTCCTGGTGGAGCCAGTCACCGCCGGCCGGTGCTGACGGGGACGTCGAGCGGGACGTCGAGCGGGACGTCGAGCGCGGCGCCGACCAGAGTGGCGAGCGGGGTCGCGACACCGAGGCGGTGCCGCTGTCGTGGCAGGCTCAGGGCGACACCCTCGGCGGCACGACGGAGGCGACCTCGGTTCCCCCCGAATCGGCCGCCGGACGTCGTCCGGTCGGGCTGCTCGTGGCCGGGGCCGTCGTCCTCGCGCTGGTGGCCGGGCTGCTCGGCGGCGCGGCCGGTGCCTGGTGGCAGGGGCGCACCGGCGGCGGGACGAACCGCTCGGTCACCCTGCCGGTGCCGGCGACCGGGTCGACCGCGCGCCCCGCGAGCAGCGTGGCCGGGATCGCGTCGACCGTCCTGCCCAGCGTCGTCGCGATCCAGGTGACCGGCGCCGACGGGGCCGGAACCGGGTCGGGTTTCGTGATCCGCTCGGACGGCTACATCGTCACGAACAACCACGTCGTCGCCGCGGCCGCGGGCGGCGGCAGCATCACGGTGGTCTTCCAGGACGGCTCGCAGGCCGACGCCAGCATCGTGGGCCGCGACGAGTCCTACGACCTCGCGGCGATCAAGGTCGCCCGCACCGGGCTGCGCACGCTTGACTTCGGGGACTCGACGTCCGTCGTCGTCGGCGACGAGGTCATCGCGATCGGTGCCCCCCTCGGCCTGCAGGGCACCGTCACCACGGGCATCGTCAGCGCCTTGAACCGGCCGGTGACCGCCGGTGGCGGCGACACCGCGCCGGCGTTCATCAACGCGATCCAGACCGACGCGGCGATCAACCCGGGCAACTCCGGGGGTCCGCTGGTCAACCTCAAGGGTCAGGTGATCGCGGTCAACTCGGCGATCGCCCGGGTGCCCGGCACCGGCGGCCTCGGTCAGTCCGGCAACATCGGCCTCGGCTTCGCGATCCCGAGCGCGCAGGCCCGGCGCACGGTCGAGCAGCTGATCCGCACCGGCAAGGCCCAGCACCCGGTGATCGGCGTCCTGCTCGACCGGTCGTACACCGGTGAGGGCGTCAAGGTCTCGTCCGTGCCGCAGGGCGGTCAGCCGCCGATCACGCCGGACGGCCCCGCCGACCGCGCGGGCATCGAGCCCGGTGACGTGATCACCACCTTCGACGGCCGCCCGGTGACCGCGCCGGACGAGCTGGTCGTCGCGATCCGGTCGCGGGCCCCCGGCGACACCGTGAAGCTGACTGTGCGCACCGGCGGCCGCACCCGCACCGTGTCGATGGTCCTGCAGGCCTCCGTCGACTGATCGGCCCCGGTGGGGGACCATGGTGGCGTGTTCGACATCAACGGTGGTGAGTTCCTCGTCCTGGGTGCGGTGGCCGTCGTCGTCCTCGGCCCCGAGCGGCTGCCGACGTACGCCGCCCAGCTCGGCAAGCTGGTGCGCGAGGCGCGCACCTTCGCCCGCAACGCCCGCGAGCAGGTGCGCGGTGAGATGGGCGAGGAGTTCGACGACATCGACTGGCAGAAGCTCGACCCCCGCCGCTACGACCCGCGGCGGATCGTGCGAGACGCGCTGCTCGACGACGACGCACCCAGCGGGGTGAGCGACCGGGCGCCCCACGTCCCGGCGGCCATGCGCCCTGCGGACGAGCCCGCGGATGCCGTCGACGTCCCGTCGGACGCGCCGACGCCCCGCTCGCGGCTCAGCTCGGACGCCCCGATCACCCCGGTGACGCCGGCCGCCGCGCCGAGCCCGGCGCCGACGTACGACCTCGACGCGACCTGACGTCCGCACCGTCCGGCACTTGCGTCACCATCTGACGCCGCCCCCGCGGCGAGGATGTCGAGGAGTGCCGCAAGCGCCGTAGGGGACGTCGGTCAGCGGCCGGCGGGGGTCAGTCCGAGCGAGCGTCCGGCCAGGCCGCGGGCCCGGCGCGAGAGGGTGCGGGCCACGCCGCGCAGGGCGACGGCGGCGGCGGAGTCCGGGTGCGACAGGACGACGGGGGTGCCGCTGTCGCCGCCCTCGCGCAGGGTGACGTCCATCGGCACCTGAGCCAGCAGCGGCACCGTGGCGCCGGTCGCCCGGGTCAGCGAGTCGGCCACGGTCTGGCCGCCGCCGGCGCCGAACAGCTCGAGCCGCGACCCGTCCGGCTGCTCCAGCCACGACATGTTCTCGACCACGCCGACGACGTGCTGGTGGGTCTGCAGCGCGATCGACCCGGCGCGCTCGGCCACCTCGGCCGCGGCGCGCTGCGGGGTGGTGACGACGAGGATCTCGGCGCCGGGCACCAGCTGGGCGGTGGAGATCGCGATGTCGCCGGTGCCCGGGGGCAGGTCGAGCAGCAGCACGTCCAGGTCGCCCCAGAACACGTCGGACAGGAACTGCTGCAGGGCGCGGTGCAGCATCGGCCCGCGCCAGACCACCGGCTGCCCGGGGGGCACGAACATCCCGATCGAGATGACCTTCACGCCGTGCGCGATCGGCGGCAGGATCATGTCGTCGACCTGGGTGGGCCGCTGCTCGACGCCGAGCATCCGCGGCACCGAGAAGCCGTACACGTCGGCGTCCACGACGCCCACCCGCAGGCCGTCCGCCGCCATCGCGGCGGCGAGGTTGACGGTGACCGAGGACTTGCCGACCCCGCCCTTGCCGGACGCGACGGCGTACACCCGGGTGAGCGAGCCGGGGTTGGCGAACGGCACCTCGCGCTCGGCCTGGCCACCGCGCAGCTGCTCGCGCAGCCCCTTGCGCTGCTCGTCGCTCATCACGTCCAGGTCGACCCGGACGCCGGTGACGCCCGCCAGCGCGCTGACCGCGGCGGTCACCTCGCGGGTGATGGTGTCCTTGAGCGGGCAGCCCGAGACGGTGAGGAAGATGCCGACGACGACCTGGCCGTCCGCGCCGATCACGACCTCCTTGACCATGCCGAGCTCGGTGATCGGCTTCTTGATCTCGGGGTCGTCGACGCGCGCGAGCACCTCGAGGACCTGCTCGTTCGAGGGAAGGGCCATGTCCTGATGCTAGGTGGCCGAGCGCGCGGCTGCCGCGGCGGGCGGCGCGCTGGCCCTAGCATGACCGGCGTGGACGAGGTGCGGGCTGTGCGCCGCCTGGACCAGGCGCAGCTCGAGGACTGGCGGCTGTTCCTGCGGGCGCACGCGTTCGTCATCGGCCGGCTCGAGGCCGACCTGGCCGCCGACGGCCAGCCGAGCCTGGCCATGTACGACGTCCTGGTCCAGCTGGTCGAGGCACCCGAGCACCGGCTGCGGATGACCGAGCTCGCGCAGGCCGTGCTGCTCTCGCGCAGCGGGCTGACCCGCCTGGTCGACCGGATGGCGGCCCTGGGCTACGTGCGCCGCGAGCCCAGCCCGGGTGACGCGCGCGGCGTCCACGCCGTGGTCACCGAGGCGGGCGTTTCGGCCCTGCGCCGGGCCGCACGCACCCACCTGCGCGGGGTCGGCGAGCACGTGGTCGACAAGCTGACGGGCACCGACCTGGCCACTCTCGGCCGGGTCTGCGCCAAGCTGGTGACCGAGACGCCGGGGCAGCCCGACCCGCGCTAGGCGGCGGGCGCTGGGGGCGCCGCCGTGGCGGCCGGCTCGCGGCACCACGGGCAGACCATCCAGTCGGGGTCCATCTGGCGCGAGCACGCCTGGCAGCTGCCGACGTCCAGCGGCACGGTGCACCACGGGCACAGGACCATGCCGTTGTCGACGCCGCGCTCGCACGAGTGGCAGGACTTGCCGCCCGAGTGGTCGGAGTGGGTGACCCGCACGGCCTCCTCGAACGTCGTCTCGCCGCGCTTGGCCTTGTCCAGGGCACTGGCCCGCAGGGTCTTCATGCCCGAGGCGCGGGCCTGGGCGCCGACCGCGGACTCCGTCGCCGAGGTCATCAGCACGGTGCGCATGGCGGTGTCGACCACGAGCACCTCGTACACGGCGGTGCGGCCGCGGTACCCGGTGCCGGCGCAGTCCGGGCAGCCGGTGCCCATCAGCGGGGTGGCGTCCAGGATGTCGTCGATCCGCAGGCCCAGCAGGGTCAGCGTGCTCTCGTCGGGGATGTAGCCCTCGGCGCACGAGTCGCACGGCTTGCGCACCAGGCGCTGGGCGACGGCCGCGGTCAGCGACGAGGCGACGAGGAACGGCTCGACGCCCATGTCGACCAGCCGGGTCAGGGCCGCGACGGCGGAGTTGGTGTGCAGGGTGGTGAGCACGAGGTGGCCGGTGATCGAGGCCTTCAGCGCCAGCTCGGCGGTCAGCGCGTCACGCACCTCGCCGACCAGGATGATGTCGGGGTCCTGGCGCAGGATCGAGCGCAGCCCGCGGTCGAACGTCATGCCGGACTTCTCGTTCACCTGCACCTGCGTGATGCCGGGCAGCTGCACCTCGATGGGGTCCTCGAGGGTGACGATGTTCTTGTCGGGCGTCATGGTCTGGTTGATCGCGGCGTACAGCGTGTTGGTCTTGCCCGAGCCGGTCGGGCCGGTGATCAGCACCAGCCCCTGGGGGACGGCGAGCGAGGCGAGGAACGCCTTGAGCTGGTCCTCCTCGAAGCCCAGCGACTCCAGCGAGGGCACGCTGTCGGCACGGGTCAGCAGCCGGACGACGATCTTCTCGCCGTGCAGCGAGGGCAGGGTGCTCACCCGGGTGTCGATCGAGGAACCGTCCACGACGATCCGGCTGCGACCGTCCTGGGGGATGCGCCGCTCGGCGATGTCGAGCCCGGACATGATCTTGACCCGGCTGACGATCGCCGGCCCGAGCCGGCGGGGCGCCGTCATGACGTCGCGCAGCAGGCCGTCGACGCGGTACCTGATCCGCAGGCCGTCGCGCTGCATCTCGATGTGGATGTCGGACGCGCGCATCCGGGCGGCGTCGGCGAGCACCTGGTTGACCAGCTTGACGATCGGGGCGTCGTCGACGCCGCCGGCGCCGAAGTCCTCGGAGGTGGTCTCCTCGAGCTCCTCGGCGATCATGCTGACGCCGGAGGTGTCCTCGGACAGCGACCAGGCGCGGGTCAGGTGGTCCTTGATCTGGGTCGCGGGGGCCACGACGACGAACAGCTCGGGCGCCTGGGTGTACATCCGGACGTCGTCCAGGGCGAGCACGTTCGTGGGGTCGGACGTCGCGATGACCAGCCCGCCGCTGGGGTGGCGGTCGAGGACGAGCACGCCGGTGCGCTCGGCCACGGCTCGCGGCAGCAGCCGCACGACGTCCGGGGCGGGCACGATGCGTGACAGGTCGGCGGCCGAGAGCCCCAGCGAGGTCGCGAGCGCCTCGGCGACCTCGCGCTCGGTGGCGAAGCCCATCGAGGCCACGACCTGACCCAGCCGGCGGCGCGGCGGCGGGTCGGCGACCTGCACCTGCAGGGCCTGCTCGAGCTGTTCGGGCGTGACCAGCCCCTGGTCGATGAGCACCTCACCCAGCCGGCGTCGCACCGGCGCGCCCGGGACGCGCTCGGTGGTCTTGGACAGGGGCACGGCCACCAGGGTGGAGCGCAGCTCGCCGCCGGGGTTGTACTGCGGCGGGAGCGCGACCGTTTCAGGGGTGGCGGACGACATGGCTGGGGCATCGGCACGGGAGCGGCCGAAGTGAAGCGCTCAGCCTGACGTCGACCCGCCCGCCGGGGCGTCCGCCTCGTCCTCAGCCCGGGTGGCATCGTGCGCCGCCGCCCGCTCGTCGAGCTCTTCCAGCAGGGCCCGCAGCTCGGAGCGCACGAAGTCGCGCGTGGCCACCTCGCGCATCGCGATCCGCAGCGAGGCCACCTCGCGGGTCAGGTACTCGGTGTCGGCGAGGCCCCGCTCGTCCCGGGCCCGGTCCTGCTCGCCGACGACGCGGTCGCGGTCGGTCTGGCGGTTCTGGGCCAGCAGGATCAGCGGGGCGGCGTACGACGCCTGCAGCGACAGGATCAGCGTGAGCAGGGTGTAGTTGAGCGCCTTGGGGTCGAACTGCGCCTGCGCGGGAGCGAAGGTGTTCCAGGCCAGCCAGACGAGCACGAAGACGGTCAGGTAGACCAGGAACCGCGCGGTGCCGAGGAACCGGGCGAAGCGCTCTGACACCCGGCCGAAGACCTCGGGGTCGACGCTGGGCCGGTTGATCAGCGCCCGCCGCACCTCGCGCGGCTGGTCCAGCCGGGGGGTGCGGCTGCGCTGCTCACGCGCCACGGCGGGCCGCCTTGGGCTTCTTGGTCTTGACCTTGGTCGCGGCCGGCTTGGTCGACTTCGAGGTCTCGGGCCGCGGGTGGCGCAGCGGCTCGGGCGTCTCTCGCCAGTCCTGCGGCAGGATGTGGTCGAGGACGTCGTCGACCGTGACCGCGCCCAGCAGGTGGCCCTCGTCGTCGGCGATCGGCACCCCGACCAGGTTGTACGTCGCGAGGAACCGGGTCACCTGGCCGAGCGTCGCGCTGGGCAGCAGCGCCTCGATGTCCTTGTCGACGATGCCGCCGATGGCCGCGTTCGGCGGCTCGCGCAGCATCCGCTGGATGTGCACCAGCCCGAGGAACCGGCCGGTGGGCGTCTCGAGCGGCGGGCGGCAGACGTAGACGTTGGAGGCGAGCGAGGGGCTGAGCTCCTCGCGGCGCACGACGGCCAGCGCCTCGGCGATCGTCGCGTCCGGCGCCAGGATCACCGGCTCGGTGGTCATCAGCCCGCCCGCGGTGTCCTCGTCGTAGGTCAGCAGCCGGCGCAGCGGGGCGGCGTCGTCCGGCTCCATCAGACGCAGCAGGTTCTCGGCCGTCTCGGCCGGCAGCTCGGGCAGCAGGTCGGCGGCGTCGTCGGGCTGCATGGCCTCGAGCACGTCGGCGGCGCGCTCGTTCTTCAGCTGGGTGAGGATCTCGACCTGGTCGTCCTCGGGCAGCTCCTCGAGGACGTCGGCCAGCTTCTCGTCGTCCAGGCCGGCGGCGACGTCCGCGCGGCGCTGCGGCGACAGGTCGCGGATGACGTCGGCGAGGTCGGCGGCCTTGAGCGAGGCGAAGGTCGCCAGCAGGTTCGACACGCCCTGCCCGGTCGCGACCAGCGACAGCCCGCTCACCTGGTCGACGTCGACGAGCAGGGTCTCGCCGCGCTTGCGCAGCCGGCTCGACAACCCCCGGGCGGGCGTCCCGCGGCGGACGAAGAGCTTGCTCACCACCCAGTCGCGGGTGCGCTGCTGGGTCATCGCGACGTCCTCGACGATGACGTCGCCGCTGCCGTCGACCATCGTCACCGGACGGTCGAGCAGCTCGGCGAGCACCATGGTCTCGCTGGGTCGCGGCTCGAACCGACGCAGGTTCACCACGCCCGTGGTGATCACCTGGCCGCCGTCGATGCTCGTGACGCGGGTCATCGGCAGGAACACCCGACGGCGGCCCGGCACCTCGACCACCAGGCCGACGACGAGGGGAGGCAGCACCCCGGCCCGGAACACGACGACGACGTCGCGGGCGCGACCGACCTGGTCACCGAGGGGGTCGAAGACGGCGAGGCCGGACATGCGGGCGACGTAGATGCGCGAGGGGGCACCGCTCACGTCGCACAGGCTAGCGCCGCGTACGGTGAGCGCCGTGGACCCGACCGGCGCGGACGCGACGCCCACGGCGCCCACGGCGCTCGCGGGGCTCGCGGGGCTCGCGGAGCTCGCGGAGCTCGCGGAGCTCGAGTACGACGTCGTGGACGTGTTCACCCCGACTCCCTTCGCCGGCAACGCCCTCGCGGTCGTGTACGGCGCGGACGACCTGCCGACCAGCGCCCTGCAGTCGCTGGCCCGCGAGTTCAACCTGTCCGAGACGGTCTTCGCCACACCCACCCCGCAGGCGACGGACACCGACTACCGGGTGCGGATCTTCACCCCGCTGACCGAGCTGCCGTTCGCCGGCCACCCGTCGGTCGGCGCCGCGTGGGCCCTGGCCCGGCGCGGTCTGGTCGTCGGGCGGGCGCTCGTGCAGGGCTGCGCGGCCGGGTTGGTCCCCGTGCAGCTGGGTGCGGGCGCGGGCGAGGTGACGTGGGTCGGCGGCACCGACCCGAGGGTCGCGCACCAGATCGACCCGGCCGGGCCTCTCGCGGCGACCGGCCTCGGGGCCGAGGACCTGGTCGGGCCGCCCACGCTGGTCGCCGGGGCCGGCCTGGACTTCGGCTACCTGATGGTGCGCCCCGGCGCCGTCGCCAAGGCCATGCCCGACCTGCGGCTGCTGCGCTCGCTGCGGTCGCACAGCGCCGGGCTGGCGGGCGTGTCGGTCGTCGGATGGCACGACGGCACGGCTCGGGTGCGGGTGTTCACCGACGACATCGGGGCAGCCGAGGACCCCGCGACCGGCTCGGCCGCGCTGGGCCTGGCCGTCGTCCTCGTCGCGCACGGGCTGCTGGACGGCG
>JBKJTJ010000218.1:0-6179 GCA_046590855.1 Actinomycetota bacterium
GTCCACGGCGAACTTTCCGAACGGGCCCTTCTTCATCTCGGCGGGCAGCTCGCTGGGCTGGGCGAGGTCGCGGATGTGGCCGACGCTGGCCTCGACGTCGTACCCGGCACCGAGGTACCCCGCGATGGTCTTGGCCTTGGCGGGTGACTCGACGATGACGAGGCGCCGCGGGGTGGAGTCGGACTTCGAGCCGGCCACGTGCCTGCCTTCCTGAGCTGGTCTGGGTGGTCTGCGCCTTCGTTGAGCGGTCACGACGGTAACGCCTGCGCGCCCAGGCCCCCGACGCACACCCGGTCCGAGTTGGTCGCGGCGCGTCCCGCGTGAGCTCGCCGCCCGGCGTCCGGCCTGGTTCCCGCGGTGGCCTCGTGCCTGCCGTGGGCTGCTGACCGCGGGAGGCCCGACGTCACCCACGGAACGTGATCATCTCGGGCGCGCGGTATCCGGAGATCGCTTCCGGTTAGACTGGAGTGATCCCACCCCTGGAAAGGACCCGCCATGAAGACCTGGTTCATCACCGGAACCTCGCGCGGCTTCGGCCGCGAGTGGGCTATCGCCGCCCTCGACCGCGGTGACCGCGTCGCCGCCACCGCCCGCGACACCGCCGCGCTGGACGACCTCGTGCGCACGTACGGCGACGCCGTGCTGCCGCTCGCCCTCGACGTCACCGAGCGGGACGCCTGCTTCGCCGCCGTCCAGACCGCGCACGAGCGGTTCGGCCGGCTCGACGTCGTCGTCAACAACGCCGGCTACGGCCAGTTCGGCATGGTCGAGGAGCTCAGCGAGGCCGAGTCCCGCGACCAGATCGAGACCAACCTGTTCGGTGCCCTGTGGGTCACCCAGGCGGCGCTGCCCATCCTGCGCGAGCAGGGCAGCGGCCACGTCGTCCAGGTGTCGTCGATCGGCGGGATCTCGGCGTTCCCCACCGTCGGCATCTACCACGCCTCCAAGTGGGCGCTCGAGGGCATCAGCCAGGCCCTGGCGCAGGAGGTGGCCGGCTTCGGCATCAAGGTGACCCTGGTCGAGCCCGGCGGGTACTCCACCGACTGGGGCGGCGCCTCGGCCCGGCACGCCAGCCCGATCGCGGCGTACGACGGCGTCCGCGAGGCCGCCGCCAACCGGCCCAGCCGCCGCGGCACCCCCGGCGACCCCGTCGCCACCCGGGCCGCGATCCTGCAGGTCGTGGACGCGGACGAGCCGCCGCTGCGCGTGTTCTTCGGCGAGGCGCCGCTGGCCATCGCCACGGCGGACTACGAGCAGCGCCTGGCCACCTGGAACCAGTGGCAGCCCGTGTCGCTCGCCGCCCACGGCGGCTGACCCGCCCCCGACGGCGGCACTTGCCGCACTACTCGCCGCGGCCCCTGCGGGCGCGGCGGCGAGGAGTGCAGCAAGTGCGGGGTTGGGGGGTCAGGTGGGGCGCAGCAGGCCGTCGGCGACCAGGCCCCTGACCTCGGGCAGCAGGCGGTCGCCCACGGCCTCGACCGGCTCGGCGAGCAGCTGGGCGAGCGCACCCACGAGCCGCCCCACGCTCAGCTCGCCGTCGCAGGCCCCGACCAGCCCGGCCAGCGCGGTGTCGGCGCGGACGGCGCGCTGCAGCCCGCCGCCCTGGCGCAGCAGCACGACCTCGGGATCCTCGGCGCCGGGCCGCCCGTAGCGCTCCTCGGTCACGTCGTCGGCCACCACCAGCGTCGCTGAGAGCAGGTCGTGCGCGGCGAGCCAGTCGTGCGCGGCCAGCACGTCCACGACGACCTGCCCCATCGGGCCCGACCCGGCGCTCAGCTCGTCGAACCGGCGCAGGGGCGGGCCCGCCAGCAGCGGCCGGCGCACCGTGATGACGCCGAACCCGACCCCCTCGACCCCGCGCGCCGCGAAGTCCGCCAGCCACGCGTCCAGCAGTGCGCCATGAGCCGCCGTGCCCGGCCGGTGGCCGCCGTCGCGGGCCCAGGTCTCGGCGTACTCGGCGGGGTCCTGCACCTCGCGCTGGACGACCCACGCGTCCAGCCCGGCCGGTAGCCAGCCGCCGACGCGGTCGGCCCAGCCCTGCCCCGCGTGCTGCTCCCAGTTGCCGAGCAGCTGTGCCACCCCGCCGGGCGCCAGGACGTCGGCCAGCCCCCCGACCAGGCAGCGCACCAGCTCGTCCCCGGCCAGGCCGCCGTCGCGGTACTCGTACGTCGGCACGCCCGGCGCCCGCGGCGTGATGACGAACGGCGGGTTGCTGACCACCAGGTCGAACCGCTCGCCGGCCACCGGCTCGAGCAGGCTGCCGCGGCGCAGGTCGAGCGCGACCCCGTTCAGAGCCGCGTTGAAGGCGGTGAACGCGAGGCAGCGGTCCGAGGTGTCGGTGGCCACGACGTGCTCCGCGTGCGACGAGAGGTGGAACGCCTGCACGCCGCTGCCGGTACCGACGTCCAGCGCCCGCGGCACCGGGGTGCGCGGCGTCCAGCGGGCCAGGGTCAGCGACGCCCCGCCGACACCGAGCACGTGGTCGTCGGCGAGGGGCCCACCGTGCAGGCGCTCACCGAGGTCGGACGCCAGCCACCGGTGCGCGTCGTCCGCGGCGTACGGGCGCAGGTCGGCCAGCGGGTGCACGGGGTCGTCCGGCTGGGGCCCGGACGGCGCCACCAGGCCCATCACCTCGGCGCCGGCCGCGCCGGTGGCCGGCAGCGCCGCGTCCAGCGCCGCTCTGGTGACTGGCAGGCCTAGCACCCACAGCCGCGCCAGGGTGGCCGCGGGCTCGGCACGACCGGCCAGGGCCCGGACGGCGGGCAGCGGGCTCTCGCGGTGCAGCGCAGCCGACGCCACCGGCCCCCAGAGCGCGTCGAGCCGTTCGACGGTGAAGCCCGCCGCCGCGAGGTCGGCCGCGAGCGCGCCCGCAGCGGCGGCGTCAGCGGACGGCGCGCTCACCACCGCACCCACCACGGCGCTCCGCCCCGGCACGCGGTGCGGGCCGGGGCGGAGCAGGACGTCGAGCTCACCTACGGACGGGCGCTCGGCTCGGCGTCCAGCTCCAGCACGTCGTCGTCGCCGGCCGACACGACCGGTGCGTCGTCACCGAACGAGATCGAGCGCCGCTTCGAGACGGTGACCGCGGCGATGATGATCAGCGACGCCACGCCGGCGATGGCGTAGCGGATCGGGGCGCTGGCGTCGGCGCCCAGGGTGAGCTGGACGACGGCGGGCGCGATCAGGACGGCGACCAGGTTCATCACCTTGATCAGCGGGTTGATCGCCGGGCCGGCGGTGTCCTTGAACGGGTCGCCGACGGTGTCGCCGATGACGACGGCCGCGTGGGCGTCCGAGCCCTTGCCGCCGTGCGTGCCGTCCTCGACGATCTTCTTCGCGTTGTCCCACGCGCCACCGGAGTTGGCGAGGAACACCGCCATGAGGACGCCGGTGCCGATGGCTCCGGCGAGGTAGCCGGCGAGCGGGCCGATGCCGAGCCCGAAGCCCACCGCGACCGGGGCGAGAGCGGCCATCAGACCGGGGGTGGCCAGCTCGCGCAGCGAGTCTCGGGTGCAGATGTCGACCACGCGGCCGTACTCGGGCTTCTCGGTGTAGTCCATGATCCCGGGGTGCTCGCGGAACTGGCGGCGCACCTCGAACACGATGGCGCCGGCTGCGCGGGTGACCGCGTTGATCGCCAGCCCCGAGAACATGAACACGACGGCCGCACCGAGGATCAGGCCGAACAGCGTCGACGGCGTGACGATCTGGTAGTCGAACGACGCGCGCACCAGTCGGCTCGGCGTGTCGGTGAGGTTGAGCTTGGTGGCCGCCTCGGTGACGGCGTCCTGGTAGGAGCCGAACAGCGCGGTCGCCGCCAGGACGGCCGTGGCGATCGCGATGCCCTTGGTGATGGCCTTGGTGGTGTTGCCGACCGCGTCGAGCTCGGTGAGGATCTTGGCGCCCTCGCCGTCGACGTCGCCGCTCATCTCGGCGATGCCCTGGGCGTTGTCGCTGACCGGACCGAAGGTGTCCATCGCGACGATGACCCCGACCGTCGTGAGCAGACCGCAGCCGGCCAGCGCGATCAGGAACAGCGACAGGACGACGGTGCCGCCACCGAGCAGGAACGCGAGGTAGACGGCGCCGCCGATGATCACCGCGGTGTAGACGGCGGACTCCAGGCCGAGCCCGATGCCCGAGAGCACCACGGTCGCCGCGCCGGTCAGCGAGGTGCGCGCGACGTCCATCGTCGGTGCCTTGTCGGTGCCGGTGAAGTAGCCGGTGAGCCACAGGATGATGCCGGCGAGCACGATGCCGAGCGCCACGGCGATCGAGGCGATGATGCGCGGGTTGCCGTTCAGCGACGTGACGTCGGCGCTGGCGTTGGTCAGCTCGGCGAACGTCGCGGGCAGGTAGAGGAACGCGGCCGCGGCGCACGCGACGGCGGACACGACAGCCGAGATGTAGAAGCCGCGGTTGATGGCGGTCAGGCCGTTCTCACCCGGGCGCGGGCGGACGACGAACACGCCGAGCACCGCGGTCAGCGCACCGATCGCGGGGACGACGAGCGGGAACACCAGGCCGTAGTCGCCGAACGCGGCCTTGCCGAGGATCAGCGCCGCGACCAGCGTGACGGCGTAGGACTCGAACAGGTCGGCCGCCATACCGGCGCAGTCGCCGACGTTGTCGCCCACGTTGTCGGCGATCGTGGCCGCGTTGCGCGGGTCGTCCTCGGGGATGTTCTGCTCGACCTTGCCGACCAGGTCGGCGCCGACGTCCGCGGCCTTGGTGAAGATGCCACCGCCGACGCGCATGAACATCGCGAGCAGGGCGGCGCCGAAGCCGAAGCCCTCGAGCACCTTGGGCGCGTCGCCGCGGTAGATCAGGACGACGACGGAGGCGCCCAGCAGGCCGAGGCCCACGGTGGCCATGCCGACGACGCCGCCGGTGCGGAAGGCGATCCGCATGCCGTCGTCACGGCTGCCCCGCCGGGCCGCCTCGGCGACGCGGACGTTGGCGCGCACCGCCAGGGACATGCCGAGGTAGCCGATGGCGGCCGAGAACAGCGCACCCACGACGAAGAACACCGACCTGCCGGCGCGCACGCCCCCGGTGTCGGCGGGCAGCGCGAAGAGCAGGAAGAACACGATGACCACGAAGATGGCCAGCGTCTTGAACTGGCGCGCCAGGTAGGCGGACGCGCCCTCCTGCACGGCGCGGCCGATCTCCTGCATGGATTCGGTGCCCTCGGGGGCAGCCAGCACCTGCCGGCGGAACGAGACGGACACGCCGAGCGAGAGCACGGCGATCACCGCCACGACGACGACGTAGGTGAGGTTGGAGCCGGCGACGGTGACGTCCCCGACGGCCTGGGTGAGTCCGTGCATTCGTCCTCCTCGACGCGGAACGCGTCCCCGGCACGGCCGGCTTCGGCCAGGGGGGACGCTGTTGGGGGGAGCGTAACGGCGTCACCGCCGATTGCGTAACGTCCGCGGGTCGTGCGTTGGTCAACCCTGACGGCGGACCGGCTCCGGCGGCTGCTGCAGCCAGGTCAACCGCAGCGCTCCGCCGGGCTCACCGGACTCGAACGCGTAGTGGTCGGTGAGCTCGCTCAGCACCGCGAGGCCGAGGTCGCCGACACTGCCCACGCCGCCGACGACGTCCAGCGGACCGACCCGGGCGACCAGCCGCGCGGGCGACAGCGCGCCGTCAGCCTGCGGGGCGTCCTCCAGGGTGAGCGTCACCTGGGTGTCGGGGCTCAACCGGCCCACCGAGAGGGCGCAGGCCTCACCGACCGCCTGCCGCACCGCCTCGACCTGCTCCTCGCCCAGACCGGCGCGACGCGCGACGGTCACCGCCACCAGCCGCGCGGTGCGCACGTGCGACGCCGAGGCCGCGAAGCGCAGGCTCACCAGCCCCATGGGACGTCGTCCGGCTCAGGCCTTGTCGGCTGCGCCGGTGTCGGCCGCCAGCGCCTGCTCCACCGTGTCGTGGATCGCGAACACCTTGGTCAGGCCGGTGATCCGAAAGACCTTCAGCACCCGCTCCTGGGAGCAGACCAGGTGCAGCGACCCGTTGTGGGTGCGCACCCGCTTCAACCCGCCGACGAGCACCCCGAGGCCGGTCGAGTCCAGGAACTCGACGCCCTGCATGTCGACGACCAGGTCGTGGTGCCCGTCCGCGACCAGGCCGTTGAGCCGGTCGCGCAGGGTCGGTGCGCTGTAGACGTCGATCTC
>JBKJTJ010000345.1:0-8593 GCA_046590855.1 Actinomycetota bacterium
GGCGTCGCGGGTCGGTGCCAGCTCGGGAGCGTCGGGTCCGGTGAACAGGGCCGCGGCCAGCGCCGCCCGCCGACCGGCGTCACCGGGGTTGACCGGGATCAGCGACCGCACCCACCGCCCCGGCGCCGACCCCCCGGTTCCGGCGCCGGTGCTGAACGGCAGACCCCGGGTGATGCCCTCGGCGATCGCGCCCAGCTGCACCCCGGTCAGCCGGCGGGCGAACACCTCGGTCTCGACCACCAAGGTGGCGACGCCCACGTTGCTGGCCTGCCACGGCCCGACCTCGGCCAGGACGTCCAGGGCAGCGCGCACGGCGGCGAGCGCGCCGCCCACCTGACCCTGGTTATCGTCCACGCGTTCGATTCTAGGGAACCCCACCGACAGCCACCAGAGCTCCGACCACATCTGTGGACGACGGATCTCAGGCTCGGGCGCGCACCGTCAGAGCCTCCGTGAGCGCCGGAGCCAGGTCGCCTGGCCCGGCGATGCGGACGTCCTCCAGCCCCAGCCAGGCGGCCATGGACCACAGCTCCTCGGCGAGCTCGACGGCCGTATCGGCCGGTGCGTCGTCCTCGGTGTGGGCGCCCTGCACCTGCAGGACGCCCGCCTGCCGGTCGGCCTTGAGGTCGACCCGCGCGACGAGCCGGTCCCCGAGCAGGAACGGCAGCACGTAGTAACCGTGTCGCCGCAGGTGTGCGGGCACGTAGATCTCGAGCCGGAAGTCGAAGCCGAACAGCGCCCGCACCCGGTCGCGCTCCCAGATCAGCGAGTCGAACGGGCTGAGCAGCGCCCGGGCGCTCACCCGACGAGGCAGTCGCGCGTCACGGTGCAGGTACGCCGGTCGCCGCCACCCGGTGATCCCCACGGGCAGCAGGTCACCGGACTCGACGAGCTCGGCGATCGCCCTCCGGGAGTCACTCAGGCTGAGCCGGAAGTAGTCGCGAAGGCACTGCTCGCTGCCGACCCCGAGAGCTCGCGCCGAGATGGCCACCAGCTCGCGAAGCGCGTCGGCGTCGCGCGGCGTGGTGGCCGCGACCACCGACGGCGGCAGCACCCGCTCGGGAAGGTCGTACCGGCGGGCGAAGCCTGGCGTCCTGCCGGCCGAAGTGATCTCGCCGGCCCAGAACAGGTGCTCCAGGGCCTGTTTCACCAGCGACCAGTTCCAACCCCAGTCACTGCGATCGCGCGGGACGTCGTGCTCCAGCGCGCGCTCCAGGTCGACCGCCGTGATCGGGCCACGCGTCGCGACCTCGGCCAGCACGCCCGCCACCAGAGCCGGGTGGTCCGCGGCGACCCGGCGCATGCCACCCCACGCCTGCTCGCGCCACCGGGCCATCCGCCACCGCAGCAGCGGCACCGTGTCGGGGGCGACCAGCGACGCCTCGTGCGCCCAGTACTCGACGACGCGGCGCGGACGTCGGTCGCGCGCACGGTCCAGCAGCGCCGTGTCGTAGGGGCCGAGGCGCGAGAAGAACGGCAGATACTGGCTGCGCGACAGCACGTTCACGCTGTCGATCTGCACGACGCCCACCCGGTCGACGACCCGCTGGAGGTGGCGCGTCGTGACCGTGCCGGTGACTGCAGCGTCGCAGAACCCCTGCGCTGCAAGGGTGATGCGCCGCGCCTGCGCGAGGGAGAGCTGCTCACGACGCGCCGAGGTCACTGGCGCACGGTAGCCGTACCCCGGTGGTGGGCGGGGCACGAGCACCCCGCCCACCACCGTCGGCGGTCGCGCCTAGGGCGTCGCCGGGTAGCTCACGACGTTCTCCGGCCCCTGCCGCGTCCGGGTCACTGCGGCACCGACGCCGTTGATGACGTGGTCGATCGTGCCCGCCTTGTTCAGTGACACGGTGAGCAAGTCGTGCATCCGCACCCCGGGCGTCACCGGCACCTCGAAGGCGTTCGTGGCGTGCAGGTCGGGGTTGACGTTGGTGAAGATGTAGCTGCCCAACCCCCACGCCTCGTGCTGCTTCACCGAGTCGGCCACCTTGTAGGCCGCCCAGCCGTTCACACCGTCGTGCGACCACGACGCCTGGTCGGGGGCGTCGTACGGCAGCTCGTTCTGGAAGAACACCGTGCGACCGCGCTCGCCGTTCCAGATCAGGTTGTACCTCTGGAAGTGCTCGACGAACAGGCCGGTGGCCGTCACGTCGTCGCCGTTGACGACGACGCCGGTCGCCGCGGTGTTGACGGTCCAGCCGACACCCTCGCCGTGGTCGGCGCGCCAGACCCAGATGTCGTCCAGGATCACGTTGTCGCTGTTGACCTCCAGGCTGACCGAGGCCTTGCCCACGTGCGGTCCACCGATGCGGAAGAACACGTCCTGCAGGGCCGTCGGGTCGCTGGCGGTGGTGCGGTCGTCGTCACCGTTCTCGCCACCGCCGCCGTCCTCGGGACGGCCGATCTGCAGCAGCACCGGTGAGTTGACCGCCCCGGCGTCGAACGTGACGCCGGCGATGTCGACGCCGGGCACGTCGGCGACAGCCATCGCCACCGCACCGCGCTGGGCCGTCAGCGTCGCCAGGCCGAGGCCCAGGACGACGGTGCCGGCGCGCTTGACCTTGATGGTGCGGTCCACGTCGTAGACGCCCGGGGTCAGCAGCAGGTGCTTGCCCCGGGCCAGCTGCGACCCGATCCGCGCGGCCGAGTCACCCGGGCCGGCGACGTAGAAGGCCGACAGCGGGATCGAGCGGCCCGGGGTGAGCCCGCCTGCCCACGTGACACCGGACGACGACGTGCGGGCACTCGGGACGCGGACCATCCAGCGGCCGCCGCCGTCGACGTACAGGTAGGGCTTCTCCTTCGACACCGGCGTCGTGGCGAGCGTCGTGTACGGCGGGTCCGGGAAGGACTGGGCCGGTGCGCCTACGGTGCCGGAGAACACCTGGTTCCAGACGCCGTTCGACCAGCCGCCGATGGCGCTGTCGCGCACCAGGAACTGCTGCTGCGAGCCGTTGATGACGAAGCCGGTCCGCGAGTCGGCGATGAAGCCACCGCTGGCGTACTGCGGGCCGGCGGTGCAGTAGTCCTGCAGCGTCAGGTTGCCGCCGGTGATGTCGACCCGGCGCATCGGGGACGCCTGCGAGACGGCCCAGAAGTTTGCCGAGCTTCGGCAGTCGGTGACTCGGGGCACGTTGATCGTCAGGTTCGACAGCGAGCGCCAGAAGTTGTTCAGCGCGAGGCAGTTGGTGTCATTGCCTTTCGCGTCCTTGTCGCACTGGTTGTAGACGTCGACGTGGCCGTTGATCGTGACGTCGGTCGGCGAAGCGCCGAGCCCGGCCACCTCGGTGTAGTAACCCACCTGGAAGACCAGCGGCTTGGCGATGGTGCCGTACGTGCCGGGCTTAAACAGCAGCGCGTAGCGCGCCGTGCCGAACTGGTTCGGCACCTGCTCGGCCGCCACCTTGTCGACCGCGGCCTGGATCGTGGCGACGGGCATGCTGGGGTCGAAGACGAGCACGTTGGGGCCGAGGTCGGGCGCGGCAGAGGCTGCGGCGGGCCTCGAGCCCGGCGCCGCGGCGGCGCCGGTCGTCGACGCGGTCACGGCACCGACGGACAGCAGCCCCGCCACGGCGAGCGCGAGACCGCGCAGCCGGCGTGGACGGGTGGGTGGGACGACAGACGGGGCACGGGTGCCCTCACAGCAGGCGGACGACATCGAGGGAGTCACCTTTCGGAGGGGGCGACCCGCTCACGCGGTCACCCGCGAGGCGCGGCGCTGAGCCCGCACGGTGCAGCAGGTATAGCACCGGATGCCGCCCGGGCGCACACATCGCGCCACTGGGCCGCGACGTCCGAACGGGTGAACCTCAAGTCAGGTCGAGGATCCGCTCGCGCACCGCGTACACGACGGCTTCCATCCGCGAGTGCAGCTGCAGCTTCTCGAGGATGTTGCGGACGTGGTTCTTCACGGTGTTCTCGCTGATGAACAGCTCGCCCGCGATGTCGCGGTTGGCCATGCCGCGGGCGACGAGCTTGAGGACCTCGAGCTCGCGCGTCGTCAGGCGCGGGACGGGCAGCGCCGGGCGCTCGTCGCTCTTCTTGATCATCGTCGCGAACTCGGTCAGCAGCTTGCTGGCCATCGAGGGGCTGATCAGCGACTGGCCACCGACGACCGCCCGGATGCCGTCGGCGATCTCCTCCCCCGGCACGTCCTTGAGCAGGTACCCGTTCGCGCCGGCGCGCACGGCCTCGTAGAGGTCGGACTCCTCGTCCGAGATCGTCAGGATGACGATCTTGGTCGAGGGCACGACGTCCTTGATGGCGGTGCACGCCTCGATGCCCGAGCGGCGCGGCATCCGGATGTCCATGAGCACGACGTCGGGCAGCAGCTCCTCGGCGCGCGCGATCGCCTCGGCGCCGTCGCCGGCCTCGCCGACGATCTCGATGTCGTCCTCTTGCCCCAACACCATCTCGAGGCCGCGGCGGTACAGGGCGTGGTCGTCGGCGACCAGCACCCGGATGCGCTCGGACGGGCGTGCCGGCGTGACCGGGTCGACCGTGGTCTCGCTCACTGGCCGTCCCCTCTATCGGGCGGATGCCCGGGATGCGGCCATTCTGGCACGCCCGTCCGCGCCGTCAGCCGGTTGCCGTCGTGGGGGCAGCGGTCACCGGTCGTTGCGCGCTGCCGTTGGCGGAGGGCGCCTCGGTGCCGGTCAGGGCGAGCGGGACGTCGAGGTGCAGCACGCCGTACTCCCAGCCGCGTCGGCGGTAGACGACGCTGGGTCGGCTGGTCTCGGTGTGCACGAACAGGTAGAAGTCGTGCCCGACCAGCTCCATCTCGTACAGCGCCTGGTCGAGGGTCATCGGGGTCGCCTGGTGCACCTTCGTGCGGATCTGCAGCGGACCCTCGTCCTGCGCGGGCTCGTCCGCGGCGATCTCGGCGGTGGGCTCGTCCGGCACCATCGACCTCGCCGTGGCCGAGGCGACCGACTCGGGGGCGTGCCGCCCGCGGTGCACCACCTTGCGGTCGTGGGCGCGGCGCAGCCGCTCGAGCAGCTTGCCGTAGGCCAGGTCGAGCGCGACGTACGGGTCCTCGGCCGCGGCCTCGGCCCGCACCACGGGTCCCTTGCCGACGCAGGTGATCTCGACGCGCTCGCAGACCGGCGACTGGCGTTTGTTGGTCTCGTGCGAGATGACGACGTCGAGGCGCTGGATGCGGGGGGCGAGCGTTGGCACCTTCGCCAGCTTCTCCTCCAGGTGCCGCCTGAAGCGGTCCTTGACCTCAGTGTGTCGCCCGGTGACCACGATCTCCATGGGACCTCCTCGTGAAGGGTTGCGCAGCGCCAGCAGGCGCTGCGCGGACCGATCCTGCTGACCGTACGCCCGTTGCGCCCGGCGTGGGCACCGTGTTCCCGGACGGCTCAGTCGGCGCGCCGCGCGGCCCCCGTGCGACCGGGCGGACGACGCAGCTCGGTGGCCGCGACGGTGGCTGCGACGACCGGGCCGGCGCCGGCGTCCCGCAGCGCGCGAGCCGCCTCGACCAGGGTGGCGCCGGTGGTCACGACGTCGTCGACGAGCAGGCAGGGACGCCCGAGCAGCCGGCCCCGCCAGCCCGGCGGCACCCACAGCGCGCCGCTGAGGTTGGCCGCGCGTTCGTGCGCGTCGAGACCCGACTGGTCGCGGACGCCGGGCCGTTGTCGCAGCAGGGGCAGCACCCGGGCCGCGGTGCCGCGCCGGCGCAGCCCGGTGGCGGCGCCTCGGGCCAGGTCGCGCACCGGGTGGCGACCACGGGCGCGTCGGGCGGACGCCGAAGAGGGGGCGGGCACGATCACCAACCCCACCGCTGCGGCCGGCTCGCCGACGCCGCCCGCCGCCAGCTCGCTCACGGCACACCGCGCGGCGCGCCCCAGGGCCGCCGCGAGCACGCGGGTGAGGTCCGGGCGGTCGCGGTCCTTCCAGGCGACCAGCGCGGTCTGCACGGGCCCGGCGTAGACGGCGATCGACCAGACAGGCAGCGGGCCCAGGTCACGCCGGCGGGGTGGGTCGCCCAGGTGCCTCGCGCAGGCGGGGCACCAGCGGGTCCGGCCGGTGCCGCAGCCGGCACAGCCGCGCGCCAGCACCAGGTCGGCGAGCTCGACGACCGCTCCCGCCCAGAGCCCGGGGACGTCGCGGTGCCGGGCGGCGGGCGCGCTCACCCGCAGCCGCTCACTGGCAGCCGCTCACTCGGGGACGCTGACCGACCGCCCGACCCCCACGGTCGCCCACCCGGTGCCGCTGCGGGCGAGCACCGTGCCGCGGTCGGTGGTGAGGTAGACCTCCCGGATCCCGTCACCGGCGGCGACCGCGACCGCGTTCGGCGCCGCGGCCAACGCGGTCGCCGGCCCGCCGACCACGACGTCGTAGGGCCGCGTCGCGGTGTCACCGGCGCCGCGGGCGAGCACGACCAGCTGGGTGCGGTCGGCCCAGGCGGCGTCGACCACCCGGCGCAGCGAGCGCGCGACCTCCAGCGGCGTGGCCGCCAGCCCCAGCGGCTGACCGTCCGTGCCGCGGCGCACCCCGGCGACGTCGACCCGCCGGTCGCCGTCCGGACCCTGCGAGACCACCAGCACCCGCGCGCCGTCGCGGGCGACGTCGAGGGCCTGCACCACCCGGCCGGCCAGCCAGTCCGGCGCCAGCGTCGTGGCGCGCGGGGCCACGTCGCGCACCGCGGTGCCGACCACGACCCGCAACCGACCGGGCTGGGCCAGGTCGGCCGACCACACAGCGCCCGTCGCGTCGATCACCGGGTCGACCAGGTCGCTGCCGGTGAGCAGCACCGTCGGACGCCCACCGGTCTGGGTGCGCACGAGCCGGCGTCCGGTGCTCTCGACACCCACGACCAGCGACCCGCGGGCGCCGACGGCGAGCGAGCGCAGCCGCACCCCCGGCGACAGGTCGGTGGCGCGGCGGGCGTCCAGCCGTCCGCTCACCGCGTCGATCTCGACCAGCTGGTTGGCGGAGAGCGCGACGGGGTCGCCGGTGACCCGGACGTCGTCGCGGAACCCTGTGTCGCCGTACACGCTCGCGTTGGTGACCCCCGGCACCCGGAAGGGCGCGCCGGCGACCGTGAGCTGCACCTCGGCCACCGACGGCAGCCGGCGCAGTGTCGCGGTGAGCTGGGCCCACAGCATCTGCCGCATCGCGGGGGTGGCCGTGAGCGCCTGCGCCGACAGGTCGACCTGGGCGACCCCGCCGGTGGTGGGCACGGCGTCGACCGCGAGGGTGGTGCCGCGCGGGAAGCCCGTGACGACCGCTGCGCCGAGGTGGGCGGGCGGGCCGAGCAGCAGCTGACGCACCAGTGCTGTCGCGAGGCTCGGGCGTCTGCCGGGCAGCCAGCGCAGGTCGGGCACCAGGGTGGTGGTGCCGGCGGCGACGAAGCTGACCGGGAGCGCGCTGTAGGTGCGGTCGAGGGCGAACTGCGGCAGCCACGACCCGAAGGCGCCGTCGACGACCGAGACGCGCCACTGTCCAGCGGTGCGGACCGCGGTGAAGACGGCGTGCGCCGTGGTGCCCTGCCGCGCCTGGGCGAACCGGCCCTGCTCGTCGATGGTCGCGAGCACCGGGGTCGTGACGTCGACGCGCACCGGCGAGGTCGTGCCGCGCACGGTCGTGGTCAGGGAGGAGTCATCGGGGTAGACCACCACCCCGCGCGAGGGCTGCCACGAGCGCACCGCCGACCCGACGAGGAACGAGCGGGCCACCATCTGGTCGTCGTCAGTGGACCCGCCGGCGCGCAGGAAGCCCTGGACGATCTCGTCCGGCCCGGCGCCCGGGCGCGGGCCGAGCGCCGCCACCCGCAGCGGCTCGGGCGCCGCCTCGACGAGCTCGCGCCCGGGGCCGGCGACGCCCGAGTCGGGGACCGCCCCGCACCCGGCCGGCGTCAGTACAGCGAGCGCCACGGCGAGCAGGACCGCGCAGCGGCGCCACCGCGGCGTCCGCTCAGCCACCGCGGACCGCCCAGGACGGCGCGGGCGGCAGGCCGCGGTCGGTGCGTGGGGTGATCCGCAGGTACGGGCCGCCGACGACGAGCCCGTCGGCCGGCGGACCCAGCGGCAGCGGTGACGAGGTCAGCTCGACACCCGCCTCGCGGGGCAGGGTGAGACGGAAGCAGGACCCCTGGCCGGGCTCGCCCCACGCCTGCAGCCAGCCGCCGTGCAGCCGGGTGTCCTCGCTGGCGATCGCCAGGCCCAGCCCGGTGCCCCCGAGGGTGCGGGCGCGTGAGGGGTCGGCGCGCCAGAACCGGTTGAAGACCAGCGCCGACTCCCCCGGCTTCAGGCCCACGCCGTGGTCGCGCACCGAGACCGCGACCCCCTCGGCGTCGGCCGCGGTCGTGATGGTCACCGGGGCGCCGTTGCCGTGCTCGAGGGCGTTCACCACGAGGTTGCGCAGCACCCGCTCGATCCGGCGGGCGTCGATCTCGGCGACGCAGGGGGTGGCGTCGGCGACCAGCTGCAGGCTGCTGCCACCCCGGGCCAACGGCGCAGCAGCGTCGACCACCCGCGCGGCCAGGTCGCGCAGGTCGACGGGCTCGAGCTCGAGCACCGCGCCGCCCGCGTCGATGCGGCTGATCTCGAGCAGGTCGCCGAGCAGCAGCTCGAAGCGGTCGAGCTGC
>JBKJTJ010000044.1:0-4160 GCA_046590855.1 Actinomycetota bacterium
GGTGGCATCGACCAACGACCTGAAGAACGGCCTCGTGCTGAACATCGACAACCAGCTGTGGTCGGTCGTGGAGTTCCAGCACGTCAAGCCCGGCAAGGGCCCCGCGTTCGTGCGCACCAAGCTCAAGGCCGTGCTGTCGGGCAAGGTGGTCGACCGGACGTTCAACGCCGGCACCAAGGTCGAGACGGCCAACGTCGACAAGCGCGACATGACCTACCTGTACAAGGACGGCGAGGACTTCGTCTTCATGGACGCGTCCACCTACGAGCAGCTGCACGTGCCGACGGCGACCGTCGGCGACGCGGCGAACTTCATGCTCGAGAACCAAGATGCCGTCGTCGCGCTGCACGACGAGCTGCCGCTGTACGTCGAGCTGCCGACCTCCGTCGTCCTCGAGATCACCTACACCGAGCCCGGCCTGCAGGGTGACCGATCGACCGGCGGCACCAAGCCCGCGACCGTCGAGACCGGGTACGAGATCGCCGTCCCGCTGTTCCTCGAGACCGGCACCAAGGTCAAGGTGGACACCCGCACGGGCGACTACCTCGGCCGGGTCAGCTGAGCGTCGTCCGTGGCTGAGCGCATCGGCGCCCGCTCCAAGGCCCGCAAGCGCGCCGTCGACGTCCTGTTCGAGGCCGACCAGCGCGACGTCCCCGCGCTCGATGTCCTGGCCGCGCGGATCGCCGCCGCTGAACCGGAGCTCAACCCCTACACGCTGACGATGGTGCGCGGTGTCGTCGAGCAGCGCGCCCGACTGGACGAGCTGATCTCGACGTACGCTCAGGGCTGGTCGCTCGAGCGGATGCCGGCCGTCGACCGGGCGCTGCTGCGCCTCGGCGCCTGGGAGGTGCTCTACAGCGACGAGGTACCGGACGCCGTCGCCGTGGACGAGGCCATCACCCTGGCCACCTCGCTGTCGACCGACGACTCACCCACGTTCGTCGCAGGCCTGCTGGGCCGGCTGGTCGAGCTCAAGCCGACGCTCGCGCTCTGACGACGTCCCCTCGCACGGCGGCGTGACGCCTCGTGACGCGGCGCCGCGTCACAGAGCGACACGCGGCGTGCTTGACGTGATCACGTCGGGCGGGGGTCAGCGGTCGGCGGGACCGTCGATCGCACGGCGGGCCTCGGGGTCGAGGACGCCCCAGCTGATGAGCTCCTCGGCCAGGGCCGCGGGCGGCAGGTCGTAGATGACCGCCAGGGTGCGCAGGTCGTCCTGCCGGATCGAGAGCACCTTGCCGTTGTAGTCCCCGCGCTGGCTCTGGATCGTCGCCGCGTAGCGGGCGAGCGGTCCGGCGCGCTCGGCGGGCACCGAGCTCAGCCGCTCGAGGTCGATGACCAGCCGGGGCGGGGTCTCGACGACGGTCGAGGCGCCGGCGTCCGGCAGCAGCGCCGAGACGGGCACACCATAGAAGTCGGCCAGCTCGGCCAGCCGCTGGACCGTGACCGCGCGGTCGCCGCGCTCGTACGACCCGACGACGACGGCCTTCCAGCGACCCAGCGAGCGCTCCTCGACACCGTGCAACGAGAGCCCCTGCTGGGTGCGGATGGCGCGCAACCGCAGTCCCAGCGACCGTGCGTAGTCGGACGACATCTCGTGCCTCTCGCGAGCAGGGGCTCCAGCACAGGCGACGACGTCGTCCGCTGGTGACAGGTTAGCGCTCAAAGTCACGCAGCGTGACCACATCTCACGACCCGGGCCAGCAGGGGGACGGCTGCTGCCGTGCGCTAGATTCACCCCGACATCCTTTAACGACCCGTCCGGTGAGGCGGGGAAGGAGATCGTGGCCATGACGCGTGCCCGCACGCTGCTCGAGGCGCCTGAGATCGGCCGGGTGATGACCCGCATCGCGCACGAGCTGCTCGAGCGCAACAAGGGCGCCGAGGGCCTGGTGCTGCTCGGCATCCCCACCCGCGGGGTGGCGCTGGCCCAGCGGCTGGCCGCCACCATCGCGGACGTCGAGGGCACCCAGGTGCCCGTCGGCGCCATCGACGTCACGATGTACCGCGACGACCTGCGCCGTCACCCCGTGCGCACCCTGGAGCGCACCGACATCCCCGCCGCCGGTGTCGACGGCGCCACCGTCGTCCTGGTCGACGACGTGCTGTTCTCCGGCCGCACCGTCCGCGCCGCTCTGGACGCCCTCTCGGACGTCGGACGCCCCCGGGCCGTGCGCCTGGCCGTGCTCGTCGACCGGGGCCACCGCGAGCTGCCGATCCGGGCCGACCACGTCGGCAAGAACCTGCCCACCTCGCTGGCGGAGCGGGTGCGCGTGCTGCTCGCTGAGCACGACGGACGCGACGAGGTCCTCATCGAGGACGCGGGGGACGAGCACTGATGCGACACCTGCTCTCAGCCGCCGACCTCGACCGCGACGCCGCCCTGCGGGTGCTCGACACGGCCGAGCAGATGGCCGCCACCCAGCAGCGTGAGATCAAGAAGCTGCCGACCCTGCGCGGCCGCACGGTCGTCAACCTGTTCTTCGAGGACTCGACCCGCACCCGCATCTCGTTCGAGGCCGCCGCCAAGCGGCTGTCCGCGGACGTCATCAACTTCTCGGCCAAGGGCTCGAGCGTCAGCAAGGGCGAGAGCCTGAAGGACACCGCACTGACCCTCGAGGCGATGGGCGCCGACGCGGTCGTCGTCCGGCACGGCGCGAGCGGTGGCCCGCACCGCCTGGCCACCTCGGGCTGGATCAACGGGTCCGTAGTGAACGCAGGCGACGGCACCCACGAGCACCCGACGCAGGCCCTGCTCGACGCGTTCACCATGCGCCACCACCTGGTCGGGAAGCGCGAGCCTGGCGCCGCCACCGGTCAGGACCTGGCCGGCCGCAAGGTCACGATCGTCGGTGACGTCCTGCACAGCCGGGTCGCGCGCAGCAACGTGCTGCTGCTGCACACCCTCGGCGCCGAGGTCACCCTGGTCGCGCCGCCGACCCTGCTACCCGTGGGCGTCGACACCTGGCCGTGCGCGACGTCGTACGACCTGGACTCGGCGCTCGAGGGCGCTGACGCGGTGATGATGCTGCGGGTGCAGGTCGAGCGGATGAGCGCCGCGTACTTCCCGTCGGCCCGCGAGTACTCGCGCCGCTACGGCCTGGACGCGCGGCGGCTGCGGCTGATGGCCGACCACGCGATCGTCATGCACCCCGGCCCGATGAACCGGGGGCTCGAGATCTCGGCCGACGCCGCCGACAGCGCCCGCTCGACGATCGTCGAGCAGGTCAGCAACGGCGTGTCGGTGCGGATGGCCGTGCTCTACCTGCTGCTCGCCGGCAGCGACGACGTCGACGGAGGCACCGCGTGACCACCTACCTGCTGCGCGGGGTGCGCCCGCTCGGCGCCGAGCCCGTCGACCTGCTGCTGGCCGACGGCCTCATCGCGGACGTCGGCCCCGACCTGAGCTCGGCCGGCGCCGTGCCCGATGGCGCGGTGGTCGTCGCCGGCGCCGGCCTGGTCGCCCTGCCGGGGCTCGTCGACCTGCACGCCCACCTGCGTGAGCCCGGTCGCGAGGACGCCGAGACGGTGGCGTCCGGGACCCGGGCCGCCGCAGCCGGCGGTTTCACCGCCGTGCACGCCATGGCCAACACCAGCCCGGTCGCCGACACGGCCGGCGTCGTCGAGCAGGTCTGGCGCCTGGGCCGCGAGGCTGGCTGGGTCGACGTCCACCCGGTCGGGGCCGTCACGGTCGGCATCGCGGGCGAGCGCCTGGCCGAGCTCGGGGCGATGGCCGACTCCGCCGCGCGCGTGCGGGTGTTCAGCGACGACGGGCACTGCGTCAGCGACGCCGTGCTGATGCGCCGCGCGCTCGAGTACGTCAAGGCGTTCGACGGCGTCATCGCCCAGCACGCCCAGGAGCCGCGGCTCACCGAGGGCGCGCAGATGCACGAGGGCGAGGTGTCGTCCGTGCTCGGCCTTGCCGGGTGGCCCGCCGTCGCCGAGGAGGCGATCATCGCCCGCGACGTCCTGCTCGCCCAGCACGTCGGGTCGCGGCTGCACGTGTGCCACGTCTCGACCGCCGGCTCGGTCGAGATCCTGCGCTGGGCCAAGGGCCGCGGCGTCGACGTCACCGCCGAGGTCACCCCGCACCACCTGCTGCTCACCGACGAGCTGGTGCGCACCTACGACCCCCGCTACAAGGTCAACCCCCCGCTGCG
>JBKJTJ010000138.1:0-4990 GCA_046590855.1 Actinomycetota bacterium
TCCCCGGTGAGACCACCCGCAGGTTGGCGTGCGACGCCACCATCACCCCCGTCACGGTGAGCCCACTGGGTCAGGTGCTGGACGTCGGACGCCGAACCCGCACCGTCACCGCCGCCATGTGGGCCGCCCTGGTCGTCCGGGACCAGCACTGCGCGTTCCCCGGCTGCGACACCCCGACGTCCCGCTGCGACGCGCACCACATCAACCATTGGGCCGACGGCGGCCCCACCGCCCTGGCCAACCTGGTGCTGCTGTGCCGGTACCACCACCACCGCGTCCTGCACGACGACGACCACGCAGACCGATGGCAGGTGCGGATCGACGAACCCACCGGCCGACCCGTCTTCGACCCACCCATCTGGACCCGACGACGCGGAACGCCGCTGCCACCCCTGTGGTCCCCCGACGGATGAACAGGCCCATCGGGGCAACGGGGCGTCAGAGGTGACGCGCCGTTGCCCCGATCAGCCACGGGCTTGCGCCCTAGTCGGCGAACGCCTCGGGCGGGGGGCACGAGCAGACCAGGTTGCGGTCGCCGTACGCCCCGTCGATGCGGCGCACCGGCGGCCAGTACTTCGCCCGCGGGTCGACACCGGGCGGGTAGGCCGCCTCCTCGCGCGTGTAGGCGTGCTCCCACTTGCCGACCACGGCCCGGGCCGTGTGCGGGGCGCCCACGAGCGGGTTGTCGTCCGCCGGCCACTGGCCTGCGGCGACCTGGTCGATCTCGCGCCGGATCGCGATCATGGCGTCGCAGAAGCGATCCAGCTCGGCGAGGTCCTCGCTCTCGGTGGGCTCGACCATCAGCGTGCCGGCGACGGGGAACGACATGGTCGGTGCGTGGAACCCGTAGTCCACCAACCGCTTGGCCACGTCGTCGACGGTCACGCCGGTGTCGCGGGTGATCCCCCGCACGTCCAGGATGCACTCGTGCGCGACGAGCCCACCGTGCCCGGCGTACAGCACCGGGAAGTGGTCGCGCAGGCGGGCCGCCACGTAGTTGGCCGACAGCACGGCGGTGCGTGTGGCGTGGGTCAGGCCCTCGGCGCCCATCAGCCGGACGTACGCCCACGAGATCGGCAGGATGGACGCCGATCCGTAGGGCGCGCCGGCCACCGGGCCGACGCCGGTGGCGGGCCCGGCACCCGCGACCAGCGGGTGGTTGGGCAGGAACGGGGCCAGGTGGGCGCGCACCCCCACCGGGCCGACGCCCGGACCGCCGCCGCCGTGCGGGATGCAGAAGGTCTTGTGCAGGTTCAGGTGCGAGACGTCGGCGCCGAACCGGCCGGGCTTGGCCAGACCCACCAGCGCGTTGAGGTTCGCGCCGTCGACGTACACCTGACCGCCGGCGTCGTGCACCAGGGCGCACAGGTCGGTGATGGTGTCCTCGAACACCCCGTGCGTCGAGGGGTAGGTCACCATGATGGCCGCGAGGTCGCTGCGGTGGGCCTCGATCTTAGCGCGCAGGTCGTCCAGGTCGACGTCGCCCTGCGGGCCGGTGCCGACGACGACGACGCGCATGCCGGCCATCACAGCGCTGGCGGCGTTCGTGCCGTGGGCGCTGGCGGGGATGAGGCAGACCGTGCGGTGCTCGCCGCCGTTCGCGCGGTGGAACGCGCGGATCGCGAGCAGCCCGGCCAGCTCGCCCTGCGAGCCCGCGTTGGGCTGCAGCGACACGGCGTCGTAGCCGGTCACCTCGACGAGCCACTGCTCGAGCTGGTGCACCAGCGCCACCGACCCCTCGACCTGGTCGTCGGGCGCGAACGGGTGCAGGTTCGCCAGCTCGGGCCACGTGACGGCCGCCATCTCGGTGGTGGCGTTGAGCTTCATGGTGCACGAGCCCAGCGGGATCATCCCGCGGTCCAGTGCGTAGTCCAGGTCGGCGAGGCGACGCAGGTAGCGCAGCATCGACGTCTCGCTGCGGTGGGCGTGGAACACCGGGTGGGTGAGGAAGTCCGAGGTGCGGCGCAGCGGCCCGGCGATCTCGTCGTCCGCGGCGAGGCTGACCTCCCCCGTGCCGCCGAACGCGGCGAGCAGCGCGGCCAGGTGCGCGTCCGTCGTCGTCTCGTCGCAGCTGGCGCTGACGTGGTCGGCATCCACCCGCCACACGTTGATGCCGGCGGCGACCGCCGCCGCGACGACGGCGTCAGCCTGACCGGCCACCCTCGCCAGCACGGTGTCGAACACCGCGTCGTGCACGACCTCGACACCTTCGACCCCGCGCAGCGCGGCGGCCAGGGCCACGGCGCGCCGGTGCACCCCGCGGGCGATCGCGGTCAGCCCCTCGGGCCCGTGGTACACGGCGTACATCGAGGCCATCACGGCCAGCAGCACCTGGGCGGTGCAGATGTTGCTGGTGGCCTTCTCGCGGCGGATGTGCTGCTCGCGGGTCTGCAGCGCCAGGCGATATGCCGGGTCACCGTCGGCGTCCACCGACACCCCGACCAGGCGGCCCGGCAGGCTGCGCTCGAGCCCGGTTCGGACCGCCATGTACCCGGCGTGCGGGCCACCGAAGCCCATCGGCACGCCGAACCGCTGGCTGGTGCCTACGGCGACGTCCGCCCCCATCTCGCCCGGGGCGCGCAGCAGGGTCAGGGCCAGCAGATCGGCCGAGACCGTCAGCAGTGCACCGCGCTCGTGCGCGGCGTCGGCCAGGGGTGACAGGTCGAGCACCTGCCCGCTGGCACCCGGGTACTGGGTGACCACGCCGAAGACCGGCTCGCTGACCTGGTCGAGCACCTCGGACGCCGACGACGCGTCGACGGCGCCGGCGAGGTCGAGCTCGACGAGGGTGATCCCGAGCGGGTCGGCGCGGGTGGCGAGCACCGCGCGGGTCTGGGGCAGGACGTCGGTGCCGACCACCAGCACCGCGCCGGCCGGTGCCTTGCTCGAGCGGCGCATCAGGGTCATCGCCTCGGCGGCCGCGGTCGACTCGTCCAGCAGCGAGGAGTTGGCGGTGGCGAGGCCGGACAGGTCGCGAACCATGGTCTGGAAGTTCAGCATCGCCTCGAGCCGGCCCTGCGAGATCTCGGGCTGGTAGGGCGTGTAGGCGGTGTACCAGGCGGGGTTCTCCAGGACGTTGCGCTGGATCACGGCCGGCACGTGGGTGCCGTGGTAGCCCAGTCCGATCATCGAGGTGAGCACGGTGTTGCGGGCGGCGATCGCGCGCAGCTCGGCGATCACCTCGGGCTCGCTCACGCCCGCGTCCAGCCGAAGCGCCTCGGTGAGGCGGATCGACTCGGGGACGGCGGCGGCGACCAGGGACTGCAGGTCAGGGTGCCCGACCAGGTCCAGCATGGTCTGCTCGTCCGCGCTGGAGGGGCCGACGTGCCGCTCGACGAAGGGCGCGGCGGCCAGGTGCTGGGGCGTGGTGGGGGTGCTCATGCGGAGGCTCCTGGCGTCGTCGGCGCCGGCGGCGCCGTGGGGACGTGACACGGACCTCCCCCTCTGTCACCCGACGCACGTCGTGCTTCAGAGCTGCCTACCCACGTGGTCCTGGCGCCTGAGAGGTTCTGGGGAGCATTGCCCCTTCGGCGCCCCGCTGGCGCCACCCCGGGGGGCAGCGTGCGAGGACTCTCCCACGTGGGGATCAGCGGTACCAGGCTACAGCCAAAGCCGTCGCGCGGCGGGTGGCGACCCGCTGGCGGAGTCTCAGCCCGTGCGGCGCACCTGGCGACGTCGCGACAGCTCGTCGCCAGGCGTGGGCGCCTCGCTCGCCGCGGGGTCGCTCCCCCCCGCGTCGTCCGGTCGCTCGCTGGGCAGCTGGGCCAGCTCGCCCTCGACCTCGCGCCACACCCGACCGACGGCGATGCCGAAGACGCCCTGGCCACCCTGCACCAGGTCGATGACCTCGTCGGCCGAGGTGCACTCGTAGACGCTGGCGCCGTCGCTCATCAGGGTGATCTGGGCCAGGTCCTCGACGCCGCGCTCGCGCAGGTGCTCGACCGCGGTGCGAATCTGCTGCAGGGAGACGCCGGTGTCGAGCAGACGCTTGACGATCTTGAGCACGAGGATGTCGCGGAACCCGTACAGACGCTGGCTTCCGGACCCGCTGGCGCCGCGGACCGTCGGCTCGACCAGGCCGGTGCGGGCCCAGTAGTCCAGCTGTCGGTAGGTGATGCCGGCTGCGGCGCAGGCGGTGACGCCGCGGTATCCGGCGTCCACCGGCAGCACCGGCAGGTCGTCGGTGAACAGCAGGCCCTGCACCTGCGCCGGGGCGTGCACCCCGCTGCGGGCGGGGGACGTGGCGTCACTGGTGCTGCTCAACGCGGCCTCCTGGCTCGGTGCCCGTCGACGGTGACCGGCACGCACGGTGGTCACACGGGTGGAACTACACGACGGGCGTTCTCCTCGACGGTAGGGCGCGGGACGCCGGGCGTCAACGACAGGTGCAGGGTCGACGTCCCGGCGTGTCGCGACCGGTGCACCCGACTGACTCTCGACCTCAGGGTGAGACTTCAGGCTCGGGGAGGTTCGTCGTCCGTGCTCGGGGGGACGTCGGGGTCGGCGGCCGGGGCCTCGAAGTCGTCCGGTGAGATCTGGTCGAGGAACTCGCGGAACTTCTCGACCTCGTCGTCCTCCTCGTCCGGTACCACGACGCCCTCGTTCTCGAGCACGTCCTCGGCACCGACGATGCGAGTGCCGGTGCGCAGGGCCAGCGCGATGGCGTCCGAGGACCGCGAGCTGACCTCGACCCCGCCCGCGAACACCAGCGAGGCGAAGTACACCCCGCCCCTGACGGCGACGATGCGCACCTCCTCGAGCTCGTGGTTCAGCGCCTCGAGGACGTCCTTGAACAGGTCGTGCGTCAGCGGTCGGGGCGGGACGACCCCCTGCTGGGCGTAGGCGATCGCGGTCGCCTCCGCGGCACCGATCCAGATCGAGAGGTAGCGCTCGCCCCCCGTCTCACGCAGCAGCACCACCGGCTGGTTGTTGGGAAGCTCCACCCGGACACCGACGACCTCGAGCTCGCGCACTCCGTCACCGTACCCGC
>JBKJTJ010000220.1:0-3028 GCA_046590855.1 Actinomycetota bacterium
CGCCTGCGCGTCAGGCCGCGTGCAGTGGCCGGTGCGCGTCGGTCAGGTCTCTGCCCCAGGATCTGGCAGGACGTCGCGCCAAGAGTGCTGCGGCGCGTAGCCGAGGAGCTCGCGGGCCTTGTCGATGGAGTAGAACGTCTCGTCACGCCCCATCTGCCGACTCAGCTTCACCCCGTCGTAGAAGCGGTCCCGGACCTCCTTGGTCGTCGCAGCGACGGACATGTCCGCGTTGGCAACGTTGAAGACCTCGTAGCCCAGCCCGTCGACCTCCAGGCAGCGTTGCACCATCTGGCCGAGGTCACGAGTGTCGATGTAGGCGAAAATGTTGCGCCGCCGCAGCGACGGATCGGCGAGGAAGTCCGGGAACAACTCGGCGTACTCGTGCGGCTCGATGACGTTATTGATCCGCAGGCCGTAGACGTCGGCACCGGTGCGGGCCTGGAAGGAGCGCGCCGTCACCTCATTGGCCACCTTGGACATCGCATAGGAGTCCTCGGGGACCGTCGGGTGGTCCTCGTCCACCGGCACGTACTGCGGTCGCCGCTCGCCCTGGGCGAAGCAGATCCCGTACGTCGTCTCGGAGGAGGCGAAGACGACCTTGCGGATCCCGAGCCGGGTCGCGGCCTCCAGGACGTGGTAGGTGCTGAGCACGTTGGTCGCGTAGGTCCTGGTGTCGGACGCGAGCAGGATCCGCGGGATCGCGGCGTAGTGCACGACCGCGTCGTACGTCGGTTGTTCGGGAAGGTCGAGCTCGTCGAAGGTGGCGAGTCCGGCCATCGCGGAGAAGGTCTCCCCCGCGTCGGTCAGGTCGACCCGCAGGTCGGCCACGTCGGGGTGACCCAGCGGGACGAGATCGGCGTTGGTGACGTGGTGACCCTGGGCGGCGAGGTAGGGCGCGACGTGCTTGCCGGCCTTGCCGCTGCCCCCGGTGAAGAAGATGCGCATGGGGGCCACAACCACCGGGAACCTCCGATGCTTCCGCATCCACGACGCCGGGTTACGTCTGGTCGTCGACGAGCCGCCTCAGCGGCCAACGGGTCTGCCGGGTCTGGCAGGTCTGGCGGCGATCAGGCCCAACCACCAGGCCGCCTAGCGCAGCAGGGTAGGCGACCAGCACGGCGAGCTGAGGCAGCAAGGTGTCGGACGCGACCCAGGTCAGCCCACCGCACGGCACCACCGGGGTCAGCAGGGCGACACGCTCGCTGCGCGGCCCCACGCATCATGGACACGGCCCAGGTCGCTGAGACGACCAGGAGGCAGCACGGCGCACCCACGCGGACCAGGCCCCACCGAGCCTCGGCGATGGTTCTCCGGTCGGCTCGAGGTGCACGCCGGCCCACAGGTCGCGGAGCAGCAGGGCCAGGGCGCCCAGCACGGTGACTGCCCACCGCAGCGTCACGAGGACCGGCGGGACGGAGGGTGCTCGACCTCGTGCTGTCCTGCCAGCGGGTGACGCGTCGTCGCCGACCACGCGTGGCATGGTGGCCCATCCCGGTGCCGGGAGCACCCACGTTCACCTCACCGACCGACCCGGTCGCGGCAGGGGTCCACAGCTGCTCGAACCGACCAGGAGGTCGCCGGGTGCCTGGTCGAGGCAGCACTCGTTGCCCTCGGCGTCAGCCATCACGAGGCAGGCCTGGTTCTCCTCGTCGGCAGGCAGCAGGTGGAGGCGCCGAGGGGCTCCAGTCGAGCCGCCTCGACCTCGAGCGCTGTGACCCGCTCGCTGCCGGTGAGTCCCACCCCGACCCGTACGTCGAGGCGGAGCCGGTTCTGCACCGTCTCGACCTCGGGGACCCGCTGGAAGAACAACCGTGGAGCGACCCCGTCCGGGTCCTGGCAGACCCAGGTGGCGCCTCGGCTCCCGACGGCAAGCGCGGCGCCGAAGGCGTCCCACGAGTCGGACCCCGGCGGGGCCGGGGGGTCGACGTACCCGAACGCAGCCGTCCAGAACTCCGCTAGCGCGTGGGTCCACACAGTCGAAGCTCACCTGCACCTGTCGCACCGTCACCATCGGCCCAGACTGGGGCCGTCGTGGTGGTCTGCTTGCGACCCGGGGACCGCGCACGCCGCCACGGCGTCGCTGCTGAGATCAGCCTCGACGACCGTGACCGGCGAGGATGGCGTCGGCGATCGTCTGGTCGAGCCACCGGGCGTATGACCGCACCGACCAGCCGCCGGTGTCGCGCATCAGTCGATGCACCTCCGGGGAGGTGAGGGTCCACACGACATCGGCCGCTCGGTCGACCGTCAGATCGTCTCGCAGCGGACCGTGCACGGCGATCCAGCCCACGATCGTGCGCATCGCCGCTCCTCGCTGGCGCACCTGGATGTCGTCACGCAGCTCGGCCGCGTCCTGGTCGACCGCGGCCGCGCTGCGCAGGATGTCGTCGAGAGGCCGGAACCGTTCGAGCTGGCCGGCGACCCCGTCGGCCAGCATCCTGACCTGGGTGCGCTGGTCGGTCTCCTCACGAAGAGCCTGGGGACCGGAGCGTTCGAGCAGCAGCACCGGTGTGTCGTCGCCGCCGATGGCGACATCGAGGACCGCCTTCAACAGTCCGATCTTCGAACCGAACGTCTTGTAGATCGTGTCGACCGAGACGCTGGCGGTGGCGGCGATCGCTGTGAGGGAGGTCCGTGCGTAACCGGTCTCGAGGAACTGGGCGGTGGCGGCACCGGTCACCCGACGGCTCGTCTCGCGGGCGCTGCGGGCGCGCGCGGTCGAACGATAGGGGCGGCGCTTTCTTGACGCGGAGTTGTCGTCAGGCACATATTGAATCTAGTCCTACTAGAACGACTACACCTGCGGACACGCGGGGCAAGGAGATGCATCATGCAGGTCGGTCACCGCGCGCTCGAGGTCATGCGTCGCATGTTCGACGAGGGTTTCGCCCTCGGCGATGACACCATCGTCGACGAGCTGTGCTCGCCTGAGCTGGTGGAGCACCAGTTCGGCCTCGCCGCCGCCGGCGGAGAGGCGATCGACCACCTGAAGGCTGCGATCAGAGACGTGCACGCCGCGGTCCCCGAC
>JBKJTJ010000332.1:0-5358 GCA_046590855.1 Actinomycetota bacterium
CGGTTCTGCGAGTTGTCCTCGCGAACAACGACGTCGCCGATGCGGTGGAGCCCGAGGCTCCGCAACGTGTCGCGCTGGTTCTGCTTTTCACTAATTTTGGACTTGATCTGGGTCACCTTCAGGCGAGCAGCCATCAGACACCTGCCTTTGCGTCAGCCTGCGCACGCAGGAGGCGCGCTGGTGCGACATCCTCGAGCGAGAGGCCGCGACGTGCGGCGACCGCGCTCGGCTCCTCCAGCTGCTTGAGGGCAGCAACGGTTGCGTGCACGATGTTGATCGTGTTGGACGAACCGAGCGACTTGCTCAGCACGTCGTGGATGCCGGCGCACTCGAGTACGGCACGTACCGGTCCACCGGCGATAACACCGGTACCGGCGGATGCCGGACGCAGCATGACGACACCGGCAGCGGCCTCACCCGTGATGGGGTGCGGGATGGTGCCCTGGATGCGGGGCACCTTGAAGAACTGCTTCTTGGCCTCCTCGACACCCTTGGCGATCGCCGCGGGCACCTCCTTGGCCTTGCCGTAGCCGACACCGACCGTGCCGTCGCCGTCGCCCACGACCACGAGGGCCGTGAAGCTGAAGCGGCGACCGCCCTTGACGACCTTGGAGACGCGGTTGATGGTGACGACGCGCTCGACGTAGGTGGTCTTCTCGGCACCCGCGTCGCGGCGGGTGTCGCGGTCACGGCGGTCCTTGCGGTCGTTGCCGCCACCGGCGGCGCCGGCTCCGGCACCGGTTCCGCGGCGCTGGGGTCCTGGCATCAGGCGTTCCTCTTCTCGTGTGCGGTGCAGATGGCGCTGTTCGTCGCGCGGGTGCTGGTCACAGGGCCAGGCCCCCCTCGCGGGCGCCCTCGGCGATCGCGGCGACGCGACCGTGGTAGCGGTTCCCGCCGCGGTCGAAGACGACGGCCTCGACGCCGGCGGCCTTGGCGCGCTCGGCGACGAGCTCGCCGACCTTGCGTGCCTTGGCGGTCTTGTCGGCGCTGAGCTCGCGCAGGTCGATCTCCATCGTCGACGCCGACGCCAGCGTGCGGCCGGCCACGTCGTCGACGACCTGCACGAAGACGTGCCGCGTCGAGCGCGAGACGACCAGGCGCGGCCGGGCGACGGTGCCGGTGAGCTTCTTGCGGACCCGCAGGTGGCGGCGGCCGCGTGCGGCGACCTTGCCCCCGGGGCGCTTGATGGTCAGTGCCATGGCTTACTTACCAGCCTTTCCGACCTTGCGGCGGACCTGCTCGCCGGCGTACCGAACGCCCTTGCCCTTGTACGGGTCGGGCTTGCGCAGCTTGCGGATGTTGGCGGCGACCTCGCCGACCTGCTGCTTGTCGATGCCGACCACGCTGAAGCGCGTGACGCCGTCGACGGTGAACGAGATGCCCTCGGGCGCCTTGACGGTGATCGAGTGGCTGTAGCCCAGCGCGAACTCCAGGTCAGCGCCGCGGGCCTGCACGCGGTAACCGGTGCCGACGATCTCGAGCTTCTTCTCGTAGCCCTGGGTGACGCCCTGCACCATGTTGGCGATCAGGGTGCGGGTCAGGCCGTGCAGCGAGCGGCTGCGGCGCTCGTCGTCCGGGCGCTGGACGGCGAGCGTGCCGTCCTCGCTGCGCTCGACGACGATCGGCGCGGCCACGGTGTGCGACAGCGTGCCCTTGGGGCCCTTGACCGTGACGGCCTGGCCGTCGATGTCGATGTCGACGCCGCTGGGGACGACGACGGGGAGCCTTCCGATGCGAGACATGTCTTCTCCCCTACCAGACGTAGGCGAGGACTTCCCCACCCACGCCCTTCTGTGATGCCTGACGGTCGGTCAGCAGACCCGAGGACGTCGACAGGATCGCCACACCGAGGCCACCGAGCACCTTGGGCAGGTTCGTCGACTTCGCGTAGACGCGAAGACCGGGCTTGGAGACGCGGCGGATGCCGGCGATCGAGCGCTCACGGCTGGGGCCGAACTTCAGCTCCAGGACGAGCTTCTTGCCCACCTCGGCGTCCTCGACGGTCCACGAGGAGATGTACCCCTCGGCCTCGAGGATCTCGGCGATGTGGGACTTCAGCTTGCTGAACGGCATGGCCACGCTGTCGTGGTACGCCGAGTTCGCGTTGCGCAGACGGGTGAGCATGTCTGCGATGGGGTCGGTCATGGTCATCGGGCTTTCCTGCCCTTCCTCGCCGTGGTTTCTAGCGGACCGTTCGGCCCGGGACCTGCGGCGTAGTTGTTACCAGGAGCTCTTGGTGATGCCGGGCAGCTCGCCGGCGTGTGCCATCTCGCGGAAGCAGATCCGGCACAGGCCGAAGATCTTGTAGACCGAGCGCGGCCGACCGCACCGCTGGCACCGCGTGTAACCGCGGACCTTGAACTTGGGCTTGGCGTTGGCCTTGTTGACCAGCGACGTCTTCGCCATGTCAGTTCTCCTTGAACGGGAAGCCGAGGCTGCGCAGCAGCGCACGACCCTCGTCGTCGTTTTTCGCGGTGGTGACGACCGTGATGTCCATGCCGCGCACGCGGTCGATGCGGTCCTGGTCGATCTCGTGGAACATCGACTGCTCGTTCAGACCGAACGTGTAGTTGCCGTTGCCGTCGAACTGCTTGGGCGACAGGCCGCGGAAGTCGCGGATGCGGGGCAGCGCCGTCGACACGAGTCGGTCGAGGAACTCCCACATCCGGTCGCCGCGCAGCGTGGTGTGCGTGCCGATCGGCATGCCCTCGCGCAGCTTGAACTGGGCGATGGACTTGCGGGCCTTGGTCACGATCGGCTTCTGGCCGGTGATGGCCGCCAGGTCGCGGACGGCGCCGTCGATCAGCTTGGAGTCGCGGGCGGCCTCGCCCACACCCATGTTGACGACGACCTTGACCACGCCGGGCACCTGCATCCGGTTGGAGAACCCGAACTGCTCGGTGAGCGTTGCGACGATCTCGTCGTGGTAGCGGGCCTTCAGCCGCGGCCGCGGACGCTGGGTGCGCGCCTCGCTGGGCGCGTCCGCGGTGTCGGTGGAGGTGACAGTGGTCTCGGTCATCACAGGTCCTTCCCGGAGCGCTTGGCGAAGCGCACGCGGACGGTGCGGTCGCGACCGTCGCGCTCGACGGTCTCGAGGCGGTAGCCCACGCGGGTGCGCTTCTTGGACTCGGGGTCCACCAGCATGACGTTGCTGATGTGCAGCGCGGCCTCCTGGTTGATGATCCCGCCGGTGCGCGCGCCGCGGCCGGTGGTGCCGGCCTTCGTGTGACGCTTGACCATCCGGACGCCCTCGACCAGCACGCGCTGGCGCTCGGTGTCGACCGAGATCACCTTGCCCTGCTTGCCGCGGTCGCCGCCGTTCTTCTGCGCGCGCCCGGTGATGACCTCGACGAGGTCACCCTTCTTGATCTTCATCTTCGGCATGTCAGAGCACCTCCGGTGCCAGGGAGACGATCTTCATGAACTTCTTGTCACGCAGCTCGCGGCCCACCGGGCCGAAGATGCGGGTACCCCGGGGGTCGCCGTCCGGCCGCAGGATCACGGCCGCGTTCTCGTCGAAGCGGATGTACGAGCCGTCCGGGCGTCGGCGCTCCTTGGAGGTGCGCACGATGACGGCCTTGACGACGTCGCCCTTCTTGACGTTGCCGCCGGGGATGGCGTCCTTGACGGTGGCGACGATGACGTCACCGATGCCTGCGTAGCGTCGACCCGAGCCACCGAGAACACGGATGCACAGAATCTGCTTGGCACCGGTGTTGTCGGCGACCTTGAGTCGCGACTCCTGCTGGATCACTGCTGAGCTCCTGTCGTCGCGCCGGTTCTCGGCTGGCGAGCCTGGCGGAACACTGCTTCGGACTGTGCTGTGCGGGCGGTGCTGGTGCTCACTTGGCCTTGTCGAGGATCTCGACGACGCGCCAGCGCTTGGTGGCCGACAGCGGTCGGGTCGACATGATCAGCACCAGGTCACCGGTGCCGGCCGCGTTGGCCTCGTCGTGCGCCTGCACCTTGCTGCTGCGACGCATGACCTTGCCGTACAGCGGGTGCTTGACGCGGTCCTCGACCTCGACCACGACGGTCTTGTCCATCTTGTCGCTGACGACGTAGCCGCGACGGGTCTTGCGGGTCGCGCGCTCGCCGGTCGCGGCGGTGCTGTCGGTGGTGCTCATGCCGATGCCTCCGGTGCGGTGTCGATGCCGAGCTCTCGCTCGCGCAGGATCGTGTAGATGCGCGCGATGTCGCGACGGACGGCACGCAGCCGGCCGTGGCTCTCGAGCTGGCCGGTGGCCGACTGGAAGCGCAGGTTGAACAGCTCTTCCTTGCCCTTGCGCAGCTCCTCGACCAGACGCTCGTCGTCGAAGGTGCGCAGCTCGCTGGCCACCAGGTCCGCGGATCCGACTGCCATCAGATGTCACCACCTTCGCGCCGCACGAAGCGGCACTTCATCGGGAGCTTGTGCATGGCCCGCAGCATCGCCTCTTTGGCGATGTCCTCGGGGACGCCGGCGAGCTCGAACATGACGCGGCCGGGCTTGATGTTCGCGATCCACCACTCGGGCGAGCCCTTGCCCGAACCCATGCGGGTCTCGGCCGGCTTCTTGGTGATCGGGCGGTCGGGGTAGATGTTGATCCACACCTTGCCGCCGCGCTTGATGTGCCGGGTCATCGCGATACGAGCCGACTCAATCTGACGGTTGGTCAGGTAGGCCGGCTCGAGTGCCTGGATGCCGAACTCACCGAACGAGACGACGGTGCCACCGGTGGCGGCGCCCGAACGGCCCGGGTGGTGCTGCTTGCGGTGCTTGACGCGGCGCGGGATCAGCATGGCTCAGGCCTCCGAACCGGTCGCAGCGACGGGAGCGGTCGCCTCGGGCGAGGTGGCTGCGGGCGCCGGCTCGGCAGCCGCGGCGGGAGCGTCGCTGCCGCCGTCGACCGGACGACGCACGCCGCGCGCCGGGCGCTCGGCCGTGCGCTCGGGCCGCGGGCTGCGCGGCGGGCGAGGCGCGGTGGCCTGCTGCTGCGCGAGCTCGCGGGCCGTGACGTCGCCCTTGTAGATCCACACCTTCACGCCGATGCGCCCGAACGTCGTCCGGGCCTCGTAGAAGCCGTAGTCGATGTTCGCACGCAGCGTGTGCAGCGGCACCCGACCCTCGCGGTAGAACTCCGAGCGCGACATCTCGGCGCCACCGAGGCGTCCGGAGCACTGCACCCGGATGCCCTTGGCGCCGGCCTTGGTGGCGCTCTGCAGCGCCTTGCGCATCGCGCGGCGGAAGGCCACGCGGCTGGCGAGCTGCTCGGCCACGCCCTGCGCGACGAGCTGGGCCTCGACCTCGGGGTTCTTGACCTCGAGGATGTTCAGCTGCACCTGCTTGCCGGTGAGCTTCTCGAGCTCGCCACGGAT
>JBKJTJ010000258.1:0-10735 GCA_046590855.1 Actinomycetota bacterium
CGCCGTCGGCCCAGTGCCTGATGTGGTGGGCGTCGCAGCGGGAGGTGGGGGTGTCGCAGCCGGGGAACCCGCAGTGCCGGTCCCGGACGACCAGGGCGGCCCACAGGGGGGCGCCCACGGTGCGGGTGCGCCGGCCGACGTCCAGGACCTGGCCCAGGGGGCTGATGGTGACGGGGGTGATGGTGGCGTCGCACGCCAGGCGTCGGGTGGTCTCGCCGCTGATGACCCCGCCCCAGTCCAACGATGACCCACCCGCCTCACCCTGGAGCGTCCCGGCGCCGGTGACGACCGTCAGGTGCGCACCGGGGCGCCGTACGTCCGGGGTCTGCTGGCAGTCCAGGTAGTGGCGCGACACCTCGACCAGGGCGTCCAGGCGGCGCCGGGCGGCGGTGCGCCCGTCGATGAGCCCGTCCGGGGTCGGCGGTCGCGGTGCGGACAGGGGTTCGAGCGCCGCGCAGATCACCGCCAACGACTCGGGGTCCAGGTCACCGCGGGCGATCCCCGCCCCGTACAGGGTGGACGCGAACGTGATCCCGGACCGCTCGCGTTGCTCGGCCTCGTCCCTGGCCACCCCGTGCGGGTCGACCCGGGACGCGAAGTACCGCCCGGCCCGGGCCAGCTGCGCCGGGTCCAGCGCGGCGGCGTGGGCCAGCAGCACCCGCTCACCGTCCTGGCGGGTGTCCTCGGGCAGGGCTGAGGGCAGGTCGGTGATGACCTTGGTGATGACCTGCGCGTGACCGATCCCGATGGTCCCAGCGGCGATGGCGTCAGCTGTTGCTTCGCACGTCGAGCGCAGGGCGGTCGCGGTGGCCACTGCCTTCGATGCCTCAGCCGGCGACACCAGGCACGTGCCACGCAGGAACGCCTTCGTCGAACCAGCACCCATGACATCGGCGGCCCCGCGGGCGTGCACCTCGCCCACCCGGCGAAGCCACTCGCCCTCGACCTGATCCGCGAGCCGACGAAGGTCAGCGACGTCGGTGAGCAGCGACCCGGAGTCCACCCCGTGCAGGTCCTCGGACTGCAACGACACGACCGCGTCGCGAACGAGCAGTAGCGCCTCGCTCAGCTGCCCGCCGGTGGTGTCCATGTCTCACACGCTAGAGGTCACCACCGACAATCCAGGGCCCTCAGATCCGTTCTGGCACAACGACTTTCGAGAACTTTAGGCAACCGTCGGCTACCGTCAGCAAACTAGTTCACGAGCCAGTCGACGACCTTCGGGATGTCGCCGTTTCGCGTTCCGGCGCTGTCGGCGAACGTCACGTCGGCCCGGCCGAGCACGCGGCCGGCCGCATCGGTGGCGGTCATGATCATGGTCCGCGGCTTGCGACCCACGGCGGGCACCGAGATCATCGCCGGCGCCCCCACCGCGGGGGTCATCGCCAACACCAGGTGGCGCACCACCACACCCCGGTCGACGACGGCCGCCGTCACCGACGTCAGGCTGAGGTCGATGCTCGAGGTCGGGGCGTAGACCGTGCCGTGCAGCGCAACCGCCGACGATGCGTAGGCGCCCGAGGCAGTGAGCAGTGGGCTCGTCGGGACAGACCCGGCGACGCAGGATCCGGCCGACACGGTGCACACGGGACGCAGCGGCAGGTCGTAGCTGAGGTTGAGCGTCACACCGTCGATCGCGGCGACCACGTTGCTGCTGCCCGGTTTGGTGAGTCGCACCTGGATGGCGGCTGGCGCCGGGGTGCCGTTGAGCTGGGCTGCCGTAAGGCCCGTGATCGACGGCGTCGTGTCGTCTCGAAGCGCGGCGACGCACTGACCGGCCACGATGCAGTTCGCGAGCGGCTGCGACGTGACGAGAGCACCGGACGGCGACAGCAGCTCTGCGCTGGTGGCGGCGAGGGTGCTGGTGCTGCCGGTGTCCAGGCTCTCGCGCACCGTGATCGTCGCTGAGATGTTCGTGGCGTCCGGCGGCACCGTGACGGCGGGCAGCTTGACGTTCAGCACCGCGTCCGGCTTGCCGTTGCCGGCGAGGCTGGACGTCGTCGTGGCACCGTCCACCACGGCGCCGTTCGCGGGTGTCGTCCATGCCGTGCCGCCGACAGAAGTCCCGGCTGACGTCACGACCGTCGCGGTCGTCGGCACCGTCGTGGTGGTCGACAGACCGCGCAGGACGATGTGCTGCTGGGTGAGATCACCCAGCGGCACGAGTGCGCACAGGTCGACCTTCCCGGCCGTCACCCGCAGCCGGCTGTCGCCGCCGAACGCCAGGTCGACGCCCGGTGAGGTCGGGTCACACGACGTCCCGGAGACCGCGCCGCCGATGACCCGGCCGGTGCCGGCGTACACGAGCTCGTGCGACGCCGCGTCCTGGAAGTCGAAGAAGTACGTCCCGGTGGTGAGGACGATCGTGGCCCCGACGCAGTTGAGTACGGCCTGCAGCGCTGTCGCAGAGCGGTACACGCCAGGCAGCAGGGTCACCGTGGTCGCGCAGGCCGGCAACGTCGTGCGCTGGACCGCGGTGGCAGTGCTCGGCCCGGGGTACCCAGGGTCGGTCACGGCCCCCCCGACGGCGCAGGTGTCCTTGACGGTCCCGGTGCCTGCCGCAGGGCAGCTGCCGGCCGTGACCGGGTAGCCGGTGCTGTCCAGGGTGGCGCCGGCGGCGACGGTGAGCGCCTTGTTGACCGCGGCCCCGCCCTGCAGCGTCGTGGTCCCGGACGACACCGTCACGCCCTCGGTGGCGGTGGCCGGCAGCGCCGTGACCGCGTAGCCCGGTTGAGAGGCGGTGGATCCACCGAGCGCCGCGCCGGACGTCGAGCGCGGCTGGCAGCTGACCGTGACCGCCGAGGTGTTGTCGAGGCCACCGGCCGGCAGCGTGAAGCAGGTGCTGGCCGCGGCGGGGGCCAGTCCGATCGTGGGGTCGGAGCGCACCAGGTTGATCGCACCGTCGAGCGCGCCGCCGCCGGCGTACGTGTCGGTGCCCTGATCGCGAACGCTCACCGTGGTGCGGGCGCCGGTGGCGCCGAGCTGCAGCACGACGCCGATCAGCACGCCGAACGCGAGCATGAACGCCAGTGCCAGCACCAGGACGCTGCCCTCGTCGTCTCGGGCGCGCACCCGACGCCGCACCCGACTCACGCCGCAGCCCGACGGTGAGCGCTGACGGTGAAGGTGCCGCTGGCGTCGGTGACGGCGAGGTCGACCGACGCGATCGTCGCCGCGCCGTTGCACCCGGTCGACGCGCCGCTCGCGAGCGAGCACGTCACGGTCGGGGTGCCGACGACGTCGTGGGTCGTGGTGACCCCGCTGACCAGCGCCATGCTGCCGCCGGTGTCGTCGCACGTCCGGCGCTCGAGCAGCGCGCTGCCGGCGGAGACGACCGAGTCCCAGACGATGACCCGGTTCACCACCGCGCCGGCCGCGGAGGTCTCACGTCGGCTCAGCCGCAGGACGAGAGTCCCACCGCCCAGCGGGCACCCCGCGCTGCTCGCCGTGTCGACGACAGTCGCGCTCTGGACGTCACCGGTGAAGAGCGACGGCGTGATCTGCCGGTCGCGGGTGTCCTGCAGCCGGCCGATGGTCGTGTCGGTCGTGCGGAAACCCAGTGACAGCGCCATGGCGATCACGGGCATGACCAGCCCCGTGATGGCCACGACGACCAGCAGCTCGACCAGGGTGAACCCACCGTCGCACCCCCGCCGGCTCACGTCTCGCCCGCCGGGCGTCGGCGCTTGGCCACGGGCTGCACCTCGCTCGCGCGCCCGTCGGTGGACGCGACCGTGAGCGTGATCCGCTGCAGGCCGCTGTCCGTTCCGCAGGCGGCCACGAAGGTGCTGGTTGCGCTGTCCCAGTACGAGACCGCTTGGGTGGCTGTGTAGCCGCTGGGCGCAGTGAACGCGGTGCTGTACGACGTGGAGCAGTCGACGTAGGTCGCAGCGGCGATCTGCTCGGCGTACGAGCGCACCGCGATCTGGGCCTCGGCGGCGGCCCGACCCCGGGCCGAGACGGTGATGGAGGTGGCCATGCCCCCGACCACCACGGTGACGCCGATGCCGAGGATCGCGACACCCACGATGGTGTCGACGAGGGTGAACCCCGCCTCGCGTCCGGTGCCGCGCATCACGTCGAGGACTGGCCGTAGATGCCGTACATGGCGCTGACCAGGGCCAGGGCGACGAAACCCACGATGGCACCCATGACGATCAGCACGGCCGGCTCCATCAGCGTGGTGATCTGCTTGACCTTGTAGTCCAGCTCCTTCTCGTAGAACGAGGCGATCGTCTCGAGCTGGTCGTCCAGCGAGCCGGTGTCCTCGCCCACCCGCAGCATCTGGCGGGCCGGCGGCGGGAAGATCCCCGTCTCGGCGAGGGGGCCGGCGATCCCGTCCCCGCGCAGCATCGACTCGCGGGCGACCGCGAGGCTCAGCGCCGCGGGCCGGTTGCCGGTTGCGGCTGCGGCGACGTTCATCGCATCGCCGAGCGGTACGCCCGCCTGCAGCATCGAGGCCATCACCCGCGCGAACCGCTCGACCACCGAGTACCTGAGGGCGTCGCCGATCACGGGGACGCGCAGCAGCGCCCGGTCGCGCAGCAGCAGGCCGGGCTCGGTACGCAGGAACGCGACGGAGGAACCGCCGACCAGCAGCGCGACGATCAGCGCGACCCACCACCAGTGCTGGAACAGGCTCGAGAACCCCAGCAGCATCCGGGTGGGAAGCGGCAACTGCTTGTGGAACGAGGCGAAGAACACCTCGAACTTGGGCAGCACGAACGTGACGAGCAGGGTCGAGACGCTCACGGCCAGCACCACGATGACGATCGGGTAGGTCATCGCCGAGCGGATCTGCTTCTTGGCGGCCACCTCGCGCTCGACGTAGACCGTCAACCGGTCCAGCACGGTGTCGAGGCTGCCGCTGAGCTCGGCCGAGCGGATCATGCTGCGGTAGGCGGCCGGGAACACCTTTGGGTGCCGGTCGAACGCCTCGGCGAGCGGCTCGCCCTGGCGCACGCCCTCGGCGACGTCGGCCAGCGCCCTGCGCAGCGTCGCGTTGGAGGCCTCCATGGCCAGCAGGTCGAGCCCGTCCAGGATCGGGATCCCGGCGCGCAGGAACGCCGCCAGCTGGCGGCTCAGGTGCATCAGGTCGGTGCCCTTGACCCGCGCGGGCATGATCTCGCGCGATCCCCGGCGGGTCGGTGGGCTGGTGGCCTCGGTCATCACCATCGGGTCATCACCTACAGGACGTAGATCCCGCGGACGACTTCCGCGATCGTCGTGACGCCCTGCTCGACGAGCAGCACACCCTCGCGGCGCAGGCTGCGCGTGCCCTCGGACTGGGCGAGGTCGTGGATGGCGCCGTACGACGGCGCAGCGGCGACCAGCGCCCGCATGTCGGGTGTCATCCGCAGCAGCTCGTAGACGCCGACCCGGTCCTGGTAGCCCGAGCCGGCGCAGAACGTGCAGCCGGCACCGCGGAAGAAGCCGCCCTTGGGCACCACGCCGCCGGCGTGGGCGAAGTAGTCCAGCTCCTCGACGGTCGGCTGGTGCGGCGCGCGGCACTGGTCGCAGATCCGGCGCAGCAGACGCTGGCTCAAGATGCCGGCGACCGCCGACCCGACGACGTACGGCTCGATCTCGAGGTCGAGGAACCGCAGCAGCGCAGCGCTGGTGTCGGTGGCGTGCAACGAGCTCAGGACGAAGTGGCCCGTCAGCGCGGCCTGGGCGGCGATCCGCGCGGTCTCGGCGTCGCGGATCTCACCCACCAGGATGATGTCGGGATCCTGGCGCAGGATCGAGCGCAGTCCCCCGGCGAAGTCGATGCCCGCCTGCTCGTTGATCTGGATCTGGTTGATCGAGGGGACGACGTACTCGACCGGGTCCTCGATGGTCATGATGTTGCGCTCGGTGCCGTTCAGCTCGGCCATCGTCGCGTACAGGCTCGTGGTCTTGCCGCTACCGGTCGGGCCGGCGCAGATCACCATGCCGAACGGCGAGCGCACCATCGTCGAGTAGACCTCGTACGTCTGCGCCGACATCCCCAGCTCGGACAGCCGGAACGACGAGATCGCCTTGTCCAGCAGCCGGAGCACGACCTTCTCGCCGGCGACGGTGCCCGTGCTGGCCACCCGGACGTCGACGTCGCGCCCCTCGACGTTCGCGGTGAACTGCCCGTCCTGGGCCCGGCGCCGCTCGACGATGTTCATGCCCGCGAGCACCTTGAGGCGGCTGGTGACCGCCCCGCCCATCGACGTCGGCAGGGTCACCACGTCGTGCAGGACGCCGTCGATCCGAAAGCGCACCCGCACGAGGGCGTCCATCGGCTCGATGTGGACGTCGGAGGCCCGGTCGCGCTGCGCCTGGGCCAGGATCATGGTGACGACCTGCACGACGGGGGCGTTCTCGTCGACGACGGCGGACGACCGGACGGCCGCGGGCGCCTCGCGCCGGCTGCTGGCCGAGGCCTGGAAGGCGTCGACGTGCCGGTCGATCCCGGTGAGCGCCCGGTAGGCCCGGTCGGTGGCGCGGCGGATGTCGGTCGCCGAGGCGACGACCAGCGCGACCTCGGCCCCGGTGGCGTCCCGCAGCCGGTCGGACAGGTCGTCGCTGGGGTCGGCCACCGCGACCTGCAGGATCCCCTCGTCCAGCGCGAGCGGCACGACGACCAGGCTGCGGGCCACGGTCTCGGGCAGCATCGCGACGGCCTGCGGCTCGGGTGCCCGCAGGCGCAGGTCGACCACGGCGACGCCGAAGTGCTCACCGACGGCCGAGGCCAGGTCGCGCTCGTCCAGCGCACCGAGCTCGACCAGCAGGGTGCCGAGCCGCTTGCCCGAGACCCGCTGCTTGAGCAGCGCGTCCTTGAGCTGGGCGCGGCTGAGCAGCGAGCGGGCGACGAGGATCTCACCGAGCTGACGGCGACCCGAGCCGTCGGCCGCCACGGCCACCGGCGCGGCCGGGACGATCACGCGAGCTGCCACGACACCCTCCTTCGGCCAGACACCCGGGTGGCGGTCACCCGATCGGGTCAGTGACCGACGTCCGGTGCATCGGCGGGCACGGGCCCGAACTTGACCGCCACGACGGCGCGGGTCGGTCTGCCAGACTGCGGCACCATGACGGCGGACGCTCTCGACGGCGGCGCGGGGGCGGACGGCTCCGGCGCGGACGGCGCAGCGCGCACCCGCAGCACCCTGGAGCAGCTGCTCGAGACGCTGTGGCAGCGACGCGGCTCCGACCTGCTGCTGACGCCGGGGGCGCCGCCGCTGCTGCGCGTGGACGGCGCGCTCGAGCGGATGCCGCAGTGGCCGCCCCTCACGGCAGCCGACACCGAGGCGATGCTGGGCTCGCTGCTCAGCGACCTGCAGCGTGCCGACTTCGCCGTCCGCAACGAGGTCGACTGGTCGTTCAGCTGGCGCGACCAGGCGCGCTTTCGCGCCAACGGGTTCCGCCAGCGCGGGTCGGTCGCCATCGCCCTGCGCCTGATCCCCTACCAGGTGCCGTCGCTGGACGAGCTCGGCGTCCCGCCAGTGGTGCAGGCGTTCACGACCCTCTCGCAGGGGTTGGTGCTCGTGACCGGGCCGACCGGCTCGGGCAAGTCGACGACCCTCGCGGCGCTGGTCGACCGGATCAACGCGACCCGGCCGTGCCACATCCTGACCATCGAGGACCCGATCGAGTACGTCCACCAGCACCGGGTGGCGGCGGTGAACCAGCGCGAGGTCGGCACCGACACCGCCAGCTTCGCGATCGCCCTGCGCGCTGCGCTGCGCGAGGACCCCGACGTCCTGATGGTCGGCGAGATGCGCGACCTGGAGACGATCCAGACGGCGCTGACCATCGCCGAGACCGGCCACCTGGTGTTCGCGACCCTGCACACCAACGACAGCCCGCAGGCGCTGGACCGCATCGTCGACGTGTTCCCCGGCGACCAGCAGTCCCAGATCCGGGTGCAGCTGGCCAACGCCTTGACCGGCATCGTCTACCAGCGGCTGCTGCCCCGCGTGGACGGCGGCCGGTCGGCGGCGTACGAGGTGCTGCTCGCGACGCCCGCCGTCCGCAACCTGATCCGCGAGGGCAAGACCCGCCAGCTGCGCAACGTGCTCGCCACCGCGTCCCGCGAGGGGATGCAGACCCTCGAGCAGTCGCTGACGAACCTGGTCTCCTCGGGCCAGGTCGACCACGACACGGCCGTCGGCGCCAGCCTGTACCCCCACGAGGTCGCAGCCGGATCGCGCCGCCCCTGAACCCGCGAACGCCGGATCGGGGCAGTGACGCGTCAGATCTGACGCGCGGTTGCCCCGATCCGTCCCGTCAGCGGCGGGTGGTCGCGTCGGCGAGGTGCCCGCGCGTCTCGCGGTGGTCGCGCAGGACGTCCTCGACGGGCCCGAGCACGCGCGCGCGGGCGACCTGGGCGATGGCGTCGTGCAGGCGGCCGCGGGCCCGCGCACCCCGACGTCGGGCACCGCGCGCCGCGACCAGCCGTACGAGGACGCCGGTCAGGGCCCCGAGCGTGAGCCCGCCGACGGCGCACAGCGTCGGTATCGGCAGTGGGCCGAGGTAGGGGGTGCGCGGCTGGGGCAGCTGCAGCCACCCGGTGATGCCGAGGGCGATCAGCCAGCCGACGCCGATCGCGGCGGCGACGACCAGCACGGCCTGCAGGACGCCGACGGCCCGCCACCACAGCGGGGTCCGCACCCCGAGGTCGGTGCCGACGACGGCTTGGTCGAGGGCGTCGGCGAGGTCGTCGCCCGGGGGGACGGCGGCGGCGCGGGCCGCGTCCTGCCAGCGCTGCGGCAGCCCCTCGCAGGCCCGGTCGGCGACGCGCCGGGTGGCGAGCTCGACCCGGGCGCGGGCCGTCGGGGTCGCCACCGGCAGCGACGACCTGGCCATCGTGGGTACGGCGCCCTTGCGCGCCGGGTCCAGACGCAGCCGGCGCAGCGGGTCGGGTCGGAAGCGTCGGGCCCAGCGGGTCACCGGCCAGCCGGCGGTGGCAACGGCGCCGCGGCGGTAGTCGGCCTCGACGGCCTGGACGACGGCTGGCACCCCGGCGGCGCCGGCGAGCGCGTCGACCAGACCGGTGCCCTCGGCGAGCGCGTCGGGGTCGGTCTCCTCGACGCCGACGCCGGCGGACACGTCGTCGACGACGGCGTCCAGGTCGGCCGACAGCCGCTGGCTCCAGGCGCTGCGCCGGCCGACGGCATCGGCCAGCACCTGGCGCAGCCGGTCGACCCCGGCGCCGTCGGTGGCCGATGTCGCGAGGACCTCGACACCGCGCAGCCCGTCGGCCTCGACGAGGCGCTGAAGGTCGCGTCGGCACTGCTCGAGGGCCGCCGGGGTCAGCCGGTCGGCCTGGTTGAGGACGACGACGGTGACGGCGTCGTGCCCGGCCAGGCGCGCGAGGTAGCGCCGGTGCAGCGCCGCGTCGGCGTACTTCTGCGGGTCGGTGACCCACACGAACACGTCGACCAGCTCGACCAGGCGGTCGACCTCCAGCCGGTGGGCCAGCTCGGTCGAGTCGTGGTCGGGCAGGTCGAGCAGCACCAGGCCGCGCAGGGGGTCGCGGCGCCCGTCGTCCAGCGCGCTGGAGTGGTCGACCCGGTGACGGGTAGGCACGCCGAGCCACTCGAGCAGCCCGTCCGCGCCCTCGGCCCCCCAGACGCACGCGGACGCGGTCGACGTGGTCGGACGTCGGGCCCCGACCTGGGCGAGGTCGAGTCCGGACAGCGCGTTGAACAGGCTGGACTTGCCGCTGCCGGTGGCGCCGGCGAGCGCGACGACGGTGTGATCGGCCGACAGGCGGCGGCGCTCGTCGAGCTTGGCCAGCACGGTGCGCGAGCGCCGGGCGACCTCGGGGTCGACCCGGTGGCCGGCGCTGTCCAGGGCCTGCCCCAGGGCGTCCGCCCGCTCGGCGACGTCGACGGTGGCGCGGCGCTTCACCGGACCGCCTCGACCCGCTCGACGGCCGCCGCGAGACCCGCGGCGCCGGGGCCCGAGGTGACGAGGTCGTCCAGCACGCCGTCGAGGCGGGCGCGGTCGACGGCGAGGACGGCGACCGAGCGGCTGAGCAGCTCGTCCTTGGCCTTGTCGGCCAGCGAGCGCACGGCCTGGTCACCGAACACCGCCTCGAGCAGTCGCTGGGCGAGCACCGCTGTGCCCCCGGCGATCCCGACCTCGGCGCCGGTCAGGCCCGCGGTCTGCCCGAACACCACGAGCATCAGCATCACCCCGAGGCCGTTGACCCCGAACGACAGCAAGCGCGCGGTCGAGCGGCGATCACCGCCCTCGTCGCGCACCAGGCCCAGCACGTAGCCCTGCCAGTCGCGCACCGTGCGGGTCACCCGGTCGGCCAGACCCGGTGCGGGCGCGGCGAGGTCGGCGTGCGTCGCAGCGAGCGCGGTGCCACCCGCGACCGAGCGCCAGCGACGCAGCGCGTCCGCGGCGGCCGCCTCGGCCTGCGCGCTGACCAGGGCCTCGACCCCGGTCTGCAGCGCCTCACCCAGCTCGTCCGCCGGGGCCGGACGCCCCGCCAGGGCGGCGGTGATGCGGTCGCGCCAGTGGCTGACCCGCGACTCGATGCTCCGCAGCAGCTCGCCGGTGCCGGCGAACTCCTGCCACCGGGCCAGCACCTCGCCGCGCAGCAGCGTGCCGCTCTGCATGCCGCCGTCGACCCCGGACCCCGCCTGCGCGTACGACGCAGCCGCCGCGTCGCGCAGCGCGGAGGCGGCGGCGTCCTGCGCGTCGACGGCGGCGGCCAGGGATCCGACCCGTTGCGTGAGGCTGTCCAGGG
>JBKJTJ010000394.1:0-3195 GCA_046590855.1 Actinomycetota bacterium
CCGATCCCCCGCCTCGTCGTGGCGATCGACGAGTTCCGGATGCTCGCCGAGGAGCTCCCGGAGTTCGTCAGCGGGCTGGTGCGCGTCGCGGCGGTCGGGCGGTCGCTGGGGGTGCACCTCGTGCTCGCGACGCAGCGACCCGCTGGCATCGTCACGGCCGACATCAAGGCCAACATGAGCCTGCGCATCGCGCTGCGCCTGCGCGACCGCTCGGACTCCGACGACGTCCTCGACGCACCCGACGCCGCTCGCATCGACGCCAAGACGCCCGGGCGAGCGTTGTCCCGCAACGGCTCTGGGACACTCACCCTGTTCCAGGTGGCACGGGTCAACGGCTCGCGGGCGGCGGACGACCAGCCGATCCGGGTGCGTCGGATCGGCGACCCACCACCGCCCACCATGCGCTCCGACGACGACCTCGCCCACGTCGTCCACGCTCTGCGCGAGGCGACGCGGCTCGCGGGCGTCGTCCCCGCTCCCCCGGCCTGGCTCGCCCCGCTGCCGGCTGTCGTCCGCCTCGGCCAGCTGGACCAAACACCTGCGGCCGGCGGCGGCGTCGGCATCGGGCTGGTCGACCTGCCCGCCGAGCAGCGCCAGCCGGTGCTGACCTGGGGCCCTGCTCGCGACGGGCACCTCGGCCTGTGCGGAGGACCGCGCAGCGGCCGCACCCGGGGGGTCCTCTCGATCGGCCTGTCCCTTGCGGCCGCCACCGCGCCGGACGACCTGCACCTGCACGTCGTCGACGCCGCCTCGGGGCACCTGAAGGTGCTGGCAGCGTTGCCGCACACCGGAACCGTGCTCTCGCACGACCAACCACGCCTGATCGCAAGGCTGGTCGACCGGCTGGCGCGCGAGGTTCGTCGGCGGCTCGACGAACCGCGAACGCCGATGCTGGTGCTGCTGGTCGACGGCTGGGACGCGCTGGTCGATTCGCTCGACGCCGTCGACCACGGTCGCACCAGCGAGGCGCTCTCGGCGCTGCTGCGTGACGGGCCGGCGGCCGGTCTGCACGTGGTGGTGACCGGGCACCGCGCGCTGCTCACCTCGCGGCTGACCGCCGTGGTGCCCGACCGCCTGCTGCTGCGGGTGAGCGACGCCACCGACCTGCTGCTGGCCGGGTTGCCGGCATCCGCTGGGACCAGCCTGCTGCCAGGTCGGGGCGTGCGCACCCGTGACGGGGCCGCCGTCCAGCTGGCCCTGGCCGATGTCGACGAGACCGTCGCCGAGGTGCGCCGCACCTGGCCGAGGGCCCCCACCGACCACCTGCGGGTGCGCGAGCTGCCCACGTCGGTGGCGCTCGACCAGCTGACCCGAGCGTCCCAGCCGGGCGACGGGGTGCTCCTCGGGGTCGGCGGCGACGAGGGGCGGCCCGTGCAGCTCGACCTCACCCGCCACCGGCTGGCCCTGATGGGTGGGCCACCCCGCTCGGGCCGGTCGACCGCCCTGCTCACGCTGGCCCGCGGACTGCGCGCCATGGGCGTCCCCGTCCTCGCCGTCTGCCCGCGCCCGTCACCGCTGGACGCCGGGCCGTGGGCGGTGCTGGCCTCCGACGACGAACCCGGCCTGGCCGAGCACCTCGCACGCGACCCCGCTCTCGTCGTCCTCGTCGACGACGCCGAGCTGCTCGACCCCGGCGTCGACGCTGCCCTGGACGCCCTGGCCCGGCAGCGCGGCCCGGCGGCCCTCGTACTCGCCGGCACCACGGCCGCGCTGCTGGGCGCCTACCGCGGCACCGCGGCGACGATCCGCTCCGCACGCACCGGTGTGCTGCTGGCACCGACGGCGGCGGACGGTGAGCTGCTCGGTGTGCGCACCGAACCGGCCGACCGCTCTGGCCCCGGTCGTGGCGTCCTGGTCGTCGACGGCGACCAGACGCCGCTGCAGGTGGCCAGATGAGCCGCCGAACCAGGAGCGAAAACCGGGTGTCCGTCCGACGGCGTCCTGGCACGCTCGTCACCCATGGCCACCAACCGCCGTCCCGCCCGCCCCGACGACGCGGCGGCACTGCTCGACGTGTACCGCGAGTACGACACCCTCGAGCTCGGCCAGCCCGAGATGGAGCTGTCCGACATCGAGGGGATGCTCGCGATCGAGGGCAGCGAGCGGATCGTGGCCGAGCACGACGGGCGGGTCGTCGGGTACGCCGACGTCGGGGCCAGGGGCGAGTCCGAGACCGTCGTCCTGCCCTCGTACGCCGGCGCGCGCCAGCTGCAGCGCGAGCTGCTCGAGTGGGTGGTCGCCACCGGCACCGAACGGTCGGTCGGCCGGCTCGAGCACTTTGCCGGCACGTCCCCCGACGGCGCGGCGGCGCTGCTGACCGACGCCGGGTTCGCCCACGCGCGGACGATCTGGCGGATGGCACGGACGGTCAGCGGCGAGCTGGCCGAGCCGACGTGGCCCGCCGACGTCGAGCTGCGTCCCTTCGACCCCGACACGGACGCGCATGAGGTGTGGCAGGTCGTCATGGCCTCGTTCGCCGGCGAGTTCGGCAGCCACCTGCGGCCGTTCGAGGAGTGGTCGACGCTGGTGCTCGGCCAGGGCGGCGACGTCGTGTGCGCAGTCGAGCACGGCGCGGTCATCGCGGTCGCCACCACCGACGTCCGGCAGGACGACGGCCACGTCGGCCAGCTCGCTGTGCTGCCCCAGCACCGGGGTCGCGGCCTGGGTCTGGCGCTGCTGCAGGAGTGCTTGCGCCGGGACGCCGCCGCCGGGCTGACGTCGACGACGCTGACCGTCGACGGCGACAACGTCCTCGCGCGGCGGCTCTACGAGAAGGCGGGGATGGCGGTGGTGGCCGAGTACCGGCGGTGGGAGCGCGACGTCCCCTGACGACGCTCAGGCCGGCGGGTCGGCCAGGGTCCAGCCGCGCTGCGGATCGCCGAGCGCGACGGGTGTCTGCCGCCCGTACGGCCGCTGGGTCAGCGTGATCGCCTGGGCGTACCAGGTCGCGTAGCGCAAGGCCTCTCCGACGGTCACCCGGTGATCGCCGTCCGCGTCGGCGCCGCGGTCGTCGATGCCCTTGGCCAGCAGCAGCCCGGTCCAGACCGACAGGCCCCACGGCGGGTACTCGTAGGCCTTCTGCGCACCGGTCGACGCGCCGGTGAACAGGACCCGGGCGCTCGGCAGGTGCCCCGCGAAGCTGCCCGCCTCGCAGCCCGCGATGTCCACCCACATCCGCCCGGCCCCCCGTGCCAG
>JBKJTJ010000022.1:0-4744 GCA_046590855.1 Actinomycetota bacterium
GGTGTTGGAGTGACCCACCACGTCGAAGGGCCCGTCACCGGTCGCCACGATCGGCGCGTTGTAGACGACCGGTGACCCCTTGATGCGGATGAAGGGGCTGTACCCGCGGCCGGCGACGGAGCCGGGCTGGACCGTCGTGGCCGGCAGCGTGGTGGGGCCCGGCACCAGCACCCGCTTCGGTGAGAAGTCCGGGGCGCCGGCGAAGTGGACCGTGGCCTCGCCGAACTTCAGGTCCGGCGCCGAGGTCTGGGTCACCGTCTGGACGCAGGCGGCGCACCCGATCCCGAGGTTCGTCAGCTTGGCGGAGTAGTTGGCGTCCAGGTCACGGGCGAGCCCGAAGTCGGAGGACTCGGTGAGGATGTACCAGACCGTCCTGGATCCGACCTTGCCGCGGTGCAGGGGTAGCCGCACGGTGCCGTTGCGCAGGTTGACCTGCTTGGCGCTCTTGAGGATGAGCTTGCTGCTCGGCAGCAGCGGCGACGTGCTGGCCGAGGACGCGCGGGTGGATGCGGGCAGGTTGGCCGCCGACGCCGTGAACAGCGGGGAGTTGGTGAGGCCGACTGCGACCGCGGCGATGGCGGCGAACGAGAGCACGGAGCGAGACCGACGAGGGGAGAGCTTCACAGCACACCAGTCCTTCGGTGGATGGATGACTGCGCCCCGACGGCTTGCGCGGCGCCGGGGACAGTCCTACGCCGGGTGGTCGAGGGAGCGAAACCCCTGCAGCCGCAACGTAAGCAGCCGATAAGGACCGTCCTCCACGACGTCAGTGGAACCCGTCGGACGTCAGGGTTCCGTCACCTGTGAGCGGGAATGACCCGGGTGGACGGGGTGGTTACACTCGCCATAGCACGTGTGCTCCGGGGTCGGTGAAAGTCCGAGCCGGCGGTGACAGTCCGCGACCCGACCGCAGCCAGCGGCCGGTTGACCTGGTGAAACTCCAGGACCGACGGTGAGAGTCCGGATGGGAGGAGACACACGACGGCGTCGGCGCACCATTGCGTCGTGCCGTCGGCGATCGCTGGGCGTGGCCATCGGCCGCGTCCCGCGTCGTCGCACGACCCCGGAGCCCGCCCGACGGCGAGGCGAGAGGGGTCGAGGTGAGCACAACCGTTGTCGCGCAGGCGATGCAGCGTGCCCTCAGGCTGGCTCGCCGAGGCCCGGTCGGGCCCAACCCGCGGGTGGGCGCCGTCGTCCTGGGCGCCGACGACGTCGTCGTCGGCGAGGGCTGGCACGAGGGAGCCGGCACCGCGCACGCCGAGGTCGTCGCACTGGCACGAGCGGGCGAGCGGGCTCGCGGCGGAACGGCCGTCGTCACCCTCGAGCCGTGCGCCCACACCGGTCGCACCGGCCCCTGCGCCCAGGCGCTGCTGGACGCCGGCGTTGCCCGCGTCGTGCACGCCCGTCCCGACCGCACACCGGCCGCCGGCGGGGCCGAGGTGCTGGCCCGCGCCGGTGTGCAGGTCGACCTCGCTGCAGACGTCCGCGCCGAGGCCGACGCCCTGGTCGAGCTGTGGCAGCTGGCCCTCGACCTCGGTCGACCGGTCGTCACCTGGAAGCTCGCGACCACCCTCGACGGCCGCAGCGCCGCCGCCGACGGCACCAGCGCCTGGATCACCGGCACCGAGGCGAGGGCTGACGTCCACCGGCTGCGCGCCGAGGCCGACGTCGTCCTCGTCGGCACCGGCACGGTCCTGGCCGACGACCCCCGGCTGACCGTGCGGGGCGAGGACGGCGAGCCGCTGCCGCGCCAGCCGCAGCGCGCGGTGATGGGCCTGCGCCCCCTGCCGCCCGGCGTCCGGGTCGACGACGGTGAGCCCGCCGTCCGCCTCACCACCCACGACCCCCGCGCAGCGCTCGAGGACCTGTGGCGGCTGAACCGCCGTCACGTCTGGCTCGAGGGCGGCCCGCGGCTGGCGGCCGCGTTCTGGCGCGCCGGCCTGGTCGACCGCGTCGTGGCGTACGTCGCCCCAGCCCTGCTCGGGGCCGGTGCGAACGCGGTGGGCGAACTCGGTATCGGCACGATCGCCGACTGCGCCCGGCTGCGACTGGACGACGTCACCCGGGTCGGCGACGACGTCCGGCTGCTGCTGCGCCCGGCCACCACCGACCTGCCCACCCACCTGGAGGCGAGCTGATGTTCACCGGGATCGTCGAGGAGCTCGGCCACGTGATCGAGATCGAGCACGGCGCCGACTCGGCCCGGCTCACCGTGCACGGCCCGCTGGTCACGTCGGACGCCGCGCACGGCGCCTCGATCTCGGTCAACGGGGTCTGCCTCACCGTCGTCGCCCACGGCGAGGGACGGTTCGTCGTCGACGTCATGGCCGAGACCCTGCGCCGCAGCTCGCTGGCCACGGCCACACCCGGCGCGCCGGTGAACCTCGAGCGGGCCATGCCCGCAGACGGCCGCTTCGGCGGCCACGTCGTCCAGGGCCACGTCGACGGCACGGCCGAGGTGGTCTCGCGCGAACCCGGCGACCGGTGGGAGGTCGTCACGTTCACGCTGCCGCCCGCCCTGTCGCCGTACGTGGTCGAGAAGGGGTCGATCACGGTGGACGGCGTCTCGCTCACGGTCAGCGCCCTGGACGACGAGGCGGGCACCTTCTCGGTGTCGCTGATCCCCACGACCCTCGACCTGACCACGCTGGGCGCCCGCCGGCCGGGCGACGTCGTGAACCTCGAGGTCGACGTCATCGCGAAGTACGTGCAGCGGCTGATGGCCGCCACCACCACGAAGGAGCACTGATGAGCGCGCTGCGCTGGTTGTTCGAGGCCCGGGTGGTGGTCGGTGGCCACCCGATCCTGTGGCGCGAGGTGATCGGCAACGTCTTCGGCCTCGCCTCGGCCGTGGGCGGGATGCGCCGTCGCGTGTGGGCGTGGCCGGTGGGCATCGCGGGCAACGTCCTGCTGTTCACGGTGTTCCTCGGTGCGGTGTTCGACAACCCCGAGCAAGCGACGCTGCTCGGCCAGGCCGGACGCCAGGTGATGTTCGTCCTGGTGTCGGTCTACGGCTGGGTGCGGTGGAGCCGCAGCCGATCGGCCGGCGCCGGCCCCGCCGTCCAGCCGAGGTGGGCCACCGGCCGCGAGCGCGCCGTGCTCGTCGGCGCGGGGCTGCTCGCCGTCGCCGTCCTGACGCCGGTGTTCCGGGCCCTCGGGTCCTACGACCCGGTGTGGGCGGACGCGTGGATCTTCGTCGGCTCGGTGATGGCGACCTACGCGATGGCCCGCGGCTGGGTCGAGTTCTGGCTCTGCTGGATCGCCGTCGACGTGGTCGGGGTGCCGCTGCTGCTGCGGGCCCAGTTCTACCCCTCGGCGGCCCTCTACGCCGTCTACGGGGCATTCGTCATCTGGGGGTTCACCGTGTGGCTGCGCGTCGCGCGGACGACGACGCTGACCGAGCCGACGATGGAGACCGTGGCATGAGCGCCCTCGCCACGATCGAGCGGGCCATGGACGAGCTGCGGCTCGGCCGTCCGGTGCTCGTGGTCGACGACGAGCACCGCGAGAACGAGGGCGACGTCGTGCTCTCGGCCGAGCTCGCCACGCCGCAGTGGGTCGCCTGGACGGTGCGGCACAGCTCGGGACTGCTCTGCGCCCCGATGCCCGACTCGGTCGCCGACCGGCTCGAGCTGCCGCTGATGGTGCGCGACAACGAGGACCCGCGGGGCACCGCGTACACGGTGTCGGTCGACGCCCGCGAGGGCGTCACGACCGGCATCAGCGCCGCCGACCGCGCCCGCACCGCGCGGTTGCTCGCCGACCCGACGCTGGCGCCCGGTGAGCTGGTGCGGCCGGGGCACGTGCTGCCCCTGCGCGCCCGCGACGGGGGCGTGCTCGAGCGGGCCGGCCACACCGAGGCCGCCGTCGACCTGTGCCGGTTGGCCGGGCTGGCGCCCGTCGGACTGATCGCCGAGCTCGTCCACGACGACGGGACGATGATGCGCCTGCCCGACGTGCTCGCCCTCGGCGACCGCACCGAGCTGGTCACGATCAGCATCGCCGACCTGGCGCTGTGGCGGCTGGTGAACGACGCCGTGCCGGACGACACCGGCCGCGCGCCCGCCGACGCACCGGGGCAGGCGCGGGTGCACCGGGTCGCCACGACGTCGCTGCCCACCGCCCACGGCACGTTCACCGCACACGGCTACCGCGACCTGCGCACCGGCGCCGAGCACCTGGCCCTGGTCAGCGGCGACCCGACCGGCCCGAGCGCGGTCGTGCGCCTGCACTCCGAGTGCCTGACGGGCGACGCGCTCGGCTCGCTGCGCTGCGACTGCGGCAGCCAGCTGCAGGCGGCGCTGGCGATGGTCGCCGCCAGGGGCGGGGCGGTCCTCTACCTGCGCGGCCACGAGGGCCGCGGCGTGGGTCTGCTGTCCAAGCTCGAGGCCTACGCCCTGCAGGACCTCGGCCGCGACACCGTCGACGCCAACCTCGAGCTCGGGCTGCCGGCCGACGCCCGCGAGTACGGCGCTGCCGCGGCGATGCTGGACGACCTGGGTGTGCCCCGGGTGCGGCTGCTCACCAACAACCCGGCCAAGGTCGAGGGGCTCGCCTTCCACGGCGTGGACGTCGTGGACCGGCTGCCCCTGGTGTCGGCGGCCACGGTGCACAACGAGGCCTACCTCGAGACCAAACGCGAGCGGATGGGCCACGACCTGCCGGTGCGGGCCGACGCGATGCGCGGCGATCGGCGTCCGGCGTGAGCGGCTCGGGCGCGCCGGCGCTGACAGCGGACGGGCGG
>JBKJTJ010000110.1:0-20180 GCA_046590855.1 Actinomycetota bacterium
TCCCGCCGTCGTAGGCGAGCACGATGACGGACCGTCCGCGGGCGATCCCCTTGCGCGCGTAGTCGGCCTTGTCCTTCATGAGCTGCTCGGGCGACACGTAGAACGGCATGGTCATCGCGCACCCCCGATCTGGGCGTCGGAGGTCGCGCCCCCGGGGTCGCCGCGGCGGCCAGCGACGACAGCGTCGACCACGGCCTGCATCGAGGCGTCGTCCACGCGCCGGTAGCCCTCGTCGTCGACGACCCCCACCACCGGGTAGATCCGGCGGTTCAGGTCGGGGCCACCGGTGGCCGAGTCGTCGTCGGCGGCGTCGTACAGCGCTTCGACGGCCACCCGCACGGCGCCGTCGGCGTCCAGGCCGGACCGCCACAGCTTCTTCATCGCACCGCGGGCGAACAGCGACCCCGAGCCGACGCTGTGGTGGTTGCGCTCGGCGTAGCACCCACCGGTCACGTCGTAGCTGTAGATGCGCCCCCGAGCCGCGTCGACGTCGTAGCCCGCGAACAGCGGCACCACGGCCAGCCCCTGCATGGCCATCGGCAAGTTGCCGCGGATCATCGTGGCCAACCGGTTCGCCTTGCCCTCGATCGACAGCAGCGTGCCCTCGATCTTCTCGTAGTGCTCCAGCTCGACCTGGAACAGCTTGACCAGCTCGATCGCCAGACCGGCCGTGCCCGCGATGCCGACGCAGGAGTAGTCGTCGGCGCCGAAGACCTTCTCGATCTCGCGGTTGGCGATCATGCTGCCCATCGTGGCCCGGCGGTCACCGGCCATGACGACCCCGCCGTCGAACTCGACGGCCACGATGGTCGTGCCGTGCGGCGCCTCGGGCACCGTGCCGACCGGCAGGGCGCGCCCGCTCGGCAGCAGTCGGGGCGCGTGGTCGGACAGGAACTCGGCGAAGGACGCCGAGCCCGGCACCAGGTAGGCGTGCGGCAGTCGGCCGGTCGGGTCGGTGGGGACGCTCACCTCGGCGACACTACCCGGCGGCTGCGTGCACGACGCGGCGGTCCCATGCGACGAACCCGAAACGGACATACAGGTCCTATTCGCCCCCCTTCTGTACGAACGCACGCACGAAGTCCTCGGCGTTGGTCTCGAGGACGTCGTCGATCTCGTCCAGGACCGAGTCGATGTCGTCGTCCAGACCCTGCTTGGTGGCGGCCCCGGCGGGGACCGGCGCCGGCGCCTCGTCGGGCTCGTCCTCGCGTCGCTGCTGACGCTGCTGCTCCTGACCGGGCATACCGACCTCCGTGTGGTGGTGACGTCCCCTCACAGTAGACGCGGCCAGCGACACCGGGCCCGACCGACGGCGCGGTCACCCCTTCCTCCCCCCACCCCGCTTTCCTCCCCTCGACCGGCACCGCACGCCCGATATGTCCGAAGCGACACCGGTGCTGGGGAGGAACGCAGGTGGGGGGAGGAAGGGTCAGCGGGCGGCGAGGGCGGCCATCAGGTCGGCTGCGGTCTCGCTGGCGTCGATCAGGTGGCCGACCGCGCCGCGATCCCCCCGCAGGGGCTCGAGCATCGGGACGCGCTGCAGCGAGTCGTGGCCGGGCAGGTCGAAGATCACCGAGTCCCACGACGCGGCGGCCACGTCGCGGCCGTACTTCGCGAGGCACCTGCCGCGAAAGTACGCGCGGGTGTCGTCGGGCGGGTCGTCGACCGCGGCGCGGACCAGCGCGTCGTCCACCACCCGCTCGACCCGGTCGCGGGCCAGCAGTCGGTGGTACAGACCCTTCTCGGGGCGCACGTCGCTGTACTGCAGGTCGATCAGCTGCAACCGGTGCGAGTCCCAGTCCAGGCCCTCGCGGTCGCGGAACCCTTGCAGCAGTGACAGCTTGGCCACCCAGTCCAGCTCGCGCGCGCAGGCCATCGGGTCGGTCTCGAGCCGGGTCAGCACCGACTCCCAGCGGGCGAGCACCTCGGCCGTGTCGGCGTCCGGCTGGCCCCCCGAGCGGTCGTCGACATAGGCGCTCGCCTGCTCGAAGAAGGCCCACTGCAGCTGGACGGCAGTCATCGTCGTCCCGTCGCGCAGGGTGAGCAGCGTCTTCAGGGACGGGTCGTGCGAGACGGCCCGCAGCGTCGAGACGGGGCGCTCGACCGCCAGGTCACGGGTCAGGGCACGGTCCTCGATCATGGCGAGCACCAGCGACGTGGTGCCGACCTTGAGCAGCGTGGCGACCTCGCAGAGGTTCGCGTCGCCGATGATGACGTGCAGCCGGCGGTACTTGTCGGCGGACGCGTGCGGCTCGTCGCGGGTGTTGATGATCGGGCGCTTCAGGGTCGTCTCCAGACCCACCTCGACCTCGAAGAAGTCCGCCCGCTGGGTCAGCTGGTAGCCGGCCGTCTCGCTCTCGGCGCCGATCCCGACGCGGCCAGCGCCGGTGAACACCTGCCGCGAGACGAAGAACGGCACCAGGTGGCGAACGATGTCGGCGAACGGCGTGGCGCGGCTCATCAGGTAGTTCTCGTGCGTTCCGTACGACTGGCCCTTGCCGTCGGTGTTGTTCTTGTACAGGTTCACGGTGCCCAGCCCGGGGTTCGCGGCGATCGCCCGCACCGCGGTGGCCATGATCTGCTCACCCGCCTTGTCCCAGCGGACGGCGTCGCGCGGGGTGGTGACCTCGGGCGAGCTGTACTCGGGGTGCGCGTGGTCGACGTACAGCCGCGCGCCGTTGGTGAGGATGACGTTGGCGAGCGTCGGGTCGTCCTCGTCGGTCAGCTGCGAGGGGTCGGCGCTGGCGCGGCTGAGCTGGTACCCGCGCGCGTCGCGCAGTGGGGCCTCGTCCTCGTAGTCCCACCGGGCCCGACCCACCCGGGCCCCCAGCGGCTGGGCGTAGGCGTTGACCACCTGGCCCGACATCAGCATCGGGTTGGCCACCGGGTCGCCGGGCGCCGAGACGCCGTACTCGGTCTCGATCCCCATCACGCGTCGCACGCTCACCCGCTCGAGCCTACGGTCGCGGTGTTCACCCGATGTTCAGCCCCCTGGCTCGCTTCCGAGACGCCACCGCGGACAGTGGTGGCCGTGCCCCTTACGCGCAGACGCTTCCTCGCGGCTGGAGGCGCTGTCGCCGCCTCGGGCGCGGTCGTCACATCGGCCGCCGTGTCGACGGACGTCGCCACCGCCGCCTCCGCCCTGCCCGCGCCCGCCGCGTCCGGCATCGACCACGTGATCGTCGTGATGATGGAGAACCGCTCGTCGACCACTTCGTGGGTTGGCTGCCCGGCGCCGACGGCCGGCAGCCCGCGCCGACGTTCGTCGACCGCTACGGCGTCCGGCACACCACGCACCACCTGAGCGACTACCAGGGGTGCTCCAGCCCCGACCCGGACCACTCGTACGAGGGTGGGCGGATCGAGCTCAACCGCGGCAAGTGCGACGGGTGGTTGCGCGCGGGCGAGAACGACGAGTTCGCCGTCGGCTACTACGAGGCGAGCGACCTCGCGTTCTGGTGCCAGGCGGGCCCGGACTGGACCGTGTGCGACCAGTACTTCGCGGCCACGATGGTCGAGACGTACCCGAACCGGTTCTACCAGCACAGCGCACGCACCGACCGCCTGCACAACTCCACCGCGACCAGCACCCTGCCCACCATCTGGGATCGCCTGGCGGACAAGGGTCTGCGCGGGCGGTACTACTACGGCGACATCCCGTTCACGGCGCTGTGGGGGACGAAGTACCTCCCCATCTCCTCGCCCCACCCGAGGTTCCTCGCGGACTGCGCCAGCGGCGACCTGCCCGAGGTCTCCTTCGTCGACCCGCGTTTCGTCGGCCTTCCGCAAGGACGGCCGGCTGGTGATCACCTTCGACGAGTCGGACGGACCGCAGTCCGACGCCAGCGACTGCTGCGGCGAGGGTCCCGGACCCAACAGTCCGCTGCCGGGCATCACCGGTCTGGGCGGCGGCCGGGTGGGCGCACTGGTCATCTCGCCGTTCGTCAGGGGCGGCACCTGGTCGACGACGCCGTACAACCACTGCAGCCTGCTCGCCAGCATCGAGGACCTGTTCGGGCTGCCGTACCTGGGCTACGCCGGCACGCCAGGGCTGAACCGCTTCGGTCTGGACGTCTACAACGCGCACGTCTGACCAGGGTGGCGCCGCTCCAGCCGGGGTCGGCGAGCCCGTAAAGTACCTGCCGTGCACACCGATCCGAACGCCGTAGCGCTCGGCTGCGCGCCAGCCGGTAAGGCCCGCACGTGACCATGGCCAGGCGCACCCGGGTGCTGTGCGCCCTGGCGGCCGCACGCCGCGGACCGCAGGTCGCCGACCTCACCGCGGCACAGCTGCGGCGCAACCGGCGCTCGACCCTGCCGCACTGGTTCCCGCTGGACCGGGTGTTCGGCAGCGTCCCGTCGTCCGTGCGGATCAGTGAGGACGTCGCGACGACCCGCGCGGGCAGCGTCGCGGTGCGGGTCTACCGGCCCGCAGCGCAGCCGACCACTCCCCCGCTCGTGATGTTCTTCCACGGCGGGGGCTGGGTGCAGGGCAACGTGCGCAGCTACGACGCCCTGTGCGCCCAGATGGCCCAGCGGGTCGGTGCGGTGCTCGTGTCGGTCGACTACCGGCTCGCCCCCGAGCACGTGTTCCCGGCGGGGCTGCACGACGCGTACGACGCGACCGTCTGGGCGGTCGAGCACGCCGGTGCGCTGGGCGCGGACGCTGCGCGGCTGGCCGTCATGGGCGACAGCGCTGGTGGCAACCTCGCGGCGGCGATCACGCTCATGGCGCGCGACGGGGCAGGGCCCAGGATCGCGGCGCAGGTCCTGCTGTACCCCGCGACCGACGCCACCTTGAGCTCACGGTCCATCCAGCGCAACGCGAACGCGCCGATCCTGTCCCGCGCGGACGTCCACGGGTTCCTCGGGCACTACCGCGGCGACGCCGACGTGCTCGACCCGCTGCTGTCCCCGCTGCACGCCCCCAGCCACGCGGGTCTACCGCCGGCACTGATCCAGACCGCCGAGCTCGACCCGCTGCGCGACGACGGGTCGCGCTACGCCGCGGCCCTGCGGGCGGCCGGGGTCAGCGTGCAGCACACCGACTATCCCGGGGTGCCGCACGGGTTCATGTCGTTCCCCGGCGCGGTGCCGTGCGGTGCGGCTGCGCTGGACGAGGTGGCGTCGATGCTGCGCGCCGAGCTCGCGTGAGAGGCCTCGCGCTTCGCGCCCTGGGTCTGGACCTGCTGGGAGTGCTGCTGTTCGCCGCGATCGGGCGACGCAGCCACGCCGAGGGCCTGACGGCGGTCGGCGTCCTGGTGACGGCGTGGCCCTTCGCGGTGGGCACCCTCGCCGGGTGGTCCGCGTCCCGCGGGTGGCGCGCGCCGACGTCTGTCCGGGCCACGGGTGCGCCGGTGTGGCTGGTGACCGTGGCCCTGGGCATGCTGCTGCGCCGGCTCACCGGTGCGGGCACCGCCGTGTCGTTCGTGATCGTCGCGACGATCGTTCTGGCGGTGCTGCTGATCGGGTGGCGGGCCGTGACCCGCCGGCTCGCCAGACCCTAGAGGTACTGGCCGGTGTTGGCGACCGTGTCGATCGAGCGACCCGGCTCGGTGCCCTTCTTGCCGGTGATCAGCGTGCGGATGTAGACGATCCGCTCGCCCTTCTTGCCCGAGATGCGCGCCCAGTCGTCGGGGTTTGTCGTGTTGGGCAGGTCCTCGTTCTCCTTGAACTCGTCGACGCAGGACTCGAGCAGGTGCTCGACCCGGATACCGCGCTGCCCGGTGCTGAGCAGCTCCTTGATGGCCATCTTCTTGGCCCGGTCGACGATGTTCTGCACCATGGCGCCGGAGTTGAAGTCCTTGAAGAACAGCACCTCCTTGTCGCCGTTGGCGTAGGTGACCTCGAGGAACCGGTTGTCGTCGATCTCGGAGTACATCCGCTCGACGGTCGCCTGGATCATCGCGGCGACCGTCGCCTGCGCCGACCCACCGTTCTCGGCGAGGTCGGCGGCGTGCAGCGGCAGGTCGGGGGTGAGGTACTTGCCGAAGATGTCGCGCGACGCCTCGGCGTCCGGGCGCTCGATCTTGATCTTGACGTCGAGCCGGCCCGGCCGCAGGATCGCCGGGTCGATCATGTCCTCACGGTTCGAGGCGCCGATGACGATGACGTTCTCGAGCCGCTCGACGCCGTCGATCTCGGACAGCAGCTGCGGGACGATCGTGGTCTCGACGTCGGAGCTGACCCCGGACCCGCGGGTGCGGAACAGCGAGTCCATCTCGTCGAAGAACACCACCACAGGCGTTCCGTCAGAAGCCTTCTCGCGCGCCCGCTGGAAGATCAGCCGGATGTGCCGCTCGGTCTCACCGACGTACTTGTTGAGCAGCTCGGGGCCCTTGATGTTCAGGAAGTACGACTTGCCCAGCGGCTGGCCGTTGATCTCGGCGACCTTGCGCGCCAGGGACGCCGCCACCGCCTTGGCGATCAGGGTCTTGCCGCACCCGGGGGGGCCGTAGAGCAGGACACCCTTGGGCGGGCGCAGCTTGTGCTCCTTGAAGAGCTCGGGGTGCAGGTACGGGAGCTCGACGGCGTCGCGGATCTGGTCGATCTGCCCGCCGAGGCCGCCGATGTCCTCGTAGGCGATGTCGGGCACCTCCTCGAGGATCAGCTCCTCGACCTCGGCCTTCGGGATCCGCTCGTAGACGAAGCCGGCGCGGGGGTCCATCAGCAGACCGTCACCCACCCGCATCTGCTGCTCGCGCAACGACTCCGCGATGCGCGCGACGCGCTCCTCGTCGGCGTGCCCGACGACCAGCACCCGGTCGGCCCCCAGGTGCTCCTTGAGCGTCACGACCTCACCGAGCTGCTCGAACCCGCGGACCAGGACGACGTTCATCGCCTCGTTGAGCAGCACCTCGCGCCCAGGTGAGAGCTCGTCCTGGCTCACGGTGGGGCTGACGGCGACGCGCATCTTGCGGCCCCCGGTCAGGACGTCGACCAGCCCGTCCTCGACCACCTCGACGATCGTGCCGAACCCGGACGGCGGCTGGGCCAGCCGGTCGACCTCGGTCTTGAGGGTGACGATCTGGTCGCGGGCGTCCTTCAGGGTGCGGACCAGCCGGTCGTTCTGCACCGAGGTCGACTCCAGCGCCTGCTGCAGCTGCTCGACCCGCTGCTCGAGGCCGTGCAGCCGGGTCGGCGAGTCCGCCAGGCGACGGCGCAGCACGGCGACCTCACCCTCGGCCATCCGCAGCTGGCGGACCAGCTCGGCGTCGGGACCGCGCGTGTCGTCGGCAGTACTCATGTGTCGAGCCTCTCGGTCGGGCGACCCAAGATCCGACACTAACCCGCGTCGAGCTCCACTGCCGGGTCTGAAACGCCGATGTCACGCCGCACACGTCGGATCTTCTTCTCCGACACCGGTCGCTCCCCGAGCTCCTCGGGCGACCAGTCGTCGCTGTCGTAGCCCTTCGAGGGACGGCGGCGGCGCAGCGGCGGGCTCACGCCGTCCGCGAGGCGCCGGGTGGTGACCAGGAACCCCGTGTGCCCCACCATCCGGTGCTGCGGTCGGACCGCCAGCCCCTCAAGGTGCCAACCGCGCACCAGCGACTCCCACGCCTGCGGCTCGGTGAACTGACCGTGCGCGCGGGCCGCCTCAGCCACCCGCGACAGCTGGGTCGCGGTGGCGACGTAGCAGATCAGCACCCCGCCCGGCGCGAGCGCCGTGCCGACCTCGTCGAGGCACTCCCAGGGGGCGAGCATGTCGAGCACGACCCGGTCGACGCTGCCGGGACCGCACACCAGCGGCAGGACGTCCTGCAGGTCGCCCACCTCGAGCCGCCAGGCGGGGTGCTCGCCGCCGAAGAACTCGCCGACGTTGCCGCGGGCGATGTCGGCGAAGTCCGCACGTCGCTCGATGCTGACCAGCGACCCCTTCTCCCCCACCGCGCGCAGCAGCGACATCGTCAGCGCCCCTGACCCCACCCCGGCCTCGACCACGCGGGCGCCGGGGTAGATGTCGGCCATGGCCACGATCTGGCCGGCGTCCTTGGGGTAGACCACCGCCGCACCGCGCGGCATCGAGAGCACGTAGTCGGCCAGCAGCGGACGCAGGGCGAGGTACTCGATGCCTGCCGTGTTGGTGACAACGCTGCCCTCGGGCGCGCCGATCAGCGCCTCGTGGGCGAACCAACCCGCGTGGGTGTGGAACGAGCGGTCCGCCGACAGGGTGATCGTGTGCAGGCGGCCCTTCGGGTCGGTGAGCTGCACCCGGTCGCCCTCTGCGAGCGGTCCGCGTCGCCGGCCGACCCCGAACGCCTCGTCGTCACCGTGCGCCTCGTCGTCACCGTGCGCTGCCGAGGTCATGGGCAGCGAGTCTAGGTGCGGCCGGTGACGGCGTCCGCCAGCCGCTGCCCGGCAGCCAGCCCTACGACGTCCCCGCCCGGACCCACCACCACGTAGGAGTAGGCGGGCTGCTGCGACAGCGCGCTCAGCACGTCGGCGCCGGACGCCGTCGAGGCGAGCGTCACCGACGGGTCGAGCACCGTCATCACGGCCGCCAGCGGGGTGCCGGCCGGGGGTCCGCCCGCGGCGGCGAGGTCTCGTCGTCCCTGCGGGCTCAGCACCCCCACCGGTCGCCCGAGGTCGTCCAGCGCCACGACGTGCGCGGGATCGGCGGGGTCGATCGACTGCCAGGCGGACGACGACGCCGGGCTCGCGACGGCCGGCGCGGTGAGCGTGGCCAGGTCGAGCCGCTCGGCGCTCGCGTGCATCCGGCCGACGGCGATCGCGCCCGTGGCGCCCTGCCAGAGCATGCCGACGATCAGGACCGACCAGACGATGCTGGTCAGGTCGGGCGGGCGGCCCTGCAGCAGCGGTCGGCCCAGCGTCCACACCAGCACCAGCACGGCCACCACGCGTCCGCACCAGCCGGCGACGACGGTGCCGCGCCACCGCTTGCCGGTGGCGGCCCACACCGCCGACTCGACGAGGCGCCCGCCGTCCAGGGGCAGGCCGGGTGCCAGATTGAAGACCGCGACGAGCCCGTTGGTCGCGACCAGGGCGACGACGAGCAGTCGCCCTACTCCCCCGTCCAGCTGGGTGAGCAGCCCCAGCCCGACCAGGGCCAGCACCCCGTTCGACAGCGGCCCGACCACGGCCACCACCGCGCTGCGCGCAGCCGTCGGCGCGTGGTCCTCGAACTGGGTGTGACCGCCCCACAGCGTCGCGACGATCTCCTTCACCCTCATGCCGAGCGCGATCGCCGCGCCCGCGTGGGCCAGCTCGTGGACGAGCACCGAGAGCAGCAGCAGGACGACGAAGGCGCCCGCGACGACGTAGGTGGCGGGGCGTCCGACATCCGAGGCGCGCGCCACGGCGGGCTCGAAGGCGAGCATCACCACGGCGGCCACCACGAACCACGACGGCGCGACGTAGATCGGCACCCCCAGGACGCGACCGATCGCGATACCGGGACGTCGTGGGGCGGCCATGGGTCGATGGTAGGTGCGGCGCCTGCGGCGGTCGGCACCGCTGTCGGTGGTCGGGCCTAGCGTGGTGCCATGCCGTCGAGGGAGGTCACCGAGCGCACCGAACCGCGCGCGTCGCTGTCACCCAGCCGCGCGGCGGACTTCATGCGGTGCCCTCTCCTGTATCGGTTCCGGACGATCGACCGTCTGCCCCAGGCCCCCAGCCCGGCCGCCGTGCGCGGCACCGTCGTGCACGCCGTCCTCGAGCGGTTGTTCGACCTGCCTGCGCCCGAGCGCACCCTCGAGGCCGCCCGCGCGCTGCTCGGGCCGCAGTGGCAGCGGCTGCTGGACGACGACCCCGAGCTGGCGACGATGTTCCCCACCGACGCCGGTGCCGCTCTGGCGCAGTGGCTGGCCTCGGCCGACGAGCTGCTGGGCACCTGGTTCACCCTCGAGGACCCGTCCCGGCTCGAGCCCGCCGAGCCCGAGCTGTACGTCGAGACCACGCTCGACGACGGGCTGGTGCTGCGCGGGTACGTCGACCGGCTGGACGTCGCGCCGACCGGTGAGCTGCGCGTGGTCGACTACAAGACCGGGCGGGCACCGTCCGAGGCCTTCGAGGCCCGGGCCCTGTTCCAGATGCGGTTCTACGCGCTGGTCCTGTGGCGCACCCGCGGGGTGGTGCCGCGGTCGCTGCAGCTGGTCTACCTCGGCGACGGGCAGGTGCTGCGGTTCACTCCTGACGAGGCCGATCTGCTCGCCACCGAGCGCACGCTGCGGGCGCTGTGGCAGGCGATCGAGCTGGCCGCCGCCACGGGCGACTGGCGCCCCTCGCCGGGCCGGCTGTGCGACTGGTGCGACCACCGGGCCCTGTGCCCGGCCTTCGGCGGGACCCCCCCTCCCCTGCCGCCATCCGTGCCGCCATCCCTCTTGCAGCGGTGAGCGCGGGGGCGGGGTCCCAGGGTCGGCTCAGGGTGATACCTGGTCGCCGGGCCGACCACGCGTCCCCGACGATGAGCCGGTGGACGACATCGACAGCAGGACCATCGACCGGCAGAGCACGGCGACCGAGGCGGTGGCCAGCGCGCGCGGTCTGGTCAAGGTCTACGGCAAGGACGAGGGCGAGGTGCGGGCTCTGGACGGGGTCGACGTCGACCTCGGTCGGGGCCAGTTCACCGCGATCCTGGGGCCCTCGGGGTCAGGCAAGTCCACCCTCATGCACTGCATGGCGGCGCTGGACACCCCGACCTCCGGCAGCGTCGTGCTGGACGGCGTCGAGGTGGTCGGGCTGCGCGACACGGCGCTGACGAAGCTGCGTCGCGACCGGGTCGGGTTCGTCTTCCAGTCGTTCAACCTGGTGCCGACCCTGACCGCGCGCGAGAACATCACCCTGCCGATGGACATCGCCGGCCGCAAGGTCGACGCCGAGTGGCTCGAGCTGATCGTCGACACGATCGGCCTGCGCGACCGGCTGGGCCACCGCCCCAGCGAGCTGTCGGGGGGTCAGCAGCAGCGGGTGGCCGTCGCCCGCGCGCTGACCAGCCGCCCCGCGATCGTCTTCGCCGACGAGCCCACCGGCAACCTCGACTCGCGCGCCAGCGCCGAGATCCTCGGCTTCCTGCGGCGCTCGGTCGACGACTTCGGCCAGTCGGTCGTGATCGTCACGCACGACGCAGTCGCCGCCGGGTACGCCGACCGGGCCCTGTTCCTCGCCGACGGCACGATCGTGGACGAGATGGCCGACCCGTCGGCCGCGTCGGTGCTCGACCGGATGAAGTCCTTCGACGGCGCAGGCCGGCGGTCCTGATGCTGCGCGTCACGATCAAGGGCGTGCGGGGCCACCTGCTGCGCTTCGTCCTGACGACGGCGTCGGTGATGCTCGGCGTCGCCTTCGTGGCAGGCACCTTCGTGCTCACCGACAGCCTGCAGGCGACCTTCGACCAGATCGCCGGTGCGGCGTCCGCAGGCACCGACGTCGTGGTGCGCGGCGACGTGCGGGGCGAGGGCGGTCAGAACGGCCAGCTGCGCCAACCCCTGCCGGTGGCCCTGGCCGACCGGATCGCGGCCGTCGACGGCGTCCGCGGCGCCTTCCCTGCGCTGCAGGGAACTGCCGTGCTCGTCGGCCGCGACGGCACGGCCGTGCGCAACGGCGGCGCTCCCTCGTTCGGCTTCGACTTCCGGGCCGACGACCCCGCGCTGCCGCTGCTGAGGGGGCGCGGGCCGACGTCCCGCTCCGAGGTCGCCGTCGAGAGCTCGACCCTGACCAAGTCGGGCCTGGGTATCGGCGACCGCACCAGCCTCGTGGTCGCGGGCGCCGTCCAACCGGTCACGATCGTCGGTGAGGTGCGGTTCGCCAGCGGCTCGGCCGGCGCCACGTTCGTCGTCGTCGACCGCGCCTCGGCCCTGCGGTGGTTCGCCGCCGACAGCACCGTGCAGGAGATCACGGTCCGGGCCGATGACGGGGTGAGCCAGCAGGTGCTGCGCGACCGCGTCGCCTCCGCCCTGCCCGCGGGGGTCACCGCCGCCACCGCCCAGGCCTACTCGGCCGAGCAGCGCCAGCAGTTCGCCAGCGGGCTCGGCTTCGTCAACACCTTCCTGCTGGTGTTCGCAGGGGTCAGCCTGTTCGTCGGCGCCTTCATCATCGCCAACACGTTCTCGATGCTGGTGGCCCAACGCACGCGCGAGCTGGCCCTGCTGCGGGCCGTCGGCGCGAGCCGTCGGCAGGTGATGCGCGTGGTGCTCGGCGAGGCAGCCGTCGTCGGTCTGGCCGGCGGCGCACTCGGGCTGCTGGTCGGGCTCGGGCTGGCTGCCGGGCTGCAGGCCTTCATCCGCACCTTCGGCCTCGACATCACCGGCGGCCTGCCGGTGCAGACCCGCACCGTGGTGGTCAGCCTGCTGATCGGCCTGGTGGTCACGACCGCGTCCGCGACGCTGCCGGCGCTGCGGGCAGCGCGGATCGCGCCCGTCGCCGCGATGCGCGACGACGTCGCCATCCCCGAGCGCAGCCTGCGACTGCGGGCCGTCGTCGGCACCGCGCTGCTGGCCGTCGGCGCCGCGGCGATGGCCTACGCCGCCGTCGTCCTCGACGGCAAGAACGCCGGCATCCTGCTCGGCCTGGGGGCAGCGCTGGCCTTCTTCGGCCTCGTCGTCGCGGCACCCCTGCTGTCGCGGCCGGTCATCCACGTGCTCGCCATCCCGTTCGTCGCACTCTCGCGCACGATCGGCGGCCTGGCCCGCGACAACACCCTGCGCAACCCGCGCCGGACGGCGACCACGGCCATCTCGTTGATGATCGGGCTCGCCCTGGTGTCGGCCTTCTCGGTGCTGGCGGCCTCGACCCGGGCCTCGGTCGACGGGCTGGTCGACACCCAGCTGCGCGCCGACTTCATCCTCTCGGGTGGCACCTCGCCGTTCCCCGTCTCGGTGGCGCGCGACGCCGCCCGGCTCGCCGGGGTCGGCCAGGTGGTGGCCACCGCCTCGGTCCCGGTCGCCCTGGGCTCGGGCCCCACGTCCGCCACGACGTCCGGCGCCGCCGTGTCGGGCCGGGCGGTGGCCGAGGCGGTCGACCTGACGGTCACGTCCGGCGAGGTGTCCAGCGTCGACGCCGGGCAGCTCGCCGTGTCGACGTCCCTGGCCGCGTCGCAGGGTCTGAGGGTCGGTGACACCGTGTCGGCCAGGGTCGGGGTGCTGCCGGCCCGGCGGGTGCGGGTGGGCGCGGTGTTCGAGGACTCCCAGATCGTCGGCAGCGACCTGCTGGTGCCCCTCGCGCTGTACGCCACCGCGGTCCCCGCGGCGTACCAGACGACGTTCTCCGCGCTGGTCACGGTCGCTCCCGGCGCCAGCGCCGACGCCGTCCGTGCCGAGCTGACCTCGCTGGTCAAGCCCCAGCTGGTGATCTCGGTGCAGGACCGCGAGCAGTTCAAGGACGCCCAGGCGGCGCAGATCAACCAGCTGCTCGCCATCGTCTACGTCCTGCTGGCCCTGTCGGTGGTGATCGCGGCGCTGGGGATCGTCAACACCCTCGCCCTGTCGGTGTTCGAGCGCACCCGTGAGATCGGGCTGCTGCGGGCGGTGGGCATGACCCGGCAGCAGCTGCGCTCGACGATCACCGTCGAGTCGGTCGTCACCGCGCTGTTCGGGGCCGTCCTCGGCACCGCCCTCGGCCTCACCCTCGGCGTGCTGCTGCAGCGGGTGCTGTCGGGCCAGGGGCTGGGGACCCTGGCGGTCCCCTGGGCGCAGGTGGTGCTCACCTTCGTCCTCGCCGGCGTCGTCGGGGTGCTCGCCTCGCTCCTGCCGGCGTGGCGCGCCAGCCGGCTGGACGTGCTGCGGGCGATCACCAGCGACTAGCGGGGGTCAGCGACCGAACATCGCCCGCAGCTGGTCCAGGTCCAGGCCCACCAGGGTCGGCCGCAGCACCTGACCGGGCGCCTCGTCCAGCTGCACCAGGTGCGGGACACCCAGGGTCGGCACGCCTGCCGCCAGCGCCGACGCCGTGCCCGGGCGCGAGTCCTCGACGGCCAGGCAGTCGCCCGGGGCCAGGCCCAGCATCGAGGCGGCCCGCAGGTACGGCTCCGGGTGCGGCTTGCCGTGGCTGACCTCGTCACCGGTGACCACCGCGCTGAAAGTGCCCTCGGGCAGGGCCCGGACGAGGGCGTCCGCGAGCGGGCGGTACGACATGGTCACCAGCGCGGAGGGCACGCCGGCCGCCGCCTGCAGCTCGAGCAGGTCGGCCACCCCCGGGCGCCACGGCACGTGCCGGGTCAGGTCCGCCACGACGTGCGCGAGCAGCACCTGGACGATCTGCGCGGGCTCGAGCGGCACCGGCCCGTGCTCGCGGATGTAGGCGCCCGAGGTGAGCAGGTTCTGCCCCACGAGGGCGTGCGCGTGCTCGTCGGACCAGGTGCCGCCGTGCTCCGCGACGAGCGCGTACTCGGCCGCGATCCAGGACGGCTCGGTGTCGACGAGCGTGCCGTCCATGTCCCACAGGATCGCGGCGGGCCAGTCGCTCATGTCGCGTTGAAGTACTTGGCCTCGGGATGGTGGACCACGATCGCGTCGGTGGACTGCTCGGGGTGCAGCTGCAGCTCCTCGCTGAGCTCGACACCGATCCGCGAGGGGTCCAGGAGCTCGACCAGCTTGGCGCGATCCTCCAGCTCGGGGCAGGCCGGGTAGCCGAACGAGTACCGCGACCCGCGGTAGCCCTGCCCGAGGATGCCCGCGAGGTCGGGGTCGTCGTCCTTGGCCAGGCCCAGCTCCTCGCGCACCCGCGCGTGCCACAGCTCGGCCAGCCCCTCGGTGAGCTGCACCGACAGGCCGTGCAGCTCGAGGTAGTCGCGGTAGGCGTTGGCGGCGTACAGCTCGTTCGCCGCCACCGAGACGGCGTTGCCCATGGTCACCAGCTGCATGGCGATCACGTCGGTGTGGCCGCTGTCGCGCGAGGCGAAGAAGTCGGCCAGGCACAGCCGCCGGTCGCGGCGCTGGCGCGGGAAGGTCAGGCGGGTGCGCTCGGTGCCGGCCAGCTCACCCTCGTGGTGCAGGATCACCAGGTCGTTGCCCTCGCTGACGCACGGGAAGTATCCGTACACGACGGCGGCCTCCATCAGCCCCTGGGTGTGGATCCGGTCCAGCCACATCCGCAGCCGGGGGCGGCCCTCGGTCTCGACCAGCTCCTCGTACGACGGCCCGTCGCCGCGCGCGCCCTTCAGACCCCACTGGCCCAGGAAGGTCGCCCGCTCGTCCAGGTACGCCGCGTAGTCGGCGAGGGCGATCCCCTTGACCACCCGCGAGCCCCAGAACGGCGGGACGGGCGGCTCGACGTCGGACGAGACGTCGGACCGCACGGTGTCGGGGACGGCGTCCGCGTCGGGGGCCGTGACCCGACGCCGCACCCGGCGCTTGCGCAGCTCGGGCAGCGCCTGCTCGAGGGTGAGGTCGGGGCTGGCCTTGGCCTTGGCGATGGCGTCCATCAGCCGCAGGCCCTCGAAGGCGTCCCGGGCGTAGCGCACCTGACCCTGGTAGATCTCGGCGAGGTCCTCCTCGACGTACGACCGGGTCAGGGCCGCGCCGCCGAGCAGCACCGGCAGGTTCGCCGAGATGCCCCGCGAGTTCATCTCCTGCAGGTTCTCCTTCATCACCACGGTCGACTTGACCAGCAGGCCGCTCATGCCGATGGCGTCCGCGCGGTGCTCCTCGGCGGCGCGCAGGATCTCGCCGACGGGCTGCTTGATGCCGATGTTGACGACCTCGTAGCCGTTGTTGCTCAAGATGATGTCGACGAGGTTCTTGCCGATGTCGTGCACGTCGCCCTTGACCGTCGCGAGGACGATCGTCGCCTTGCTCTCGCGGGCCGAGCCGTCGGGGTTGCCCTCGATGTGCGGCTCGAGGTGGGCGACCGCGGCCTTCATCACCTCGGCCGACTGCAGCACGAACGGCAGCTGCATCTCGCCCTTGCCGAACAGCTCACCCACCACGCGCATGCCCTCGAGCAGGTTGTCGTTGATGATGTCCAGCGCCTTCTGACCGCTGCCCAGCGCCTCGTCCAGGTCCGCCTCGAGCCCCTTGCGCTCGCCGTCGATGATCCGGCGGGCGAGCCGCTCGGCCAGGGGAAGCAGCGCGAGCTCCTCGGCGCGGGTCGCGCGCACCGACGCCGCGTCGACGCCCTCGAACAGGTCGAGGTAGCGCTGCAGCGGGTCGTACTCGAGCTGGCCGCTCGCCCGGTCGTCGTCGACCCAGCGGCGCCGGTCGTAGACCAGGTCGAGCGCCACCCGGCGCTGCTCGTCCTCGATCTTGGTCATCGGCAGGATCTTCGCTGCGTGGACGATCGCCGAGTCCAGACCGGCCTTGAGGCACTCGTGCAGGAACACCGAGTTGAGGACGACCCGGGCCGCGGGGTTCAGACCGAACGAGATGTTGGACAGGCCCAGGGTGGTCTGCACGTCGGGGTAGCGCCGCTTGATCTCGCGGATCGCCTCGATGGTCTCGAGCCCGTCGCGCCGGGTCTCCTCCTGGCCGGTGGCGATCGGGAAGGTGAGGGTGTCGACCATCACGTCGGACGTCGCCATCCCCCACTCCTGCACCAGCGCGTCGATCGTGCGACTGGCGACCGCAACCTTGTGGTCGGCGGTGCGCGCCTGCCCCTGCTCGTCGATGCACATGACGACGACGGCGGCTCCGTGCTCGCGGATGACCGGCATCACCCGGGCGAACCGGCTCTCGGGCCCGTCGCCGTCCTCGAAGTTCACCGAGTTGACGATCGCCCGCCCGCCCAGCAGCTCGAGCCCGGCCTCGACCACCGCGGGCTCCGTCGAGTCCAGCATCAGCGGCAGCGTCGAGCTGGTGGCGAGGCGGCTGACCAGCGCGCGCATGTCGTCGGCGCCGTCGCGACCCACGTAGTCGACGCAGACGTCGAGGACGTGCGCGCCGTCCCGGGTCTGCGCCCGGGCGATCTCGACGCACTCGTCCCACTTCTGCGCGAGCATCGCGTCACGGAACGCCCTAGAGCCGTTGGCGTTGGTGCGCTCACCGATCGACAGGTACGCCGTGTCCTGCCGGAACGGGACCGCCTGGTACAGGCTCGCGACCGACGGGTCGTGCCGCGGACGCCGGGGCACGACCTCGTGCGCGCGCACGGCCTCGACGACCCGGGCCAGGTGCTCGGGAGTGGTGCCGCAGCAGCCGCCGACCAGCCCGAGCCCGAACTCGCGGGTGAACTGCGCGTGCGCCTCGGCCAGCTGCGCCGGCGTCAGCGGGTAGTACGCGCCGTCGCGGCTGAGCTGGGGAAGGCCCGCGTTCGGCATGGCCGTGACGGGGATGCGCGCGTGCTTGGCCAGGTGCCGAAGGTGCTCGCTCATCTCGGCCGGACCGGTGGCGCAGTTCAGGCCGATCGCGTCGATGCCCAGCGGCTCGAGCGCGGTCAGTGCCGCGCCGATCTCGCTGCCGAGCAGCATGGTGCCCGTGGTCTCGACGGTCACCTGCACCATGACCGGTGCGTTCTCGCCGATCGCCGTCAGCGCCCGACGAGCGCCCACGACCGCGGCCTTGGCCTGCAGCAGGTCCTGTGCGGTCTCGATCAGGACGGCGTCGACGCCGCCGGCGAGCATGCCCTCGACCTGCTGCTGGTAGGCGTCGCGCAGCAGCGCGTACGGCGCGTGGCCGAGCGAGGGCAGCTTGGTGCCCGGGCCCACCGACCCGATGACGAAGCGCGGCTGGGTCGGCGTGGTCCACGCGTCGGCCGCCTCGCGCGCGATCCGGGCCCCGGCCTCGGCGAGCTCGATGATCCGGTCGCTGATGTCGTACTCGCCGAGGTTGCTCCAGTTGGCGCCGAACGTGTTCGTCTCGACGCAGTCGACACCCACCTCGAAGTAGGCGTCGTGCACCGAGCGGACGATGTCCGGGCGACTGACGTTGAGGATCTCGTTGCAGCCCTCGTGGCCCTGGAAGTCGTCCATCGTGGGGTCGGCTGCCTGCAGCATGGTGCCCATGGCGCCGTCGGCGACCAGGACGCGGTCGGTCAGCAGGGAGCGGAACAGGTCGGAGCGGCTGCTCATGGGGGACCTTCGCTGCGGGGGGTCTGGGCTGGACGAGTCTATCCGTGACCCGTGCGGCCCTGGCCGCGGGCTGGAGACGGCGGGCGCGGCGTCCGGCCCCGTAGGCTGGGCGGGTGGAGCCGCGCCCGGGCTCACCGACCCCAGCGGAGGCTGTGCGTGATCGAGCTCGCCGACACCCCGGTGCTGCACGACCCGGTGATGATCGCCGCGTTCGAGGGCTGGAACGACGCCGGTGAGGCGGCGACCGCGGTGCTCGAGCACCTGTCCCGCGTGTGGGGCGCCGAGCCGTTCGCGGCTCTGGACCCCGAGGAGTACTACGACTTCCAGGTCAACCGCCCCAGCGTCGGCATCGACGACGAGGACCACCGCCGGATCACCTGGCCGACCACGCGGCTGCTCGCCGCCCACGTGCCGGCGATCGGGCGCGACGTCGTGATCGTGGACGGCATCGAGCCCTCGATGCGCTGGCGGTCGTACACGATCGAGCTGCTCGAGTGCGCCGAGCGGCTCGGGGTCACCACGCTGGTGACCGTCGGCGCGCTGCTGGCCGACGTCCCGCACACCCGCCCGATCCCGGTGACCGCGACCAGCGAGGACCCCTCGATGCGCGGCCGCCTCGGGGTCGAGCAGTCGCGCTACGAGGGGCCGACCGGCATCGTCGGCGTCCTCGCGGACGCCGCCGCTCAGGCCGACCTGCCGGGCGCCTCGCTGTGGGCGGCCGTGCCGCACTACGCCGGCGGGGGGCCCTCGCCGAAGGCCACGCTGGCGCTGCTGCGCCGGATCGAGGAGCTGCTCGACATCACGATCCCGCTCGCCGACCTGCCCGACCTGGCCCAGGCCTGGGAGCGCGGCGTGGACGAGCTGGCCGAGAGCGACAGCGAGGTCGGCGACTACGTCCGGGCGCTGGAGGAGGCCAAGGACACCACCGAGCTGCCCGAGGCCACCGGCGAGGCCATCGCCCTGGAGTTCGAGCGCTACCTGCGCCGGCGCGACGACGAGCCCCCGCCGCCCCGCCCCCGCTGACCCCGTTCGGCACTTGCTGCACCGACTGCCGTTGCGACCGCGGGCGGCGCGGCAGCTGACGCAGCAAGTGCGGGGGGTGGGGCGGGGTCAGACGCGGATGCCGAGCAGGGCGTCCAGGGCCCGGCCCAGGACGCCGGGCGCACCCAGGTCGTGCTCGGCGGCCAGGTCGGCCCCGACGTCCTGCCCGCGACCGAGCTGGACGTCGGCCCAGGCGTCCACGGCAGCGAGCGCACCGGGGGTGTCCAGGTCGTCGGAGAGCCGCTCGCGCAGCAGTGCGAGGGTGGGCCCGGCGTCCGGGCCGCCCTGGCGCGACAGGGCCTCGCGCCAGCGGCCGAGGCGAGCGATCGCCAGGTCGAGGTCCTGGTCGGTGTACGACCACTCGGCGCCGTAGTGGTGGGCGAGCAGCACCAGGCGGATCGCCATCGGGTCGTGCCCGGCGGCACGCAGCACCGAGACCTTGACCAGGTTGCCCTTGGACTTGCTCATCTTCTCGCCGCCCAGGCCCACCATGGCCTGGTGCACGTAGGCCTGGGCGAAGGGCGAGCCGCCGGTGATGGCGTGCGCCTGCGAGGCGCTCATCTCGTGGTGGGGGAACACCAGGTCGGTGCCGCCGCCCTGGACGTCGATCGCCATCCCCAGGTGCTGCAGCGCGATCGTGGTGCACTCGACGTGCCAGCCGGGGCGTCCCTCGCCGAGGGTTCCCCCGTCCCACGCGGGCTCGCCCGGCCGGGCGGCGCGCCACAGCAGCGGGTCCAGGGGCGAGCGCTTGCCCGCGCGCTCGGGGTCCCCGCCCCGCTCGGCGAAGACCGAGGTCATCTGCGCCCTCGACCAGCCCGAGACGGCGCCGTAGTCGGGGTCGCTGTCCAGGTCGAAGTACACGTCCGCGGCACCCGGGCGGGCGCCGTCCGCCTCGGGTACCGGCACCGGGTACCCCGCGCCCGAGTCGACCAGCCGTCGGACGTCGGACGCGATCGGCCCGATGCTCTCGACCACCCCGACGTAGTCGTCCGGCGGCAGCACCGCCAGCGCCGTCATGTCCTCGTGGAACAGGGCGATCTCGCTGTGCGCGAGGTCGCGCCAGTCGACGCCGTCGCGGGTGGCCCGCTCGAGCAGGGGGTCGTCGACGTCCGTGACGTTCTGCACGTAGTGGACGGCGTGGCCGTTGTCGCGCCACACCCGCTGCAGGACGTCGAAGGTGACG
>JBKJTJ010000298.1:0-5842 GCA_046590855.1 Actinomycetota bacterium
CCAGGTCCGGGTGATCCTGCAGGACGCTGGTTTCGACCTGGTCGTCCAGCACGTCGTGCACGGACCCCGGGGGCGCATCATCCGTGCCGACCTGGCACTGCCCGAGCTGCGCATCGCCATCCTCTACGACGGGGCCTGGCACGCGCTGCGCTCCCAGCTCGAGCAGGACCGACGTCAGGCGCGGCTGCTGCGTGAGGCCGGGTGGGTGGGCGTGCACATCACGGCCGAGGTGCTCGCCTCCCCGCGTCAGGTCGTGGCCGTCGTCCAGACCGCTGTGGACGCCCGCCTGGCCTCCTGAGCGCACTTAGTGAAGCAAGTGCCGGATTCCGCACCGCGGCCGCGACACTTAGTGCAGCAAGTGCTGGATGGGGCGGGGGGTCAGGCGCGGGTGTGGAGCTGGCGGGCGGCTTCGGCGATCGAGCCGGACATCGAGGGGTAGACGGTGAAAGCGGCCGAGACCTGGTCGACGGTGAGCTTGGTCTGGACGGCGAGGGCGACCGGGAAGATCAGCTCGCTGGCACGGGGGGCGACGACGACGCCGCCCATGATGATGCCGGTGCCGGCTCGGGCGAAGAGCTTGACGAACCCGTCGTGCACGTTCTGCATCTTGGCCCGGGCGTTGGTGGCCAACGGCAGCATGATCGCCTCGCAGGCGATCCCGGCCTCGTCGAGCCCCTGCTTCGACCACCCGACCGTCGCGATCTCGGGGTCGGTGAAGATGTTCGCGGCGACGGCACGCAGGTTGAGCGGCTGCACCGCGTCACCCAGCGCGTGCCACATCGCGATCCGCCCCTGCATCGCCGCGACGGACGCGAGCGGCAGCACCCCCGTGCAGTCCCCCGCGGCGTAGACCCCGCGGGCCGACGTCCGCGAGACGCCGTCGACCTCGACGTGACCGGACGCCGTCAGGGTGACGCCGGACTCGGCGAGCCCCATCTCGGCGGTGTTCGGCACCGACCCGACGGCCATGATGCAGTGCGAGCCCTCGACCGTCCGCCCGTCCTGCAGCCGGACGACGATCCCGTCCTCGGTGCGCGAGACGGCCTCGGCGCGCGAGCGGTTCAGGACGTGCATGCCCCGGCGGCGGAAGACGTCCTCGATGACCTGCGCGGCGTCGGCGTCCTCGCCGGGCAGGACGCGGTCGCGCGAGCTGACGAGGGTGACGTCGCTGCCCAGGCCCAGGTACGCGTGCGCGAGCTCGGCTCCGGTCACGCCCGAGCCGACGACGACGAGTGTCGGCGGGGTGACCGGCAGGTCGTAGATCTGCTGCCAGGTGAGGATCCGCTCGCCGTCCGGCCGGGCCGTGGCCAGCTCGCGCGGCCGCGCACCGGTGGCGACCAGGACGACGTCCGCGTCGAGGCGCTCGCTGCCCCCGTCGGCCAGGTCGACCTGCACCCGCTGGGGTCCGTCGAGGCGTCCGGTGCCGCGCAGCACCCGCACCCCCTCGTGCGCCATGCGGGTGCCGATGTCGTCGCTCTGGGCGAGTGCGAGGGCCTTGATCCGCGCGTTGACCGTCGGCAGGTCGGCCGTGGCCACGGAGCCGGGCTCGGGCGACTCAGCCAGCCGGACGCCGTACCCGGCGGCGGCGAAGAACCGGCTCATGAAGTCGGACGTCGAGATCAGGGTCTTGCTGGGCACGCAGTCGGTGAGCACCGCCGCGCCGCCGAGCCCGTCACGGTCGACCACGGTGACGTCGGCGCCGAGCTGGGCGGCCACCAGCGCCCCCTCGTAGCCACCGGGGCCTCCCCCGACGACGACGACCCGCGCGGCACCCACGGGCCCAGTCAACCACGCACCCCTGACGCCCTAGCCTTGCGCCCATGGCCCTGTACGCCGCCTACGGCAGCAACCTCGACAGCCAGCAGATGCTGCGCCGCGCACCCCACTCCCCCCTGCGCGGCACCGGCTGGCTGGTCGGCTGGCGGCTCACGTTCGGCGGCGAGGACCTCGGCTGGGAGGGGTCGCTGACGACCGTCGTCGAGGACCCGATCGAGCAGGTCTACGTGGCGCTGTACGACGTCACCGACGCCGACGAGCAGACGCTGGACGACTGGGAGGGCCTCGGCATCGGGATCTACACCAAGATCCGGGTGCGGGTGCAGACGCTGGACGGCGAGGAGCTGGCCTGGGTGTACGTGCTGGACGGCTACGAGGGCGGGCTGCCGTCGGCGCGCTACCTGGGTCAGCTCGCCGAGGCCGCCGAGACCGCCGGAGCACCGGACGACTACGTCCTGGCCCTGCGGCACCGGCCCTGTCGGACCGTGGAGTAGCTCCTGCTGCTCATGTAGCGTTCACCCACCCGACCTCTCCCGTTGGGGTGACCCGCCACCGGCGCCCCTAACCTGCGCCGAGTAGCGGCGGTGAGGTCCTCACCGCGAACTCGACCCGGAGGTCCCGTTGACCAGCAGGCTCAAGACCGGCGTCCTCGCCGTCGTCGTCACCACCACCGCCCTCGTCACCGCGGCGTGCGCGCCGCCGGCCGACAAGCCCACCGCGGCCGCGTCGACCGCCGGCGCGGCGACCAGTGCGACCGCCTTCGGCGGCATGGACGCCCTCGTCGCCGCGGCGAAGAAGGAGGGCCAGCTCAACGTCATCGCCCTGCCGCCGGACTGGGCCAACTACGGCGAGGTCATCACCGCCTTCACCACCAAGTACGGCATCAAGATCGACTCGGCCCAGCCGGACGCCGCGAGCCAGGACGAGATCAACGCCGCGGTCCAGCTCAAGGGTCAGAGCAAGGCCCCGGACGTCTTCGACCTCGGCCAGGCAGTGGCGCTCGCCAACACGGCGATGTTCGCGCCGTACCAGGTGGCGACGTTCGCCGACGTCCCCGCCGACCTGAAGGAGGCCAACGGGCTCTGGGTGAACGACTACGGCGGCTACATGTCGATCGGGTACGACGCCGCCAAGGTGCCCGCGCCGACGTCCGTGCAGGACCTGCTCAAGCCCGCGTACAAGGGCAAGGTCGCGCTGAACGGCGACCCGACCCAGGCCGGTGCAGCGTTCGCCGGTGTCGCGATGGCCGCGCTCGCCAACGGCGGGTCGGCCGACGACATCAGCAAGGGCGTCTCGTTCTTCACCGACCTGAAGAAGGCCGGCAACTTCCTTCCCGTCGACCCGACGCCGGCGACGGTGCAGTCCGGTCAGACGCCCGTGGTCATCGACTGGGACTACCTCAACGTCGGCCAGTCGGTCAGCCTCAAGGGCAAGGTCGACTGGAAGGTCGTCGTCCCGGCAAACGCCGTGCTCGGCGGCTACTACGTCCAGGCGATCAGCAAGGACGCGCCCCACCCCGCCGCTGCGCGACTGTGGGAGGAGTTCCTGTACTCCGACGAGGGCCAGAACCTCTGGCTCAAGGGTGGCGCCCGGCCGGTCCGCCAGGACGTCATGGACAAGGCCGGCACCATCGACAAGACCGCCTTCTCGGCGCTGCCCCCGGTGAGCGGCACCCCGGTGTTCCTCACCCAGGCGCAGAGCGACACCGCCAAGGCCTTCCTCACGGCGAACTGGCGCAAGGCCATCGGGTGAGCGGACGACGGCCGTGCCGTTGACCTCCCGGGCACGGGGTGGCGCCCTGCTGGGCGTCGCCCCGTTCCTGGCGTTCACGACGATCTTCCTCGCCGTCCCCACGCTGGTCGTCGTGGTGGGGGCCTTCGTCGACACCACCGGCCGCCCCACCCTGGCGAACGTCTCGGGCCTGCGTCAGGGCTACATCGTGGACGCGCTGGTCTCCACGCTCGAGCTGTCGCTCAGCACCGCGGTGATCGGCGCCGTCGTCGGGGCGCTGCTCGCCTACGCGGTCGTCACTGCTGCCTCCGACGGGATGCTGCGCCGCTCGGTGAGCGCGGTCTGCGGCGTGCTGGCGCAGTTCGGTGGCGTCACGCTCGCCTTCGCGTTCCTCGCCACGGTCGGGTCGCAGGGTTTCATGACGCTGTACCTGAGCAACCACACCGGGCTGACGGTCCCGGGCGACCTGCTCTACGGCTTGCGCGGCCTGGGCCTGGTCTACGTCTACTTCCAGATCCCCCTGATGGTCATCGTGTTCCTGCCGGCGCTGGACGGCGTCCGTCTGCAGTGGCGTGAGGCCACCGAGACCCTCGGCGGGTCGACCTGGCAGTACTGGCGGCACGTCGCCGGTCCGCTGCTCCTGCCGGCGTTCCTCGGGTCGACGCTGCTGCTGTTCGCGAACGCGTTCGCCGCCTACGCCACCGCCGCCGCGCTGGTCAGCCAGGGCTCGCCGATCCTGCCGCTGGTGGTGCGCGCGACGTTCACCAGCGAAGTGGTCCTCGGCCAGGCCAACCTCGGCAAGGCGATAGCGCTGGAGATGGTGGTCGTGGTGGCGCTCGTCATGACCGTGTACGCATGGTTGCAGCGGCGCACCTCGCGGTGGGTCGGCTGATGGCAGGGCTGCAGCGGGCCCGGGTCCGCAAGCAAGCCACCTTCCGGTGGGTCGTCGTCGCCGTGGTGGGCACCTTCTTCGCGCTGCCCCTGCTGGGGATGCTCGAGTTCACCACCCGGGCGCCCGGCGGCGGTCGGACGGCGGCGGTCTGGGCGACCGTCGCCGACGTCGGTGGCCTGCGCACGACCTACCCCGAGCTGTGGGTGGGCCTGCAGGCCTCGGGGGCGCTCGTCGTCCTCACGGTGCTGATCATGCTGCTGCTGCTGGTGCCGACGATGACCTGGGTGCGGCTGCGAGTGCCCCGGCTGCGTCGCACGATCGAGTTCGTCTGTCTGCTGCCGCTGACGATCCCGGCGATCGTCCTGGTCGTCGGCTTGGCTCCGGTGTACGCGTGGGTCACCTACCTGCTCGGTGGCTCCTCGGCCTGGCTGTGCTTCGCCTACGTCGTCCTGGTCCTGCCGTACTGCTACCGCGCGCTGGACGCCGGGCTGTCGGCGATCGACGTCCGCACCCTGGCCGAGGCCGCGCGCAGCCTCGGCGCCGGGTGGGGCACGGTGATGGTGCGGGTGATCCTGCCCAACGTCCGGACGGCGGTGCTGTCAGCGTCGTTCCTCGCGGTGGCGCTGGTGCTGGGCGAGTTCACCATCGCCTCCTTGCTCCACCGCGACAACCTGCAGGTCGGCATCAACCAGCTGGGGCAGCGGGACGCACAGGTCGCCGTCGCCGTCTCGTTCGCGGCCCTGGTGCTGGCCTTCGTCCTGCTGCTCGTCCTGTCCTTCGCCGGCCGCCGGCGCACCCACGCCGTCAGCCCGCTCGCCGCTCCGCTCGCCACGTCGCTCACCGAGGAGCCCGCATGACCCCGCAGCGCCAGGGTGTCGCCGTCCGGCTCGAGGGTCTGAGCCGGCACTACGGCGCCGTGCGCGCCCTCGACGGGCTCGACCTCGAGCTGGCGCCCGGCGAGATGGTCGCGCTGCTCGGCCCGTCCGGGTGCGGCAAGACGACGGCGCTGCGGCTGCTGGCCGGTCTCGAGGACGCCGACGCCGGGCGGGTCGTCGTCGACGGCCGTGACCTGACCGACGTCCCGGTGAGCAAGCGCGACATGGGCATGGTGTTCCAGGCCTACAGCCTCTTCCCGCACATGACCGCGCGGCAGAACGTCGCGTTCGGCCTGCGCCTGCGCGGCCGCAGCGCGGCCGATCAGCGGTCTCGCGCGGGCGAGATGCTCGAGCTGGTCGGCCTGTCGAGCCAGGCCGACCGCTACGCGCACCAGATGTCCGGCGGCCAGCAGCAGCGGGTCGCGCTCGCTCGCGCGCTGGCCATCGAGCCGCAGGTGCTGCTGCTGGACGAGCCGTTGTCGGCGCTGGACGCCAAGGTGCGCGTGCAGCTGCGCGACGAGATCCGCCGCATCCAGCTGGACGTCGGCGCCACCACCCTGCTCGTCAC
>JBKJTJ010000316.1:0-3365 GCA_046590855.1 Actinomycetota bacterium
GGGATGGCCAGCGAGACTCCGCCGGCCGCTGTCGCGAGGTCGTTCTGCAGGGTGATGGTGACGCGGTCACCCTGGTTGACCACCAGCAGCGCGCCGGTACCGGGCAGCGCCGGCGCCGGCGTCGCGGCGGCCGAGGCCGTGGTGAAGTTCCACACCGGCACACCGGCGGTCAGCCCAGGCAGGGCCAGGGTGCCCGCCGACGCGTACAGGGTGCAGGCCGACGTTCCGGCCCCCTGCGTGCACGCCGACGAGCTGAGTGCACCCGCCGGGGGCGCCGTCGCGGCCGCGGCCAGAGCTCGCGGTGCGGACACCTGCCTCAGCGCCGCGCGGACACCGCTCGCCGAAGCCGGTGCGGCGGCGGCCCCGAACGCCGCCGCAGCGACCGCCGCGACGGTCCCCGCTGCCAGGAGTCGACGACGTGGTCGCCGTCCGCCGTGCCCCGCTCGTCCAGACTCGTTGTGCTGCATCGTCCCGCCGTCCTTCCGGCTCGCGCCGACCGTGGTGTCCAGGTGAGGCGTCGGGGGGGTCATTTCGTGCACCCCGCCTGTCCGGCCGGGTCGATGCGGAAGAGCGTCATCATCCCGCCGAAGGCTGCGCCGTAGTTCGTGGCCTGCTGCAGCGCGTGGCTGTGGGCGATCTGGTAGAACTCCCCGCACTCGTTGTTCTGGATCATCTGGTTCGGGATCGGGCCCTTGCCGCCCGGCGCCCCGAGGTAGGGGTTCTCGCTGAACCAGGTCTCGGTACCCGGCCCCACGATCTGGTCCTGCAGCTGGGGCAGGTGGACGTCGGCGGGGATGCTGTCGCAGCGGTTGGGGTCGCTGCACGTGGTCCCGGCACTCCCGTTGGGGTCGTACTCGTTCTTCCAGGTGAGCAGGGCGTCGACCGACTGGCCGGGCCCCGCGTCGATGAGGAACTTCTCGTACGACGCGTCCGCGCCGGCTGTGTCGCTGACGGGGGCCCCGTCCCGGGTGACGACCAGCTCGTCGCTGCCGTGCGGGTGGAACGGGAAGTTCACCGACCCGGCGTTGAGGTACCTGATCAGGCTGGGCAGGGGGTTCGACGCCGAGTTCGGGGTGACGTGCACGGTCGACCCGTACGGCTGCGACGGCAGCCACGCGGCGTTGTTGGGCGCCAGCGTGTCGGGCATGCTGCGGCCGTTCATGAAGAAGTACCGCGGCGTGAGCGTCGAGAAGTCGAAGGTCCGGTTGCGCTCGACCGCCAGGTGCAGGGCGGGGTCGACCTCCGAGAGCAGGAACAGGTACTCGTGGGCCGCGCTGAACGTCGTCGCGGCCCGGTCGTTGGCCTGCGTCGTGGCGTCAGAGGCCGAGTGCCCGGACGGGTAGACGACCAGAGCCCCGTACAGCCCCATCTGCCGCTGCTTGGTCACGTCGCTGCCGGAGGAGTAGAGGTGGGTACCCGGAGCCCCTGCGGTGAACGAGTAGGTGACCGTGTCGACGGTGGTGCCGGACTTGGCGTTCGCTCCCTGGGCCAGGGACGTCAGCGAGCTCGTCGGGTCGCCGGGGGTGGCGTACTGCGGTTGCGCCGGTGACCCGTCGGCGGTGACCCCGGTCTGCCCCGAGAACACGATCGACGTGGCCTCCGGCAGCTGGTTGTGCAGCACCACGGTGACCGTGGCACCCGTCGTCGTGCACAGGACCGGCCCGGGCAGCTGGAAGGGACGCCCGGAGTCGGCGTAGCTCCACATGTAGATGGAGTTGCCGTCGGGTGTGCTGACGTATCCCGAGGTGGCGTCGAGGTTGTAGACGCCGTTGTCCCCCGTGGTGTCGCAGAGCATGCCCTCGGTGGTGTTGGCCGCCTGGGACGTCGGGATGCCGATGACCAACGCGGTCGCCGTGGCCATCACCGCAGCCGTAGCCAGGCCGATCGAACGCAGAAGTGGTGTCGTGGTTGTCATCGTGTCCTCGCTCAGGCGTTCGGCGTGGTCTGGGGATCGGCCTGTGCGCCGAGGGTCGCTGCGGGGTAGACACGTATCTGCGTCATCATCCCGCCGGGGTTGGCGCCACCCGCGTTCCCGGCTCCGCGGTAGTCGCGGTCGTAGAGCAGGTAGCTGTTGTAGGTCCCGCTCGTGTCCGTGGCCGTCGGCCGGCTGGTCGAGAACGGGGGCGCGGTGAAGATCACATCCCGGCTCTCACCGGGGCCGACGTCGATGGTGTTGGTGTGCAGGTACTGGTTGGCGCCGTTGGCACCCCGCAGCAGCGAGGCGTCCTTCGCGACGACCGTCAGGTCGAGGTTGTCGACGGTCATCGCGTGGTTGATGTACCCCAGGCTCGACAGCCGCAGCAGGACGCGGTCGCCGGCGTTGCAGGTGACCAGCGAGGTGATGGGCTGGTACTGCAGACGACCGTCCGGATCAGCCGCGACCAGGTCACCGGCAGCGGACTGCGTACCGTTCCCGACCAGGGTGTCCGGGTAGGTGCGCCCGTTCATGGTCGAGAAGCTCGCCTTGTAGTCGGTCCAGTCGGAGGTCTGGATGTGGGCGTCCCGGTAGTGGCCCTCGGCGAAGATCTCGCCGAGCATGAACCCGAACTCCCGGTCGTACCGGGTCGTCCCGTCACCGTCGTTGTAGGCGTACTTCGTCGTGAGCGGCAGGCCACCCCACCCGGTCTGGTTCTGCGCCGGTCGGACGAACAGCGCCCCGGTCATGCCCATCTGCACGTGCTCGACGTCCTCGAAGTGGCAGTGGTACATGTACGTCCCGGCGTCGCGCGGGATGTAGAAGTAGGTGAACTCGCGCCCGATCGGCACCGAGAGCGACAGCTCGGGCACGCCGTCGAACAGCGGGATCGCGTTCACGAAGCCGTGCCAGTGCATCGTGTGGCCATCGACCAGGTCGGGGCGCTGTGACAGGCCGAGGTTGCTCAGGGTGATGCGCACCTCGGTGCCCTCGTCGAAGGCCAGCTGCGGCGCGCTGATCTGTGCCCTGCCGCGCTGGGCCGACACCTGGGCCGCGGTCAGGCCCGTGACGTCGCGGAACCCGAACACGTACAGGTCGAACGGCCCGTGCCCGGCGGCTAACGGGTCTGGCCAGAACGGCGCGACCGCCGGGGCCTTGCCCTTGTCGGCGATGGACACCCACCCGTCGGTGGCCGCCAGGCTCAGGGTCCGTCGGCTGCGGGTGGCTGCGTTCTGGACCGTCGCACCGAGCCGGGTGCCCGGGGTGGCGGCGACTCCCGACGTCGCGGCGTAGGTCACCGCGGCGCCGACGCCGCCCAGCAGCAGGGCCCTGCGCGTCAGGCGCGGGACGTCGAGGTGATCGGTCACGGGGTGCCTCCTGGCACGAGCTGTGGTGAGGGACTCTGCTGGTGTCTCACGGGGCCTCGTCCGCCCCGATGTCGAGCGGGTCG
>JBKJTJ010000337.1:0-9542 GCA_046590855.1 Actinomycetota bacterium
TGGCTCGATACGAGCACGGTGCTGCCCTCGTCTGCGAGCGACCCGACCAGGGTCCTGACCTCGCGGGTGCCCTGGGGGTCGAGCCCGTTGGTTGGCTCGTCGAGCACCAGCAGATCGCGTGGGCGCATCAGCGCGCTGGCGATGGCCAGACGCTGACGCATGCCCAAGGAGTAGGCGCGGTAGCGCTTGGTGGCCGCGCCGAGCAGACCTACGCGATCGAGGGAACCGTCGATCCGGGCACGCGCCGTTCGGGGCTCGGTGGTGCGGTCCGCGGCCTCGAGTCGGGCCAGATTCTCTCGGCCGGACAGATAGGGGTGGAACGCGGGCCCCTCGACCAGGGCGCCGACGCGGGGCAGCACCGACGCGGCGTGCGCGGGCATCGACTCGCCGAGCAGCTCGTGCTCGCCCTCGGTCGCGGCGACCAGGCCGAGCAGCATCCGGATGGTCGTGGTCTTGCCCGACCCGTTGGGGCCGAGGAAGCCGTAGACGCACCCGCGCGGCACCATCAGGTCGATGCCGTCGACCGCGACCTGACCACTGCGAAAACGCTTGGTCAGGCCGCGGGTCGCGATCGCCGGTGAGGGGTCAGCCGGCACGGGTGGCGGCCTGCTCGAGCACCGCGGGGGTCACGGCGCCGACCAGCAGACGGCCGTCGTCCAGCAGCAGAGCCGAGACCAGGGCGGTCGTGACGACCCGGCCCGAGCCGTAGCTGCCCGAGACCTGCTTCGCCGATCGCAGCAGGGTGCTCAGCTGGGCGTTGCCGCCCGCGGCCGTCAGGTCGACTCCCTTGATGAGGGCCACGGAGGTCCAGCCGGTGCCGATGACCGTCGGCTGCGTAGCGTCCTTGGCGTCCGGACGGGCGCCGGGCGCCGGGGCGGCACCCATCTTCTGCTCGGTGACCTTGGCCCCGCGCGGCGGACTGAACGCGAAGACGGCGGGGTCGGGCGTGGCGAAGGTGATCGAGGTGAAGGACGTCTCGAACGCCGGCTTGCCCGCGCCGCGCGCGAAGACCTCGACGCGCAGCGGGGTCGAGGTCACGCTGTCGATGGCCAGGCGCACCTGGGCCACCAGCGAACCGGCGTCCTTCGGGGCGAGCACCAGCTCGTACGCCGAGCGCCCGGCGATCGAGGCGGTGCCCTCGACCGTGACCGTGGTGGTGGGGTCGATCGCGGCCAGCGCCCTCGCCGCGGCCTGGGCGGGGGTGACGTCGCCCGCGGGCGCCGGGGCCTTCGCGGTCTCGCTCGGCAGGGTCAGGTGCTGCGCGGTGTTGGTCGCGCTGCTCCAGGTCCAGGCGTCCGTGCCACTGCGGATGACGTCGGACTCGGCCAGGTCACCGACCAGGGCGATGCGCGAGCGGCCGGGACCGGCGTACCAGACCCGCGCGGTGTGCGAGCCGGTCACCAGCGAGGTGGCCGACAGCGACGTCGACCCGGCGCCGCCCATGGGCAGGTCCGGCAGCCCGAGCCGGGCCGTCTCGACGACGGTGCCCGAGAACGGGTGGTCGGCGGCGGCGGTGGTCGAGGCGAGCAGCTCGGCGGCGGTGCGCGGCGGCAGCGACGGCGAGGCGTCGGCCACCATCGGCGAGATCACCAGCGCGGCGACCACGGCGGTGGCGCCGGCGGCCGGGACGGTCCAGCGCGAGCGGAGCGAGAACGGCATCGGGGGTCCTTGGTGTGAGGAGGCAGTGGGCCCATCGTGCGCCTCCCCACCTGTGACCACCCTGTGAGCCGCCCCGATTCCGCACCTTCGCCACAAGGTGCGCCCAACCGGGCGGCGGGACGCACCTTGTGGCGAAGGTGACGTCAGGACTGGGCCTAGGCGGCACCTTGTGGCGAAGGTGCGGGGGAGGGGTGGGGGGTGTGGGGCACAGTGGACGGCGTGCGGGTGCTGGTGGTCGAGGACGAGGTGCGGCTGGCCCGCGCGCTGCAGCGCGGGCTGCGGGCCGAGGGCTTCGCGGTCGACCTCGCCCACGACGGCGTCGACGGGCTGCACCAGGCGCGCGAGGGGTCCTACGACGTCGTGGTGCTGGACGTGATGCTCCCGGGGCTGTCGGGATACCGGGTGGTACAGGCACTGCGGGCGGACGGGATCGGCGTCCCGGTGCTGATGCTGTCGGCCAAGGACGGCGAGCACGACCAGGCCGACGGCCTCGACCTCGGCGCCGACGACTACCTCACCAAGCCGTTCTCGTACGTCGTCCTGCTGGCCCGGCTGCGCGCGCTCGTCCGCCGAGGGCCGGCCAAGCGCCCCAGCGTCGTGCGCGCCGGTGACCTCGCGCTCGACCCCGCGACCCGCCGGGTGACCCGCGCGGACGTCGAGATCACGCTGACCCCGCGCGAGCACGCCCTGCTCGAGCACTTGATGCGGCACGCCGACGAGGTCGTCACCAAGTCCGCGCTGATCGACCACGTCTGGGAGGGCGACGGCGACCCGAACGTCGTCGAGGTCTACGTCGGCTACCTGCGGCGCAAGATCGACGTCCCGTTCGAGCGACACTCGCTGGAGACCGTCCGCGGGGTCGGCTACCGGCTCGCGAGCGAGGGCTGACGGTGGGGCTGCGGGCGCGGCTGACGCTCGTCGCGACCGCGGTCGTCGCGGTCGGGCTGCTCGCCGGTGCGCTGCTGCTCGTGCTCGCGCTGCGGGCCGCCCTGCTCGGCGGACTGGACGACGCCGCCCGCGCCCGCGCCCGCGACGTCGCGGTTCTGGCGGCCGACGACCGGCTGCCGGCCACGCTTCCTGCCGGCAGCACCGTCGTCCAGGTCGTCGATGGCGCGCACCGGGTGCGGGCCGCCTCGCCGGGAGCCGACCGGCTCGTCCCGATGCTCGACCCGGCCGGTGTGCAGGCGGTGCGGGCCGGCTCGACCCGCGACCTCGCCGGGGCCTACCTCGCCCAGGACGGCACCCTGCGAGTGATCGGCGCGGCGGCCGGGACGTCGGCCGACCCGCTGACCGTGCTCGTGGCCTCGCCGCTCGCGCAGGTCGACGACAGCACGCGGGTGGTGCGCCGCGGACTGCTCGTCGGCGTCCCGGCTCTGCTGGCGGTCGTGGCGGTCCTCGCGTGGGTGCTCGTCGGGATGGTGCTGCGGCCGGTGGCCCAGCTGCGGCGCGGAGCCGCCGAGATCAGTGAGACGGTGGGCGGGCGGCGCCTCCCGGTGCCCGCGGCGAGGGACGAGCTGCACCGGCTGGCCACCACGCTGAACGACATGCTCGACCGGCTGGACGCCTCGACCGCCCGCCAGCGGGCGTTCGTCGCGGACGCTGCGCACGAGCTGCGCTCGCCGCTGGCCTCGGCCCGCACCCAGCTCGAGGTCGTGCTCGCCCACCCCGTCGGCGCCGACTGGCCCGAGACGGCGGCGGACGTGCTCACCGACGTCGAGCGCCTCGCCCGCCTCGTCGACGACCTGCTGCTGCTGGCCCGCACGGACGCCGGCGCGCCGGCCGTGCGCGCCGACGTCGACCTCACCGACCTGGCGGCCGAGGTGGTGGCCCGGCACGAGGCCGGCGTCACGCTGCGCGGCGACGGTGCGCACGTCGTCAGCGGCGACCCGACGGCACTCGCCCGCGTGGTCGCGAACCTGGTCGACAACGCTGTGCGGCACGCGCGCGCCCAGGTGGTGGTCGGCGTCCAGCAGGTGGCCGGCGAGGTCGAGCTGAGCGTCGACGACGACGGGCCCGGCATCGCCGAGGCCGACCGGTCGCGGGTCTTCGAGCGGTTCACCCGGCTGGACGAGGCGCGGGGGCGCGACGGTGGCGGCAGCGGCCTGGGCCTGGCTATCGCCCGCGACGTCGTGGTCGCCCACGGCGGGACGATCCGGCTCGACACCTCGCCGTCCGGAGGACTGAGAGCCGTCGTCGCGCTGCCTGCGGTGCGAGGATGAGCGGGTGAGTCCGGTATCGGGGCAGGGCCCGCGCCCGCGGCGTCCGGCGCTGCTCGGGCCGAACGCCCTCGACACGTTCGGCGGCGGCCAGGACCCCGCGGCCCTGGCCGAGGCGGCGCACGCGAGCGCCGCCGCGATCGTCGACGCCGGACGCCGCGCGGACGACCCCGAGGTGACGGCGCGGCTGGTGCGCCTGGTCGACGAGCACGGCCTCGACACCATCGCCGACCTGTGGGCCGGGCGCCCGGCGCGATCGCTGCCCGGGGCGCTGTGGCGCCTGTACGTCGTGCGTGAGTGGGTGCGCGGCGACGCAGTCGGCGCGGCGCGCGACTACGCGGCCGGGTTCGCGCTCGCCGAGGTGCCGCACGTCATCGCGGGTGTCGCGCAGCCGCCCGGCCCCGAGCAGGTGCGCGACCTCGCCGACGCCGTCCTCACCGGCGTCTACACCGGTGACCTCGCGGTGGCGCTCGAGCGGGCCGGGGCGTTCTGCCGGGTGGTGGCCGCCGGCCGGGCGCTGCGCGCGGACGACGAGCCCGACCCGGCCGCGGCCACCACCTCGACCCGGCGCGCGGCGTCACTGCTGCAGACGGCTGACGACCTGGAGAACGCGGCACGCGCCTGGCGCGCGCACGACCTGACCTGAGATACTGGAAGGGCTCCCTCGGGAGCTGGCGTCGGGCTGCGGTAGCCCCGGGTCCCACATGGAGCCGCTTCGAGCGGCCGCGCGCCGTGAGGCGCTCCCAGCCCGACGCCACCCCACACCCCATCCGCGAGGGAGCCGCCGTGCTGCACCGGCTGCGGCTGCTCGCGCTCGTGCTGCTCGGCCTCGGTGGTGCCGTCGCGGGCGCGATGATCGCGCCCGCCGCGCACACCATCATCGGCCCGCTGTCGGTCGACGTGCGCATCCGCCCGAGCCTTCGCCCGGGCGTCGCGGTTGACCTGCCCCCGGTCGGTGCCGTCCGGTTCGACACCCACCGCTCGCCGATCCAGGTGCAGGCCTCGATCCGCTCGGTCGACATCGACGAGGCGCGGGTGCTGGTCTCGAGCCCGGCGGCTCTGGCCAGCCTGCAGGCGGAAGCCCCCGACACGCTGCGCGCAGCCGCGCTGCGGGCCCTCGCGGGTGCGCTGGCCGCGGGCGCGATCGGCTCGGCGGTGCTGGTCGGCCTCGCCACCCGCGGGTGGCGAGGTGTCGCGGCCGGCACCGGGATCGCGTTCGGCGCGGCTGCGGCCCTCGCCGCCGCCACCGCGCTCACCTTCAACGGCAGCGCCCTGGCCCAGCCGCGGTTCACTGGGCTGCTCAGCAGCGCGCCGTACGTCCAGCGCCGCACCCAGACCCTGGCCCAGCGGCTCGAGAGCTACCGGTCGGGCCTGGCCGACTTCGTGCAGTCGGTCACCACGCTGTACGCCCTCGGTGACCGGCTGCCGGTCTTCGACCCCGGCACCGAGACCGACGTCGTCACCGTCCTGCACGTCAGCGACATCCACCTCAACCCCCTCGGATACGACCTCACCGACCGGCTGGTGCGCCAGTTCAAGGTGGACGCGGTCGTCGACTCGGGTGACCTCAGCACCTGGGGAACCACCGCCGAGCAGGCCTTCGTCGGCCGGGTCGGCGGCCTGGGTGTGCCGTACGTGTTCGTCCGGGGCAACCACGACTCGGCCTCGCTCGCGGCGGCCGTCAGCCGCCAGCGCGGGGCCGTCGTCCTGGACGGGCAGGTCGTCACGGTCGCCGGGCTGCGGATGACCGGGGTCGCCGACCCGCGCGACACGGCGTCCGAGGGGGCGGCCGACGCCGTCGCCAAGGACGTCGTGGTGAGCTCGGTGCAGCGACTCGCCGACGTCGTCACGGCGTACGACGCCACGCACCCGGGCGCCGGGGTGCAGCTCGCGGTCATCCACGACCCGACCCGGCTGGGCTCCCTGCTCGGTCGGGTGCCGCTGGTGCTGGCCGGCCACCTGCATGCCCGGCGGGTCAGCATGGACGCCGGCACCCGGGTCATGATCGAGGGGAGCACAGGCGGCGCGGGGCTGACGGCGAACGGGCTGCAGTCGCTGACCGACGGTGCCCCGGTGCCGCTGGAGGCCACGCTGCTGTACCTGCGGCGCACGGGTCCGGACGCCGGACGCCTGCTGGCCTACGACGACGTGACGGTGGGCGGGCTGGGTCTGACGTCGGTCAGCATCGACCGCACGGTCGTGCCGGCCCAGCAGGACAGCACACCGTCGCCATCGCCGACTCCCACGCCGTCCGGGACTGCGACGCCCACCCCGCCAACTGGCGGGCCGACGTCCGGCTGAGTCAGGCGCGCAGGTGGCGTGCGGCGTCGCTGTCGGCGCTGGACGTGGCGCGTCGTCCCGGCCCGTCCCATGCGCACGGCGCGCAGGTGGCGTAGACGAACGCGCCGCGCGACAGCGTCGTCACCAGATGCTCGTCCGGGCGGGGCTGGCCGGCGACCGAGCGCGAGGGTGCCGGCTGCTCGGTGACGCGGGTGCGGGTCTCCACCCGCCCATGATGGGGGGTGCGGGGCGTCCGTGGCGAGCGCGGCGGCGACCAGTTGGGCGAATGAGGGGTCCGGACGGGCCCGGTCGCCGTACGGTAGGGGGATGCGCGTTGGGAGGCGGGCAAGTGACAGATGCTGAGCGTCTGCTGCGCGACGTGGCCCTCGAGGACGAGATCACCCTTGTCGGTGAGCTCTGCGTCGCGGCGACGTCCAGCGACCGGCCCCTCACCGCGGCCGAGATCGACCTGGTGCTCGGCGTGGTGCCGCCAGCCCCCGCCTCCCCCTGACCCTTCCTCCCCCCACCCCGCATTCCTCCGCCCACCCGGTGTGCGGCGGACGATATGTCGCGTTCGTCTCCGGGTGGCGGGAGGAACGCAGGTCGGGGAGGAACGCGGACGGCGCCCGGTCAGCCCACCCGGCTTTCCTGCCTGGAACCGGTGTGAGGCGGCCGTTCCGCGGCATTCGTCACCGGTCGGGGGGAGGAACGCGGGTGGGGGGAGGAAGGGGCTCAGGCGGGCGGGGGCAGCCAGGCGGGCCGCGGCTGACGGCGCAGCCGGCCGGTGAACCGCGCGGGGTCCGCGACCGCGCGGCGCTCCTGCACCCGCAGCGCCAAGCCGGGCAGGTCGGCCAGCACCTCGGCCGTGCCCCACCGCACCAGCTCGAGCCCGAGACCGCAGACGGCGTCCTGCCGGCGCTTCTCCTCGTCCAGGGTGCGCTGGGCCCGGCGGACCAGCTCGTCGACGCTGGCCGACGGATCGGCCTGCGCCCCCAGCACCCCCATCAGGTCGTACTTGACCCGGCCGTCGGACTCCGCCGCGGTGGCGTCGTCCCACAGCCCGTCCAGCCGGGCCACGAACCGTCCGCGGGCGTCGAGCACCTCGACCTGCGGCTCGGGCAGCGGCACGCGGTGCTCGTGCAGCGCCACGAACGAGTACGACTCGATCCAGGTCTCGCGCCGCGGGTCGACCAGCTGCAGCGCGTCGACGCCGCGGACGGCGTACGGCCAGGTCTGCTGCCACGCGAGCACGGCGGCGACCTGCTCGTACGTCACCCGGCCCGCACGCAGCGCGTGGTCGGCGATCGCGACGGCCTCCGGAGCGCGGACGTGACGCAGGACGTCCGCGACCGTGCGCGCGGCCGAGGTCACGGGCAGGCCGTCGCGGGTCGTGCGGTCGACGGTCCGCAGGGTGGCCGCCTGGATGACGACACCCCGGCGCGCTCGAGCCAGTGCGCCAGGCGCCGCGGTCACCGTCGCAGGACCCCAGCCGGCGAGCGGACGCGGCCAGCCCAGCAGGCACGCCGCGCTGAGGTGGCTGACCAGCACGTCGTCCGGCCGCGACAGGACGACGGCCCTGACCTCGATCTCATGCCGCCGCCGGGCGTCAGCCGCGTCGTACACCGCCGTGAGGCAGTGGATGCCGCGCCGCAGCGACCGCCAGGTGCCTCGGTTGACCCGGCGCTCGACCTGGTGCCGGGTCAGCCCGGCGTCCAGGGCGTCGCGGCGGGTGAACACGAGGGGCAGGACGGGGTCGGCCACCGCAGCACGGTGCCGTGGCGCGCGAGGCCCGCGCACCGGCGTCCGGCCGATCTGTGGACGGCGGGACGTCCGGCCGATCTGTGGATGCGCCCCCTTTCCTCCCCACGGCCGGGGACGAATGCCGCAAAAGGGCGTTCGGACGCCGGTCCGGGGGAGGAAAGCCGGTCGGAGGGAGGAAAGCGGGGTGGGGGGAGGAAGGAGGGTCAGCCGAAGCGGCCGGAGATGTAGTCCTCGGTGGCGCGCTCGCTGGGGTTGCTGAAGATCCGCTGGGTGTCGTCCATCTCGATCAGCCGGCCGGGCTTGCCGGTGGCGGCGAGGTTGAAGAAGGCTGTGCGGTCCGAGACGCGGCCGGCCTGCTGCATGTTGTGGGTGACGATGACGATCGTGTACTGGGCCTTGAGCTCGCCGATCAGGTCCTCGATGGCCAGCGTCGAGATCGGGTCCAGCGCCGAGCACGGCTCGTCCATCAGCAGCACCTGCGGCTCGACGGCGATCGCCCGGGCGATGCACAGCCGCTGCTGCTGCCCGCCGGACAGGCCGGCGCCGGGCTTGTCGAGCCGGTCCTTGACCTCGTTCCAGAGGTTGGCACCCCGCAGCGAGCGCTCGACCACCTCGGCGAGGGCCTTCTTGTTCTTCATCCCGTTCAGCCGCAGGCCGGACGCGACGTTGCCGAAGATCGACATCGTCGGGAACGGGTTGGGCCGCTGGAAGACCTTGCCGACGGTACGTCGGACGCCGACCGGGTCGACGTCCGCGGCGTACAGGTCCTGGTCGTCGAGCATGATCGAGCCCTCGACGCGGCCGCCGGGCGTGACCTCGTGCATCCGGTTCAGCGTGCGCAGGAAGGTGGACTTGCCGCAGCCGGAGGGCCCGATGAACGCGGTGACCGAGCGGGGCTCGACGGTCATCGTGATGTCCTCGACGGCCTTGAAGCCGCCGTAGAAGGCGTTCAGGTCCTTGACGTCGATGCGCTTGGCCATGGCCTCGGTGGGTCCTTGTCTGAGGGGGGGTGGTCAGGAGACCTTGGCGAACCGGGCGGTCACCCGGGCGGCGACGTTGAGCAGCAGCACGATCAGGATCAGGGTCAGGGCCGCCGACCAGACCCGGTCGAAGGCCGGCTCGAGCGCCAGGTCGTTGCGGTTCTGGTTGATCATCGTGGGCAGGGTGGCCATGTTGCCACCGAACAGGTTCGAGGAGATCGCGCTGTTGTAGGGGCCGAGGATCAGCAGCGGCGCGGTCTCGCCCATCACCCGGGCCAGGCCGAGCATGACGCCGGTGATGATGCCGGCCAGGGCGGTGGGCAGCACGATCCGCGCGACGGTCTTCCACTTCGGGACGCCGAGCGCCAGGGAGGCCTCGCGCAGCTCGTTCGGGACGAGCTTGAGCATCTCCTCGGTGGAGCGGACGATCACCGGCACCATGAGCAGCACCAGGGCGAGGCACACCGCGAAACCCACCCGCTGCAGGCCGAACGTCGTGACCCACACCGCGTAGATGAACAGGCCCGCGACGATCGAGGGGACGCCGGTGAGGATGTCGACCATGAAGCTGACGGTCCGCGCGAGCCGGCCGCGGCCGTACTCGACGAGGTAGATCGCCGTCAGGATGCCGATGGGCACCGAGATG